>DVHT01000048.1 GCA_018711885.1 Candidatus Choladousia intestinipullorum | reverse complement strand
TCTCCATTGCCGACTCTTCATTCATAACACCCAGCAGCTCGTCTATGCTTGTTAATTTAACTTTTTCACCGCTTCTGCTACTTTTCACTGTTCAGCACCTCCTGTGTCAGATTCCGATATGCTTCTGCCACCTTGCTTTTAGGACAATGAGAATAAATACTGACTCCCTCGGCACTTGTTTCTGCTGCCTTAACAGACATAGGAATCGAATTATTAAAAATCGTAATTCGTGACCCATAGGTTTCATGCAGCTTTGCCGCAATATCTTTCGCATAATTTGTCCTGTAATCCACCATTGTAAGAAGGATTCCCTGAATTTCCAGTCCACGGTTCAGCCTCTTCTTGACCATCAGAATAGTCTTTATCAACTGTTGGAGACCTTTTACAGGCAGATATGCCGCCTGAACAGGGATCAGTACAGAATCAGAAGCAACCAATGCATTGATCGTCATCATTCCAAGACTGGGCATACAATCAATCAGGATATAATCATATCGTTCTCTCATCATATCAATATAATCTTTTAAAATAAGTTCTCTGCTCATCACATTTCCCATGACAACTTCCAGTGCAGACAGTTCAATATTTCCGGGCATGATATCAATATTCTCCTCATGATGAAGAATTCCATCATCCGGATCAATCTCCTGTTCATTGATCACTGCAGTAAGTATATTTGCCAGTGTAATCTGAATTTCATCAGGTTCCACATATCCAAGACTGGCTGTAAGACTTCCCTGAGGATCTGTATCAACGAGCAATACTTTTTTCCCTTCCCTGGCCAGTCCAATCCCCAGATTTACTGCTGATGTTGTTTTTGCGACTCCGCCCTTTTGGTTTGCTACTGAAATAACTCTTCCCATTCTTCGGTCCCCCTTTTCACATGATTTCTCAAATATTCTTCAAAAATACTCCTTCGTATCAATACCTTTTTTCCTACCTTGTAAACAGAACCCGAAACATGAGACATTCTGACCACAGGTTTATACCGGAGTCCGTAATATTCCATTGCCTGCTGATAACTGATAAACTCCCTCTGTAAAAATGCAAGATCTTCATCATCAATGAGATGAGAGAACAGCCATACTTTTCCATGCATCATTGATCCTCCGATTTTAATATTCTCTAAAAGTTTCCAAAAAGCGTTCGAATATTTCACAATTGACAAGAACTACTTTATCAACCTTATAGACCGCCTTTGCTTCTTTAGCTAAAGCTTGAAATTTAGTGAGCCCCAAACTATATTTCTCTGCGCCTTCCTTATACCTCACAAATTTCTTCTGTCCTTCTTTTGTAGCTTCTACATCTTTTCTTGCATATCCCATATCAGACATCTCCTTTACTTCTGTTTTACCTCATGAAATCTTTCAAGATACTCGTCAAAAATTTCCCGATTGATTAAAACAATACCGTCCATTCTGTAAATAGCCCCTGCGTCATTAGCCAATTCCATCAGCTTCTTATGGGACAGGCTGTACACTATCTCCGCCTGTTGATATCGTAAAAACTTTCTTCTGAGCCTGCGGGCACTTTCCATCACTTCACTGCGCTTTTGTTGATTGTAGTAACTGTTTTCTGTTTTCATGACTTCTGTTCCTCCATCCTGAATGACTACCACGGATGTATCCGATTGCACAAAAAAAGGGCACTCTTTGAAAGTTTTTCTTTCAAAAAGTGCCCCAGACAATCTGTTTTGCCTGAAATGGACGAGCGACAACTTTTTACAATACGTCGTAATAATTCGTATTTGTTTCGGTTTTTGCTGTCAAATTGTTGTCAAATTGAATTTTTGTTGTCAAAATGATAGGTCATTTCTTATCCTTAATAGAGCTTCGCGCCCGCCGGAATATTGTCATCCACCATCAGCAGATTCAGTCCTTCGTGCCCATCGTACTCGTACACAGCGCTGATCAGCATACCCTCGGAGTCGATACCCATCATCTTCCTCGGCGGGAGATTTGTGATCGCGATGCAGGTCTTTCCGACCAGCTCTTCCGGCTCGTAATACTCGTGAATACCGCTTAAAATCGTGCGTTTCCGGTCTGTTCCGTCGTTCAGTGTGAACTTCAGGAGCTTCTTGCTCTTCGGAACAGCCTCGCATGCCTCCACCTTTACAACCCGGAAATCAGACTTGCTGAAGGTGTCAAAATCAACGGCGTCCTCAAATAGCGGCTCGACTTTCACCTTGGAAAGATCGATCTTCACAGCCGGTTCGGACTCCTCTTTCTTGTCCGTTTTTTTACCTTCGGCTCCGCCGATGCTCTTCATTGTGGGGAACAGCAGTACGTCTCTGATCGCTGCCGAATTGGTCAGCAGCATGCACATCCTGTCAATACCGAAGCCGATTCCTCCTGTAGGCGGCATACCGATCTCCAGTGCATTCAGGAAATCTTCATCCGTCGTGTTCGCCTCTTCATCGCCTTTTGCAAGCAGCTCCTCCTGTGCCTTAAAGCGCTCGCGCTGGTCAATCGGGTCGTTCAGCTCGGAATAAGCGTTCGCCATCTCCCATCCGTTCATAAAGAACTCGAAACGTTCTGTATATTCCGGGTTCTCCGGCTTTCTCTTTGTGAGCGGAGAGATCTCGACCGGATGATCCATGACAAACGTCGGCTGGATCATATGCTCTTCGGCAAATTCTTCGAAGAACAGGCTCAGGATATCGCCCTTTTTATGTCTTTCTTCAAACTCTACGTGATGTTCCTTCGCCGCTGCTCTGGCTTCTTTGAGCGTATGGATCTCATTGAAATCTACGCCGGCATACTTCTTGACTGCATCCACCATAGTGATCCGTTCAAATGGTTTTCCGAGATCCATCTCAATACCGTTGTAGACGATCTTCGTGGTGCCCAGGACATCCTGTGCCACATGGCGGTACAGATTCTCTGTCAGGTCCATCATTCCATTGTAATCGGTATATGCCTGATACAGCTCCATCAGAGTAAATTCCGGATTGTGTCTCGTATCAAGTCCCTCGTTGCGGAATACGCGTCCGATCTCATAAACGCGCTCCATGCCTCCGACGATCAGTCTCTTCAGATAGAGTTCCAGTGAAATGCGGAGTTTCAGATCCTCATCGAGCGCATTAAAGTGCGTCTCAAACGGTCTTGCCGCAGCCCCGCCCGCATTCGATACGAGCATCGGAGTTTCTACCTCCATGAATCCCTGGCTGTCCAGATATTTCCGGATACTGCTGATGATCCGGGAGCGTTTGATAAACGTATCTTTTACTTCCGGATTCATAATCAGGTCTACGTAGCGCTGGCGGTAACGGATATCCGTATTCGTCAGGCCATGGAATTTCTCCGGAAGCACCTGAAGGCTTTTGGAGAGAAGCGTCACGGAAGATGCGTGGATCGAAATCTCTCCGGTCTTTGTTTTAAACACTTCACCGGTGATCCCCACGATATCGCCGATATCAAGCTTCTTAAACGCCTTGTACTCTTCCTCGCCAATGCTGTCGCGCGCCACATAGGACTGGATATTTCCTTTCAGGTCCTGTACATTGCAGAAAGAAGCTTTTCCCATCACCCTTTTTGACATCATACGGCCCGCGATGGAGACTGTTTTTCCCTCGTATTCCTCAAAATTTTCTTTTACATCCGCGCTGTGATTTGTCACGTCAAACTTTGTAAGCGCAAACGGATCTTTTCCGTCCGCCTGCAGCTCCGCAAGTTTCTCGCGGCGCACCTTCAACAGCTGGTTAATATCCTGTTCCTGATCCTGCTTCTTCTGCTCTGCCACTTTATCCACTCCTCCTGTACTCTGTTTAGATTGACCTCTGGATCTCAAGTACCTTGTATTCGATCACACCGGCCTGTGTTTCAACCGCCACTTCTTCTCCTACGCTTTTTCCGATCAGCGCTTTTCCGACCGGAGATTCATTTGAAATCTTTCCTTCCAGACTGTTCGCCTCAGAAGAGCCGACGATCTGAAATTCCATTTCCTCTTCAAACTCTTCGTCGTATACTTTTACTGTACAGCCGACGTTGATCTTATCCACATCAACTTCGTCTTCTACAACGACCTCAGCGTTTTTCAGGATTTTTTCAATCTCTTCGATCCTCGCCTCGATGTCGCGCTGTTCATCTTTTGCTGCATCGTATTCTGCGTTCTCGGAAAGGTCGCCCTGCTCTCTCGCCTCTTTGATTTTTTCTGCGACCTCTTTTCTTCTATTGACTTTCAGGTCGTGGAGCTCGTCCTCCAGTTTTTTCAGACCCGCATAAGTTAACAGTTTTTTCTTTTCTTCCATACCAATCTACACCCTTCCTTGCTCTGTTTCATATCCAGACAGCCGGCGGCTGTATGGATCACATTACTTCTCACAATCACCAGATTATAAATGATTGCCCTTCTTTTGTCAAGCTCAGCCACACGTGTAAAACAGCGAAAAACCGCCGTTTCAGGGCTGTCGCAGCCGCATTCAGAAACGTTCGTTCAGAAGCCGCTCCAGTTCCCCGTAGGAATCCACGGTATTGATCTCGCCCCGAAGCTTCGCCGAGCCGGGATAACCGGCCGTGTACCAGGAAATGTGCTTGCGCATCTCCCGGATGCCGATATAATCTCCTTTGTAATCGATCTGCATCCGCGCATGGCGAAGCATCATGGCGCGTACTTCGTCTTTCGACGGGCGCTCCCTTCGTTTTCCCGTCTCCAGATATTCCCGTATTTCTCCGAACAGCCACGGGTTGCCGCGCACAGCGCGCCCGACCATGATGCCGTCGCATCCGGTCTCCTTCATCATCCGTACGGCGCTCTCAGCAGAATCCACATCGCCGTTTCCGATGACCGGAATCTTTACTGCCTCTTTTACCTGGCGGATGATATCCCAGTCTGCCTTTCCGGAATAATACTGCTCTCTGGTCCGTCCGTGGACTGCCACTGCGGCAGCTCCGGAAGCTTCAGCGATCTTCGCGATCTCCACCGCGTTTACCTCCTGTGCCGTAAACCCTTTCCGGATTTTGACAGTCACGGGCTTTTTGATGGCGCGCGCTGTCTTCTGAATAATCTCCCCGATCAGCTTCGGATTCCTCATCAGCGCGGAACCTTCCCCGTTTCCGGTCACTTTCGGCACAGGACAGCCCATATTGATATCGAGGATATCAAACGGCCGCTCTTCAATATATGACGCCATCTCGCTGATTATATCCGGATCGGAGCCGAAAAGCTGCAAAGATACGGGATGCTCTTTGGGCGATATGGTAAGGAGCGCTTCTGTATTTTTATTATGAAAGGAAATCGCTTTCGCACTCACCATTTCGGTACAGACGAGCCCCGCCCCCTGCTCCTTGCACAGCAAACGAAAAGGCAGGTCCGTTACCCCTGCCATCGGTGCCAGTATGATATTATTGTCCAGAATTACGTTTCCGATTCTCATAATACAATATTCCTTTTTCCGGCCACAACAATCTGATAATAAAGCTCAAGGGACCGCAGCAGCTCCTCTTTCGTCCTCTGGATTTCCTTGATCTTCAGCGCCGCTCCGATCTCATCGTATGTATAATCTCCCTGGGCGGCCTCTGTCTTAAACTGCAGCCTGCCGTCTCTGTCAAATTCCACCAGAAAGATTCCTCCGACATCATGGGTAAAAAGGACGCACATGATCTGAAGCTCCTCTTTGATCTGTGCCGGAAGCCTGGAAAACCTTCCGTCGAGATAATATTTTTCTTCGTACGCGTTTGCACCGCAAAGCACAATCGTCTCTTCCGCCATATCCTAACCTCTCTATTTCATCTCTGTATCATCATTCTTAAACATATCCGTATATCCCCCGGACAGATACTTCTCCGGCGTATACCGTTTCAATCCTTCCGTCCTCCCGGCGCACGAGCAGTTCTCCCATCTCATCAATGCCTTCCGATATCCCGCTGTACTGTTCCTGCGTCCCAAGGACGCTGACGGTCCCGCCGATGCCGGCAAGGCGCTCATTATAGGCATCTTTCAGCAAAGACAGATCCTGTTTTTTCAGGAATATTTCATAATACTGCTCAAACTGCTGCATGCATGCGGCGATCAAACCTGCGCGGTCCGGCCGTTCTCCCGTAATCTCATGCAGAGAAACCGCCGTCTTTTTCAGCTCTTCCGGGAACTGTTCTACCTTCGTATTGATCCCTGCTCCAATGATGATATGTCTGATATAATCAATCTCACTGCTCATTTCGGTCAAAATCCCGCAGATCTTCCGGCCGTCTGCAACAATGTCATTCGGCCATTTGATCTTGGCATCGACGCCGCAAAAACTGCGGCATGCATCCGCCACGGCAAGTCCCATGACAAGCGTCAGCATGGAAGCCCTTGACGGAGGGATATCCGGACGCAGGATCAGGCTCATTGCCACTGCGCTTCCCGCCGGCGTCATCCAGGAACGGCCTCTTCTGCCTTTGCCCCCGGTCTGTTCCTCCGCCAGCACAAGCGTCCCCTCCAAAGCTCCGTTCTCTGCCAGTCTGCCTGCTTCATTATTCGTAGAGTCCACAGTCGGCAGCGAACAGATCTGCCGCCCTGCCCATTTTGTCTCCAGGCGGCTTGCAACCGCCTCTTTTGTCACAACGTCCGGACGCGAAAGAATCCGGTAGCCCTTTCGGGGCACGGATTCTATCTCATAACCTTCTTCTTTTAACTGATTGATCACTTTCCATACTGCCGTGCGGGAAACATCCAGCATCCCGCTCAGTTCCTGCCCGGAAACGTATCCGTCCGCGTGTCCGAGCGCCCGGAGTATTTTGCTTTTCATTGCCAACTGCCTCCTATAGCATGAAAAAAACGAGACAAACCGCATAAAACACAGCCGCCAGGGCTGCCGCCGCTGCCGGGAAGTACGCCCGCCTGACCACCGATAAAAATGACATCGACACGTGGAGCAGAACACCGAGTCCCAGAATCAGATTCAGGAACCAGTAGTTCTGCGTCAGATCAAGCAGATAAAGAATACAGAAAACTCCGGCCGCCGCTGCCGTCAGAATGCAGAAGGCTTCCAGAATCCGGATATTTTTTTCCTTTGCTTTCTTCATTCTCAGATTCCCATCGTAGCCGCGATTAGCGCTTTGATCGTATGCATCCGGTTCTCTGCCTCATCAAAGACAAGCGACTGTTCCGATTCAAACACTTCATCTGTCACTTCCATAGCTTCCAGGCCGAATTTCTCATAAATCTGTCTGCCGATCTTCGTATCAAGGTCATGAAATGCCGGAAGGCAGTGCATAAAGACTGCATCCGGTCCGGCAAACGACATTACCCGCTTATTCACCTGATACGGAAGAAGCCTGCGGATCCGTTCTTCCCATACAGAATCCGGCTCGCCCATGGACACCCAAACGTCTGTATAGATCACATCGGCATCTCTTGCGCCTTCTTCCACATTTTCTGTCAGTGTAATGACCGCTCCGCTGCGTTCCGCATATTCCCGGCACTGCTCTACCAAAGCCGCATCCGGGAAGTATTCTTTCGCCGTACATGCGGTAAAATGAATCCCCAGTTTTGCGCAGACGATCATCAGAGAATTTCCCATATTGTACCGGGCATCCCCGAAATACGCAAGCTTACGGCCTTTCAGATCCCCGAAGTGTTCCCGGACCGTCAGCATGTCAGCCAGCATCTGCGTCGGATGGTATTCATTCGTCAGGCCGTTCCACACCGGGACTCCTGCATACTTTGCCAGCTCCTCGACAATCTCCTGTCCATAACCGCGGTACTCAATACCGTCGTACATCCGTCCCAGCACGCGGGCAGTATCCCTGATGCTCTCTTTCTTGCCGATCTGAGAACCCTGCGGGTCCAGATACGTCACGTGCATCCCGAGGTCATGCGCCGCCACTTCAAACGAACACCTGGTACGTGTACTCGTTTTTTCAAAAATGAGCACGATATTCTTGCCCTCCAGATACAAAGTCCGCTCCCCTGCTTTCTTTTTTGCTTTTAAATCAGCAGCAAGGTCGAGCAGATACGTGATCTCATCCGGGGTAAAATCCTTCAGTGTCAAAAAGTTCCTTCCTTTTAAATCCATATTTTTATCCTCCGTCAGTCTTTTGCCACTTCCGTTACCGTCTTGATCATTCCCGCCACGTTCTGAAGATCTGACGGAATGATGATCTTCGTTGACTGTCCGTCGGCCACCTTTTCAAGCGTCTCAAAGCTCTTCAGTGTAAGGACTGTCTGATCCGCCGCTGCTTCTTTGATCAGGCGGATCCCTTCTGCCTTGGCCTGCTGAACTTTCAAGATCGCTTCTGCCTGTCCTTCTGCCTCACGGATCATTTTCTCTTTTTCCGCTTCTGCGCGCAGGATCGCGGCCTGTTTTTCCGCCTCCGCGTCAAGAATGGCGGACTGTTTATTTCCTTCTGCTACCAGAATGGAAGACTTCTTTTCTCCCTCTGCCTTTAAGATTGCCTCTCTTCGTTCACGCTCGGCTTTCATCTGCTTCTCCATCGCATCAACGATCTGCGAAGGCGGAAGAATGTTTTTCAACTCTACACGATTTACTTTAATCCCCCACGGGTCTGTTGCCACATCAAGTGTCGCCCGCATCGACGTATTGATCACTTCGCGAGAAGTAAGCGTCTGGTCCAGTTCCATATCGCCGATAATATTCCGGAGCGTCGTGGCCGTCAGATTCTCGATCGCCATGATCGGATTCTCTACTCCGTACGCAAACAGTTTCGGATCCGTGATCTGGAAAAACACGACCGTATCAATCTGCATGGTGACGTTATCCTTTGTGATCACCGCCTGCGGATCGAAATCTACCACCTGCTCTTTTAAATTGACTCTTCTCGCCACACGGTCAATAAACGGCAGCTTAAAATGCATGCCCACATCCCATGTGCTCTGATAACCGCCGAGCCGTTCGACCACAAACGCCTGTGCCTGCGGTACGATCTTTACACAGCTGGCGAGGATCATAAGAACCAGTATCACCAAAATCACTACCAGTATTGCCCCAAACGGAATCCCTGCACCATTATTCATCCTGTCATGCCTCCTCCACAATCAGCTTTACTCCGCTGATTTTTTTGATCTTCACTGTCCGGCCTCTTTCAATCTGCACGCCGTCTTCCGGTGTCCGCGCCGTCCAGTACTGCCCTTTTACCTGCACCTGGCCTTTTCCTGCCAGATTATCGATCTGCGCCGTCACCACCGCAGTCTCTCCGATCAGACTTTCTGCATTCGTCTTCATCCGTCCCTTATTGAACAGCTTTACCGCTGCCGGACGGGTCAGGATCAGCAAAAGGATGGAAACCGTGCAAAATACGATGATCTGAAGGAATACTTCTGTGCCTGCTATTGCCATTGCAAAAGCTGCAAGCGCTCCGCCGGCAAACCAGATCGTCGTAAGTCCGAGCGTGACTGCCTCTGCCGCCAGCAGTACGACGAGTACAATCAGCCACACGACTGCCTGCATGTTAATCTCCATAATGCC
Source organism: Candidatus Choladousia intestinipullorum (assembly GCA_018711885.1). Lineage (GTDB taxonomy): Bacteria > Bacillota > Clostridia > Lachnospirales > Lachnospiraceae > Choladousia > Choladousia intestinipullorum. The sequence goes on along the minus strand of DVHT01000048.1, from coordinate 3,320 downwards.
GTCCCCCTTTTCGTATCTGCATCGTCCGCAAAGCCGGAGAGCCGGTTCGCGGACACTCGTATTTTACTATATCTTTCCGCAAAACACAACCGTTTATACCGCTATCGCATCTTGCACACATCGACCCATTCCCTGCTTCCGGAATACGTCTCAAGTTCTTCAATCGTCACTTTGATCGCGCTGTTGCTGCTTCCTGCAGCCGGAAAAACCGTCTGAAATCTTTTCAGGGATTCATCCAGATAAATCCTGACTCCATCGTTCACGGCGAACGGGCACACACCTCCCACCGCATGGCCGACCATCTCTGTCACCTGCTCCGCGTTCAGCATTTTCGCCTTCGTGTGGAACTGCGCTTTGTACTTCGCATTGTCAACCTTTACATCTCCAGCGGCAACAACCAGGACTGCCTGACCGTCCACTAAAAAAGACAGCGTCTTTGCAATCCTTGCCGGCTCGCAGCCGGCTGCCTGTGCGGCCAGCTCTACGGTAGCGCTGGAAGTCGGAAATTCCAGAATCCGGTCCTGTACGTCCCATTTTTTTAAATACTCTCTTACTCGTTCAATCGCCATTGTAAACTCCTCACTTTTCTTTTCCGCATTGACTGCATCCGCTGCAGGTGCTCTGTTCCCTTTTCCTGTGCGCACAGTTCCCGCCGCACGCCGGGTGCCCCGGGTTCCCGCATCCGCAGGTACACCCGCCTCTTCGCTTAAAAATACTGCGCAGTGCGGCTGCAAACCACACTGCGACAATACCAATGATAATATAATCTAACGTTCCCATGAAAACCTCCTGTCCCGCCTGACGGATCTGCCCGGTATCAGAAGATCAGGTTCAGTCCCTGATAGACCACCAGAGCGACGACCCATGCCACCGCGCACTGAGTAACCGCCACTCCTGCCGCCTTAAGCCCGGATCCGAGCTCTCTGCGGATAGCGGCGATCGCCGCTACGCACGGTGTATACAACAGTGTAAATACGAGAAAGCTGACTGCAGTGACCGGTGTAAATACGCCGGAGAGCACCGTACTCAGATTCTCCATTGAGGTGCCGAACAGTACGCTCATTGTGCTTACAACAGCCTCTTTTGCCGTAAATCCTGTGATCAGCGCCGTCGATGTACGCCAGTCTTCAAATCCGAGCGGCCTAAAGATCGGAGCGATCCATTTGCCGATCAGCGCCAGAAGACTGTCAGCGCTGTCCGTCACTACGTTCAGTCTCAGATCAAAGGTCTGGAGAAACCAGATAATAACGGTGGCCGCAAAAATAATCGTAAACGCTTTCTGTATAAAATCTTTTGCCTTCTCCCACATCAAAAGCAGAACGCTTTTTGCAGACGGAAACCGGTAATTCGGCAGTTCCATTACAAACGGGACCGGGTTGCCGCGGTATACCGTATGCTCAAGAATCAGGGCACAGATGATGCCTATGATGATCCCGAACACATAAAGGCTGATCATGACAAGCGCCGCATAGTCCGGGAAAAACGCTGCTGCAAATACGGCATAGATCGGTATTTTCGCCGAACAGCTCATAAACGGCGTCAGGAGAATCGTCATCCTGCGGTCACGTTCGGAGGAAAGTGTTCTGGACGCCATGATTGCCGGCACGGAACATCCGAAGCCGATCAGCATCGGCACAAAGCTTCTTCCGGAAAGTCCGATCTTCCGGAGCAGCTTGTCCATAACAAAAGCGACGCGCGCCATATACCCTGTATCTTCGAGGATCGACAGGAAGAAGAACAGCACCACGATAAGCGGCATAAAGCTCAGCACGCTCCCCACTCCTGCAAAAATGCCGTCGATCACAAGACTCTCAACGACCGGATTGATCCCGTAGGATTCCAGTCCCGCCGCAACCGCCTGTGCCAGCGCATCGATCCCTGCGGCAAGCAGGTCGCTCAAAAACGATCCGATCACGCCGAATGTCAGCCAGAAGACCGTCAGCATGATCAGGAGGAAAACGGGGATCGCCAGATACTTGTGCGTCAGAATACTGTCGATCTTCAGGCTCCTGATATGCTCTTTGCTCTCATGGCATTTCACGACGGACTGTTCGCAGACTTTTTCTATAAAGTCATACCGCATCTCGGCAAGGGCCGCATTGCGGTCCAGACCTCGTTCATGCTCCATCTCCACGATGCTGTGCTCCATCAGCTCCAGTTCGTTCTGGTTCAGCTTCAGCCTTTCAATGACATCCGTATCCCCTTCGATCAGCTTTGTCGCTGCAAATCTCGCTGAAATCCCGAGATTCTGCGCGTGGTCTTCAATCAGGTGCGAGACCGCATGGATACAGCGGTGTACAGCGCCCGGATCACAGAAATCCGTCACTTTCGGATAAATCTTTTTCTGCGCCGTCTCATACATGGCGTCCGTCAGTTCGCCGACTCCTTCATTTTTGACTGCGCTGATCGGAATGACCGGTATGCCAAGCGCATCCGACATCTTTTTGATATCGATCGTCCCGCCGTTGCTGCGGACCTCGTCCATCATATTGAGTGCAAGCACCATCGGAACGTGCATCTCCATCAGCTGCAGCGTCAGATAAAGGTTTCTCTCAATATTGGTCGCATCTACGATGTTGATGATACCATCCGGCTTCTGATTCAGGATGAAATCACGCGTCACGATCTCTTCATTTGTATATGGGCGGATGGAATAAATTCCCGGCAGATCGACGACAGAACAGCCTTTTAAGCCGCGCATTTCACCGGTCTTCTGATCCACCGTAACGCCCGGAAAATTTCCGACATGCTGGTTTGAACCGGTCAGCTGGTTAAACAGCGTCGTTTTTCCGCAATTCTGGTTCCCTACTAATGCGAAGATCATCTTTCTGCCTCCCCGTCTTCAGGCTCTACTTCGATATTCTGCGCATCCGCGACGCGGATCGTCAGCTCGTAACCGCGTATATGTATCTCGATCGGGTCTCCCATCGGCGCCACTTTCCGTACCATGATCCGTGTCCCGGGAATCAGTCCCATGTCAAGAAGCCTGCAGCGCAGGGGGCCTTCTCCGTTTACCCTGCAAATTGTCCCATTCTGTCCTTTCGGCAATTGATCCAGTGTCATTGTATCTCCTTCTTCCAGCTTTCGTAAATTCTGTAAATGATACATTTTCTCATTTTATTTCATGACTATGGTATCATCTTTGCCCCGGCACTGTCAACTTTTAAAAAGCAGGGGACCGGTGCCGTATGCGGAGTAATCTCCGTTCATACGGCACCGGTCCCCTGTAGTTCTGGTACGCTGCAGTATTTCCGAATGTTTTGAAACACAGTTTCCGGATTCCTGTGAGCCTGTCAGCAGGTAGCGCCTCCCGACAGATG
>DVHT01000007.1 GCA_018711885.1 Candidatus Choladousia intestinipullorum | reverse complement strand
ATATTCTCCTCATAAGCGTTTGATTTTATTTCAAAAACTATCAAATATTAATACAATGATATCATATAATATGATAAATATTCCATAAAACCATTATATACCTATGTGAGTTTTTTTTCTACTGTTATTTTAAAAAACAAACCTCTGCTACAAGCAACTTTACAATGACCACATCAAAAATAGCACATTACTTGAATCCTTTTCTCAATGCTCCAGCATATTTTCTATAAAGATACCATACCCTTTTGCCGGATCGTTCACAAACACATGCGTTACCGCTCCCACAATTTTACCGTTCTGCAAAATCGGACTTCCTGACATTCCCTGCACGATTCCTCCAGTCAGGTTCAGCAGCTCCTCATCTGTCACCTGCAGGATCATCCCCTTGTTCTCATCCGTTCCATTCATTCTGATCTCTTTGATCTCTACCTGATATTCCCTGCATTCGCCGCCCACTGAGCTCAGTATCACCGCTTCTCCCGGCTCCACCTCCTGTTTATAGGCGATCTCATACTGCTGTTTATCCTGTATCAGGCCGGGAAGATTGGCGACTCTGCCGAAGATGCCGGCGCTGCAGTTCTCTTCAATCGTTCCTATTTTGTATCCTTCACTGTAATGTATGACACCGGAGAGCTCTCCCGGAATACCCTGCTGCCCTTTTATGACCGATAAGACATCAGCGTCGTAAAGTGTGCCGCCGCAAACATCCAGTATTTCTCCCGTATCGATATCACTGATGCCGTGGCCCAGCGCCCCAAACGTACCGTCTTCTTTCATATATGTGATCGTACCGATTCCCTGAGTGTCATTGCGCACCCAGATTCCGGCACGGTATTGTCCCTGTTCATCCTGTACGGGCTGCAGCCGCAGGCTGATCTGCTCTCCCGCTCTCTCCACATCAAGTATGACATCTGCGCCGTTGCTTTTTCCGATACAGGCGACCAGTTCCTCCTTTGTCGCAACGGCTTCCCCATTTACGGACTGGATATAATCGCCTGATCTCACGATATTTTCAGCAGGACAGCAGGAACCGCCGTCCGCCGTTGTGATCGTCCCGGTGTCGACGACGAGCACACCGTCCGTCTCCAGATAGATCCCAATCGGGGTCCCGCCGGCGTAAAGCCTGGGACGCGGCGTAACGCTGACGCTGACCGTCTTCAGCGGGATCGCTCCGAATAAAAGGCAGGAGAGCGTATAGCTGTCCTTTCCCTCCGATGCAGACACGGTGGACGCACTGCCGCCGCTGTTTTCGGAGCCCGCTCCTGCCTTCTCCTCCTGTATCCTGACGCTGATCGCTGAATCCAATCCATTGTGAAACAGTTCCGGAAGCTCCCCATACTCCGATATCCGTATGGCATCCGGGATTTCATTTCGGATCGCGGCCACACTGCAGTATCCCAGCGCCAAAATACTCAAAAACAGCAAAAAACATACGAATCTTCTGTATTTTTTTCTGGCATTCATCTTTTGCACCTCACTTTACGAATCTGAATATAGATAGAAAGTGCCCTGCTTTTCTGCCGCCGTAAAACAAAATGCAGAGCACTGATGAAACAGTCTCTGCATTCAGTATGTGGAAAAACGTCAAATCCACACTAGTATTTTTTTGAGTTTTTTGCCAATTCTTTCATTTCGCGCGCGCTCTCCAAAACTGTGTCCGTAATCTTGGCTCCGCCGAGGATCCGCGCAAGCTCTTCGATGCTCTCCTCTTCTGTGAGCAGTCCGATATTGGTCACTGTCTTGCTGTCGGCAGGTTTCTTTTCGATGATGTAATGAGAGTCCGCCATAGCGGCAATCTGCGCCAGATGCGTAATGCAAAGTACCTGATGGCTTCCTGCGATCACCGCCATCTTCTCAGATACCTTCTGCGCGGTGCGCCCGCTGATTCCTGTGTCAATTTCATCAAAAATCAGCGTCTCGACCGCATCTTTGTCCGCCATAACGGCTTTGATCGCGAGCATGATACGGGACAGCTCTCCTCCTGAGGCTACGCTGCCGAGCGGTTTCAGCGGCAGTCCGGGATTGGTGGAGATCATAAAACAGATCTCATCTTTTCCGTTTTCTCCCGGCTCAGCCAGCTCTTTAAATTCAATTTCGAACCGGACATCCAGAAAATTCAGGTCAACGAGCGCCTGTCTGATCTTTTCTGAAAGCTGCTTCGCATACGTTCTGCGGATTCTGGAAATCTCTTCGGCTGTTTTATCCAGTTCCTTTCTGCTTTTTTCACAGGATAATTTCAGCTTTTCCTGATACTCCTCATAATTTGCAAGGATTTCGATCCGTTCTGCCTTTTCCCGGCCAGCAGCCAGAATTTCTTCTATGGAATTTCCGTATTTTGTCTTCAGCCGGTTGATCATATTCAGCCGTTCTTCCGCATCGTGCAATTCCTGCTCATCAAACGTAAATCCGTCCATATAGTCTGAAAGGGAGCGGTTAAAGTCATTCAGCAGCGATTCAATTTCCGTCAGCGTCCCGTTCAGCTCTCCGATCGGATCGTCGCACGACTGCACCGATCCCAGAAAACGGACAGCCCGTCCGATCTCATCGCTGGCACCGCCCGAATAGGCGCCTGCTCCTGTCAGAGCAGCCGTCTGCGCGAGCGCTTCCATGATCTTCTGTCCGTTTACCATCCGCCGGTACTGCGTTTCCAGTTCTTCATCTTCCCCCGGCCGCAGCGATGCGCTTTCAATCTCGTTTAATTCGAACTGAAGGAAATCCAGTTCCTTCGCTCTGCCGCCTGCTGCTTTGTCGGCCTCCTGCCATTCACGCTTTGCCTTCGCAAAGCTGCGGTGCTGTTCCCTGCACAGCTTCAGTTTTGGAGCCAGTTCCTCACCCGCAAACCCGTCGAGGATCGCAAGATGGTTCTTCGTATACAGAAGCGACTGGTGTTCATGCTGTCCGTGAATATCGATCAATTCAGCTGCAAGCTCCCGCACGAAGGATACAGGCACCGTCTCGCCGTTGACTTTGCTTGTGCTGCGTCCCCCTTTATATTTCCTGGTGATAATAATATCCCCATTCTCAAAAGGAATATCCTGATCATCCAGCATCTTTCGCACATGCGGATTTTCCGTTGAAAATAAAAGCTCCACCAGCGCATAATCCTCATCCTCCGGAACGTAATCGCGGAAATTCCCCGTGCCAAGCGCGATATTGACCGAACCGATGACAATCGACTTTCCTGCTCCGGTCTCTCCTGTCATAATGTTGAGCCCTTTTCCGAACTCTACTTCCACCTCGCGTATCAGCGCCATGTTCTTTACGTGTAAGCTCACTAACATAGTTTTCCCGTTCTCTCCCACTGTACCGGCTTTATCTGCCGACGATCCGCCTTATTTTTTCCATCACGCAGACCGTATCCTCCGAGCTCCTGATCGCGCACATGATCGTGTCGTCGCCTGCGATACATCCTGCTACTTCCGACCAGTGCATCGCGTCGATTGCTGCGGCAACAGCCATTGCCATTCCCGATACCGTCTTTACGACGAGAATATTCTGCGCCATATCCATAGAGACGAAGCCGTCTTTTAATACGCGCAGGTATTTTTCATTCATCTCGCTTCCCTGATTGTGCATCAGGGCATATTTCTGCCGGCCGTCTCCTGTAGAAATCTTCGTAAGCTTCAGTTCTCTGATATCCCGGGAAATCGTCGCCTGCGTCACGCTGTATCCTTCCCGGTTTAGGTATTCTGCGAGCTCTTCCTGTGTCTCAATATCATTTTTCGCTATGAGATCTACGATTTTTGCATGTCTGCCAACTTTCATAAACGCGTCCTTTCTCAGCTGTTCATTTTCTGCCGTAATATTTCCAGGAAACTGGTATTTCTGGTCTTTACCATCTGCACCCTGCATTCGGATCTTGTAATCACGATCCTGTCTCCGGTGTTCAGCTTGACGGAAGTATCTCCATCGAAATTTGCCACTGCTCCGTCTCCGTCTATGCTGTGTCCGGAAGCGATCTCTATCGCGATCTCTACATTGTCCGGCAGCACGATCGGCCTGGAGTTCAGGGTGTGCGGCGCGATCGCTGTCAGAAGCATCAGCGACGCCTGCGGCGCCACGATCGGCCCCCCGACGGAGAGATTATAGCTCGTCGATCCGGTAGGAGTCGACACGATAATACCGTCGGCAGAATACGAAGTCAAAAAGACACCATCCACATAAATATTGAAATCCACGACCCTCATCCGGCCATTCCTCGATATTACAATATCATTCAGCGCGATATCGCTCAGCATCTTCTTATTCTTGTGCCACGCGACACCGTGCAGCATCATTCTTTCTTCTACCGAATATTCTCCCGCGATCAGCTGATCCAGCGCAGGCTGGATGTTTTTCCGGTCAATCTCTGCGAGATATCCGAGCGTACCCATATTGATCCCGAGAAGCGGAAGACTGCATTCTACCAGATCTCTGGCAGCCTGCAAAAGTGTCCCGTCCCCGCCGAGGACCAGGACACATTCCACTCCGTTCGGGATTTTCTGTGCATCCGTATACCGGTACTGTTCCGGAAGGAATCCGTTTTCCGGCTTCTGTATGTAGCACGTTTTTCCTTTTGACTCTAAATAATCCTTAATAGATCCCGCTGTCTTAAGCTCCGGGTCTTTCTGATAATTCGTTATCACATAAAATGTATTCATCTGTCAACCTCAGTCAAGCTCCGCATGTGCCAGCGCTACCGTCTTCTCCACCGCATCCTCCGAAAGCGCCTCTTCCGTCTCTTGGGAAACGCCTTTCTGGAGATGGAGAAGATATTCGATATTTCCCTCAGGGCCTTTAATCGGAGAAAACTCCAGCTCCCGGCAGAGAAATCCGATCGACTGTGCATAAGACATTACCTTCCGGATCACTTCTTCGTGTACCTTCGGGTCACGCACCACGCCTTTTTTTCCGACTTTTTCCCGTCCGGCCTCAAACTGCGGTTTGATCAGGCAGACTACGTTTCCTTCCGGCGCCATCAGGTCCCGGACCGGGCCGAGTACCTTTGTAAGCGAGATAAAAGACACGTCGATCGACACGAAAGAAGGCGGCTCGCCGATATCCTCCGGCACGACATACCGGATATTCGTTTTCTCCATGCAGACGACGCGCGCGTCGTTGCGCAGCTTCCAGTCGAGCTGTCCATGTCCCACATCAACGGAATATACCTTCACTGCCCCGTTTTGCAGCATACAGTCCGTAAATCCGCCGGTGGACGCCCCGACGTCCATACAGACCTTTCCTTCCGGCGTAATATCAAAATGGCTCATGGCCTTTTCCAGCTTCAGTCCCCCGCGGCTTACGTATTTCAGCTGATTTCCTTTGACCGTCAATTCAGCCTTTTCGTCCACCATAGTCCCTGCTTTGTCCTCACGCTGTCCGTTTACGAACACGCTGCCTGCCATAATAACTGCTTTTGCTTTTTCCCGTGAAGCTGCCAGTCCGTTCCGGACGAGCAAAACATCCAACCGTTCTTTCATCCTGCTGCTCCATTTCTATTGCTGCGTCTGCTGGTTACTGCTGATACTGCGCAATAATTTCTTTAAAGATCGACTCAGCATCGATACATGCCTCTTTTTTGAGCAGATCGACATTGCCGTGTTCAATATAATCATCCGGCAGCGCCACCTGCATCACACGGACATCCGCAGATACCTCATTGTAATACTCCAGCACCTTTTCTCCGAATCCCCCGTTTTTGACATTCTCTTCCATCGTCACGACCAGCCGGTGATCTTTCGCCAGGTAATCAAGCATTTCTTCATCGACCGGTTTTACAAAACGGGCGTTGACGATCGTGCAGTGATACCCGACCGCTTTCATCATCTCGCGCACTTCGAGCGCCGTGACCACCATGCTTCCGGCCGCTACGAGCGCCAGCCCGTTTTCATCATAAAGCATCTCGCTCTTTCCATAGACGATCGGCGCGCGGAATTCCTGCAGTCCGTCGTACGCTTCGCCGCGCGGATACCGAAGCGCAATCGGTCCGTTGTAGGCGATCGCATATTTCAGCATATCCGCCAGCTCCCATTTGTTTTTAGGTGCCATCACACACATATTCGGGACCGAGGACAGATACGACAGGTCAAAGATCCCCTGATGTGTCTCACCGTCGCTTCCGACGAGCCCGGCCCGGTCAATGGCAAACACGACCGGAAGATTCTGGATACAGACGTCATGGATCACCTGGTCGAATGCCCGCTGCAGAAACGAAGAATATACGGCAACGACAGGCTTTAACCCTCCGGCGGCCAGACCTGCGGCAAACGTTACCGCATGCGCTTCCGCGATACCCACATCGAAAAACCGTTCGCGGTACATATTCCGGAAACGCTTCAGCCCGGTTCCGTCCGGCATCGCTGCCGTCACTGCCACGAGTTTCGGTTCACGCGCCCCCATCTTGCACATGACTGTAGAAAATACATCCGTATACGCTGCTTTTTTCTTGCGTACTTTCGGAAGTCCCGTCTCCGGATCAAAGGGCTCCGCACCGTGAAATCTCGACGGCATACGTTCTGCAGGACCGAAGCCTTTTCCCTTTTTCGTCAGAACATGGACCAGAACTGCCCCGTTCACCTTTTTTGCATCCCGGAACACGCGCAGCATCTTCTGGATATTATGCCCGTCTACGGGCCCAAGATACGTAATGCCCATTTCTTCAAAAAACATGCCCGGCACAAGGAACTGTTTGATCCCCTGTTTCGTGTTCCGGATACCGCGGATCAGTTTGTCGCCGTACACCGGAATTTTGTTGAGTGTATTCTCAATGCCGGTTTTGATGCCCGTATACGATTCCGCGGTGCGGATATTGCTCAGATACGTAGAGATCCCGCCTACGTTTTCCGAAATAGACATTTCATTGTCGTTCAGCACAATAATAAAATTCGACTTCAGCTGCGCCGCATTGTTCAGCGCCTCATACGCCATCCCGCCCGTGAGCGCACCGTCTCCGATCACAGAAATGACAGAATAGTCCTCGCCCTGAACATCTCTGGCACAGACATACCCCATGCCGGCAGAGATCGACGTCGAACTGTGTCCTGTATCAAACGCATCACAGTCACTCTCGGAGCGTTTCGGGAATCCGCTCATTCCTCCGAATTTACGCAGTTCTTCAAATCCGTCTTTTCGCCCTGTCAGTATTTTATGCGTATAGGACTGATGTCCCACATCCCAGATGATCTTGTCTTTCGGAAGGTCAAAAGTCAGATGCAGCGCCATCGTAAGCTCCACCACACCGAGATTTGATGCGAGGTGCCCGCCGGTACGGCTGATATTCTGGATCAGAAAATCTCTGATCTCCTGAGCAAGTTCCGGCAGCTTCTCTTTCTCAATATTCTTGATATCGTTTGGTTGATTGATATTCTCTAACAGAATAAACGCCACCCTTCATCATGTGTTCCTGTGGATCAGATTAAGAATCAGTTCATCCAGAAACTCATTCTCATAAGGAAGCTCATCCAAAAGCCTGATCGCTTCTCTGGAATAAAAGGCTACGTCCTGCTTTGCCTTTTCCAGTCCATTCACCGTCACATACGTCGTTTTGTTGTTCTTTTCATCACTCTTTACCGGCTTGCCCAGCGTCTCCTGCTCCCCTGTCACATCAAGAATATCGTCCTGTATCTGGAAAGCAAGCCCTACATTTCTGGCAGCCATCTGCACTTTCTCGATCTCTTCGTCTGAAGCGCCCGCCAGGATCGCTCCGATCATCATGGATGCTTCGATCAGCGCTCCCGTCTTAAGTGAGTAGATAAAATACAGCTGTTCCGCCGTAAGAGGCCGGTCTACATACTCTACGTCCACAGACTGTCCGCCGATCATTCCGTCAAGACCGGTCTTTCCAGACAGCACCTGGATCGCTTTTCCTATATAAGGATTGCCCGGTTCCATGTCAAATGCCTTCGATGCAGTCTCGTACGCCAGATTCAGCAGCGCGTCTCCTGCCAGGATCGCCATAGCCTCCCCGTATACGATATGGGTCGTCTTTTTTCCGCGGCGGTATTCATCATTGTCCATCGCCGGAAGATCGTCGTGGATCAGCGAATGTGTGTGGATCATCTCAATCGCTGCCATAAAAGGCTGGATCACGGCGCTCTTTCCTCCGAACATTACGTAAGTCTGCTGCATCAGAAGCGGACGCAGTTTCTTCCCGCCCACGAGCATGCTGTAGTTTACTGCCTCAAGAAGCGTCCGCTGAAATCCTTCCTCCTGCGGCAGATACTTCTGAATAATGCTTTTAATCTCAGTCACCCGTTTTTTCATCTGCTCGTCAAAATTCGTCAAGTTCACCATCCCCATTCATGATTTGTATTTTCTTTTCCACAGTATCGATTTTTTCACTGCAATGCTTCAGCAGTTCCATGCCCTGCTGATACAGGCGAAAAGATTCTTCCAGCGGAAGCTCTCTGTCTTCCAGCTTCTCGATCATCTCATCCAGTCTGGAAAATGACTCCTCCAGAGAAATTTCTTCCTTTTTGTTCTTATCTTCCATCATAAATATGCTCCCGTCCTGATGCTTTTACTCAGACGGCTGCTGCTCCAGAACCGGAAGCGGCGCCGTCCCGTCCGCCGTCGCTGTGATCCTGCCGTCCGTCACGTAGATCTGAAGAACATCGCCCGGCTTTACCTGACCGACACAGTAGACGCGTCTGTCTGCGCCGTCTGTCACCGCCGCATATCCCTGTCCCAGCTTCTCAAGCGGCGACAGTCCTTTCATACGCTCAATATAGACAGACATCCTGTGACGTTTTTCCTCCAGCGCCAGCCTCATGGCACGATGCAGCGCGTCTTCGGTATCGACAGCCCTCTGGCGCAGCTCCCGGATACGCTGTACCGGACTCTTAAACTCCAGTTGGATCCTGATCTGCTGCAGCCGCATTTTATATTCCGACAGCCGGTATTCCAGCAGCCGTCCCATCTGGTCCCGGTATGCCTGCAGCCGTTCCAGTGCAAGATTCATATCTGCAACAGCCAGTTCTGCAGCGGCCGACGGAGTCGGCGCGCGGAGATCCGCGACAAAATCCGCGATCGTCGTATCCGTCTCATGCCCTACCGCTGAGATCACCGGTGTCCGGCAGGCAAAGATCGCCCGCGCTACTGTTTCTTCATTGAACGCCCAGAGATCCTCGATCGAGCCGCCGCCTCTGCCTGCGATAATTACATCCAGACCCAGCGCATCGAGCTTTGCAAGTCCCTCCGCGATACTCTCAGCAGCCCCTTCTCCCTGCACCTTTGCCGGGAACAGGATGATCTGTATGCCGGGATTACGCCTTGTCGCAATATTGATGATATCGCGCACAGCGGCTCCCGTAGGCGCCGTCACGACTCCCAGTTTCCTCACGTATGGCGGGATCGGCTTTTTATACTCCGGCGCAAACATCCCCATCTCTTCCAGTTCCTGCTTCAGTGCAAGGTAGCGTTCGTAAAGCACTCCGGCCCCGTCCAGACGGATCTTCTTTGCGTAGAGCTGATATTTCCCGTCCCTCTCATAGACATTGACACTGCCGTCCACGACCACCTGCTGTCCGTCAGACATCCGAAAAGCCAGTCCCGTCCTGGCACTGGCAAACATCACACATGCAATTGTCCCAAGGCTGTCCTTCAGCGAAAAGTAGATATGCCCCGACGTATGGTATTTACAGTTCGAAACTTCCCCCCGGATGCTGATCCTGTTCAGGACAAAATCCTGTGTAAACATATTTTTGATATAGGTGTTGATCTGACTGACTGAATAAATCTTCTGCATGACCGTCCTTTACGCAAGCTTTGCCAGAATTCCATTCACGAATGACGGCGCCTCGTCTCCGCCGTACTTTTTGGCAAGCTCCACCGCCTCATTGATCGCCACTTTTACCGGAACCTCGTCGTCATACAGCATTTCGTAGACCGCAAGCCTGAGGATCGCAAGCTCAGCCTTCCCCATTCTCGCCGTCTTCCAGCCCTTTGCGACGCTGTTGATCTTTTCATCAAGTTCACCAATGCGTTCTTTGATGCAGTTAAACTTTTCCGTCATATAAGAATGCTCTTCCTCTGTCACCTCCGGCAGTTCCTCAAAGTAACAGCTCACCTGCTCCGGAATCTCATCCATGCTGTGAAATTCTCCGCAAAATACGAGTTTAAAAATGTTCTCCCTGATTTCACTTCTTTTCATCTGTGATTTGTCTCCTTGTAAAAAAAAGGGACTTCATGCGTCCCTTTTCTGATCTCAGTTCTTGTCCATCAAAACATTGACGATCTTGATATTCACTTCCGCGACCTCAAGCCCTGTCATCGTCTCGATCGCAGTCTTAACCTTCTCCTGGATCTTGGAGCTGGTAGCCGGAACACTGTAGCCATACTGAATATTGATCGCAAGCGCCACATGTACAGTATTATCATCCATCGTAATCTTCACGCCCTTTGAGAGGCTCTTCATGCCAAGCTTTTCGATCAGATCCCTCGTCACATTCCCGGCCATGGAAGCTACGCCGTCCACTTCAGAGGCAGCCAGTCCGGCGATGATCGCGACTACCTCATCCGCGATCCGCACTTCCCCGAATTTTTCTTCATTTTCTAATTTATGTGTATGAAGCTCTGTATTTTCCATAAGCACCTCCATCATGCCATTGATTCGTTTCTGCTTCTTCAGCCTGTTATCTTACATTATAGTAAAAACAATTCCTTTTTGCAAGAAAGATTTATCTGCCAAACTCAGAAAGGATCAGGCCTTCGTTCCGGTCAAGCACCATGCCGACCGACCAGCTGTTGACAAATAAGAGCAGCGGCCTTCCCTTTAAATCTTTGATCTTCTTCATATCCGAGGTTCCGACGATCTTATTCAGATCAATCTCCTCATTTTCAATCCAGCGGATGTGTTCGTAGGGAAGCGGCTCCAGACGGATATCTACATTATATTCATTTTCCAGACGGTACTTCAGAACATCAAACTGAAGCACTCCTACGACGCCGACGATAATCTCTTCCATACCGGTGTTATACTCCTGGAAAATCTGGATCGCACCTTCCTGCGCGATCTGATTAATGCCTTTTACAAACTGCTTTCTCTTCATCGTATCCATCTGGCGCACTCTTGCAAAATGCTCCGGTGCGAACGTCGGAATCCCCTCATATGCGAACTTCTTTCCAGGCATGCAGATCGTATCACCGATAGAAAAGATGCCCGGATCAAAGACACCGATAATATCGCCGGCATACGCCTCCGATACGATGTGCCGTTCCTGTGCCATCATCTGCTGCGGCTGGGAAAGGCGCTGTTTGCGGTCTCCCTGCACGTGGTATACTTCCATCCCCGCGTCAAACTTTCCGGAGCAGATCCGCATAAATGCGATCCTGTCGCGATGCGCTTTGTTCATGTTCGCCTGAATCTTAAAAACGAACGCAGAAAAGTCCTCTTCCATCGGATCGATCACACCGCAGTCGGCCTTTCTCGGCAGCGGAGACGTGGTCATCGAAAGGAAATACTTCAGAAAAATCTCCACGCCGAAGTTCGTAAGCGCAGAACCGAAAAACACAGGTGAGAGCTTTCCTCTGCTCACCAGCTCCTGATCAAATTCCGCCGACGCACCGTCCAGCAGTTCGATCTCCTCCATCAGCGTCTCTTTATTCTGTTCCCCGATAAATTCCTGCAGCTTGGGATCGTCAAGATCCATCTTCGTCGCCACGCCTGCTTTCGTACCTTTCTGCGTATCAGTAAAAGTCGTCACCTTTCTGGTGGCCCGGTCATAAACACCTTTGAAATTCTTTCCGGATCCGATCGGCCAGTTGATCGGACACGTCGCGATTCCGAGCTCTTTTTCGATATCATCGAGAAGCTCAAACGTATCGTTCGCGTCACGGTCCAGCTTATTGATAAATGTAAAAATAGGGATCTGACGCATCACACAGACTTTAAACAGCTTTCTCGTCTGTGCCTCCACACCTTTTGAGGCGTCGATCACCATGACAGCGGAGTCTGCCGCCATCAGCGTACGGTACGTATCTTCTGAGAAGTCCTGATGCCCCGGAGTATCCAGAATATTGATGCAGTATCCGCCGTAATTAAACTGCAGAACGGAAGAAGTGACAGAAATACCTCTCTCTTTTTCAATCTCCATCCAGTCCGACACAGCATGGCGTGCCGTTGCCTTTCCTTTTACAGAACCGGCCAGATTGATCGCGCCGCCGTACAGCAGGAATTTCTCTGTCAGCGTCGTTTTACCGGCATCCGGGTGAGAAATAATGGCAAATGTCCGTCTCTTCGCTATCTCTTCTTTTATATTATTACCCAAAGTTTCTTCCTCCAACTGTCTTGCTCGAAATTTTCCCTGCCTATTCTATCAAGGTTGGGTTTTTCTGTCAACGTAAATCCGGCGGCACAGCGAAGGAAGCCGTTTCACTCAATCGTCGTATCCGATGCCGTCTGTCTCCCCGTTGAGGTTTTGCGTATTCAGCGTCCGCCTGCGCAGGCGCTCCTGCTCTGACTGCTCCAGAATATAGTTTTTGATCTCTTTGGAATTTCTGATATGGCAGAGCCGCAGATCCGGATCCGTGACGTCGCTGCTGAAGCAGTGGACCGTTCCCAGCCCGAAGATCCGTTCCAGCAGGCTCGCCTCCAGCCTGACATCCACAATCTTGTACATATAGCAGTCATTTTCTATCCGTTTCAGAAGCCCGGACTGCACAGTAATCATTTCATCTGTCACGCTGTAAGTGGTAAACGTAAATGGCAGGCCCAAAAATGCCCATCTCTTTTTTTCTTTATATCCCATAGCTGTCTCCTCTCCATTTCATTTTTTGATCATGTATTTAATATGAAAGTCTGTGTCAAAAGATGCCGCGCGAATTATCTCGCACTTCTTCTTGTTGTCAGAAAAATTATAGCCTCTTTCCGGCTGGAAAGCAAGAAAATTTTTTTATACTTGAATTCCACAGGCAGATACGGTATCATGTTAAGAAGTGAGTATCCCCGGAAAGATTGCGGGGCATACACCATACCAGATACTGATTACGTGAAGGAGGATACTATGAGACATTTAATGAGTCCATTGGATTTCTCAGTGGAAGAACTCGACAAACTTCTCGATCTGGCAAGTGATATCGAGGCAAATCCACAAAAATACGCACATGCATGTGCAGGAAAGAAAATAGCCACCTTATTTTACGAACCAAGTACCCGTACCCGGCTCAGCTTCGAAGCAGCAATGTTGAATCTGGGCGGCAGCGTACTTGGTTTTTCTTCGGCAGATTCCAGCTCCGCCGCAAAAGGCGAGAGCGTCTCAGATAC
The DNA here is from genome assembly GCA_018711885.1 of Candidatus Choladousia intestinipullorum. Lineage (GTDB taxonomy): Bacteria > Bacillota > Clostridia > Lachnospirales > Lachnospiraceae > Choladousia > Choladousia intestinipullorum. The sequence goes on along the minus strand of DVHT01000007.1, from coordinate 22,404 downwards.
GATCCGTGTCATTTCCTGCTATGCGGATATCTGCGCAATGCGTCATCCGAAGGAAGGAGCGCCGCTTGTGGCTTCCATGAAGTCATCCATCCCTGTCATCAATGCCGGTGACGGCGGGCATCAGCATCCGACCCAAACGCTGACCGACCTCATGACAATCCGCTCCCTGAAAGGCCGTCTCGGAAGCTTTACGATCGGTCTTTGCGGAGACCTGAAATTCGGGCGCACCGTACACTCTCTGATCGAAGCACTCATTCGTTACCCGAATGTCAACTTTGTTCTGATCTCGCCGGAAGAGCTGAGGCTTCCCGACAATATCCGCGATGACGTTCTTCGGAGACATAACCAGCAGTTCAAAGAAGTCGTCCGCCTGGAAGACGCGCTTCCGGAACTTGACCTTCTTTACATGACGCGTGTCCAGAAGGAACGTTTCTTTAATGAAGAAGATTACGTGCGCATGAAGGACTTCTATATCCTGGATGCTGATAAAATGAAACTCGCAAAACCTGATATGACGATTCTCCATCCGCTTCCGCGCGTCAATGAAATCTCTGTTGAAGTAGATGATGACCCGCGTGCTGCATATTTCAGGCAGGCACAGTACGGAGTATACGTCAGAATGGCACTGATTCTTACATTACTGGAGGTGGAAGTATGTTAAACGTCGGCCGCTTAAATGAAGGAGTGGTCCTGGACCACATCGTAGCCGGTAAGGCCATGTCGATCTACAAATATCTGAAACTCGACCGGATGGACTGCTGTGTCGCGATCATCAAAAACGCGCACAGCAATAAGATGGGCAAAAAAGACATCATTAAGGTAGAATGCCCGATCGATGAGCTGGATCTGAACGTTCTCGGCTTTATCGACCACCGGATCACGGTAAATATCATCCAGGACGGAAATATCGTATCAAAAAAAGAACTGAATCTTCCGAAAAAGCTGGTTAATATTATCCGCTGCAAGAATCCGCGCTGCATCACTTCGATCGAGCAGGAGCTGGATCACGTATTCTTCCTTGCCGATGAAGAAAATGAAGTATACCGCTGCCAGTACTGTGAAGAGAAATACCGCAGTTCACGCAAGAAACAATAAAACCACTAAAAAACGGGGCTGTTTTCGCAGCCCCATTTCCTTTATTTCTTTTTTTCATATCGGTAAAAACGGTATTCCAGATCAAAATACGTCTGTTCTTCGCTGATCCCGGTGACTTCCCATTCTTCCTGCGCATCAAGATCCGGAAAGAACGTGTCCGCCTCATATGCATGATCGATGCGCGTCACATGGGCCACCTTACAGTAGGGGAGGAACTGGCGGTAAATGCTGTCGCCTCCGATGACGTAAATATCCTCTTCCTCATACTGTTCCAGCTCTTTCATTACTTCTTCGACGCTGTGCAGTACAATGGCGTCTTTCACATGATAATCCTTATTTTTTGTCAGAATAATATTCGTCCTGTTTTTCAGCGGCAAACCGTTCGGAAATGATTCCAGAGTTTTTCTGCCCATCACGACAACTCTTCCGCTCGTTGTCTCGCGGAAAAATTTCATATCCGCCGGAATGCTGACAAGCAGCTTATTATTCTTTCCGATTCCCCAGTTTTTGTCTACTGCCACGATCAGATTCATTGCTTTCTCCTCTCCATCATCATCGCTGTATGTTCTCTCTGAAGTTCCTGCACAAGCTCATACAGACTCCACTTGTAATTGTACGGCGTAAGCACCGCCTTTAACGGGATCGGTGAAATCCCTGCCGTACGCATCGCCTGCAGAAACACATCAAGCTGTTCTCCCCCAATACCGGAAAATATCATATGCTCCGGCAGACATCTGTCTTCTGGACTTCCGGAATCAGTCCTGCCATCCAGCACCCCTCTTCCACGTTTCGCATTGCTGATGCCGGCAAGTACGCCCACTTCTGTTCCGGCATCCGCCGCTCCAAGAAACCGCGTCCTGTATCCAAACTGGCTGCAAAGCATCTCGATCTGCTGTGCCTTGCCTGCACTCTCTGTATAATACAGGATCACTGGCTGCGGCACGGCTGTTTTTCGTTCCATAGAGCCGCACTCTCCTTTCCATACGGTTCTCATACGCCACGGCCGGTCCCCGCAACGTGCGGACGGCCCCGCGGCTACACTGCTACAGGAATATTCCTGATCTGCGGCCCTGCCTGATAGTTTTCTACGTGCAGGTCCTCTACTTTAAACGCATAAAAATCGGTGATATCCGGCGTCAGCCATACCTTAGGAGCCGGATACGTCTCTCTCGTGATCAGTTCTTTCACAAGCGGGATATGCCTGTCATAAATATGCGCATCCGCTATCACATGAACAAATTCACCCGGCTGCATATTGCAGCACTGCGCCATCATATGGACCAGAAGCGCATACTGGCATACATTCCAGTTGTTCGCTGTGAGGACATCCTGAGAGCGCTGATTCAAAATGGCATTCAAGATCAGCTTGTCGCTGCCTTTTTCATTCGTCACATTGAAGGTCATACTGTAAGCACACGGATAAAGATTCATTTCGTGCAGATCCGCATGTACGTAAATATTCGTCATGATCCTGCGGCTGTAGGGATTATTCTTCAGATCATACAGCACACGGTCTACCTGATCCATCATTCCTTCCCGGTACTGATGCTTGACCTGCATCTGGTATCCGTACGCCTTGCCGATACTGCCGGTCTCATCCGCCCAGCTGTCCCAGATATGGCTCCCAAGGTCATGAATGTTGTTTGATTTTTTCTGCCAGATCCACAGCAGCTCGTCAAATGCATTCTTTAACCCCGTTTTCCGCAGGGTCATTGCCGGAAACTCTTTGCGCAGGTCGTAGCGGTTTACCACCCCGAAGCGCTTGATCGTATAAGCGTAAGATCCGTCCTCCCATTTCGGGCGTACCTTTTCCCCTTCCGTGCTGACACCGTTTTCGAGGATGTCTTTACACATATCAATGAAAACTTTATCTGCGTAACTCATGGTGCCCTCCTTTTCTTATTGACTTTTCTTATTTAATAGGTAAGCCTGCTGATACTGGTATCCTCTGCAAATCCGGATGCATTATACAGAAACAGGATATCGGTATAGCCGCCGTTTTGTATCAGTTCACTGACTTTCTGATTGTAGTACCGGATGTCGAGCATATCGATGGCGTCAAATTCTTTCAGCAGGAACGGCACGAAGCAGTGCGCATAAGAATCCTTGATCACAAGCAGCTTCCGGCCTGTATCTGCACGTGTGGCGATGTTTACCATCGCGTGGTTGCCACCGAAAAAGACATCATACTTGCTCTTTGTCTCCAGAGCTGTTCTGTCGTATACACTGTATTCCACCGGAGCCCCTTCATCCGTCTGTACGGTGTAGAAAAGATCTTCTTTTGGAAGATACAGCTCAAGCGTATCCTTTCTGGTGTCGATCCCGAGTTTTGACTGTATCGTTCCCTCAAAGCTGTCGGAAGCCGTCTCAATCTCAAAATCGTCTTCCGAAGGCACTTCGTATCCTTTCTGCTCTGCCCATGCCTGGTACACGTAAAATGCCGCCAGTGTCTCCCAGTGGTGGTCAGTCCGGTAGAAGATTTCCTCCTCTTTATGATCCCGCAGGATGGCAGCCGTATCAAACCACGTTCCATCCGGGAGCTCTGCCCGGATCTGCTCCAGATATTTTTCCTGATCATACGGACTGGCAAGAAGCGGGAGCTTATCGTCCAGAATCTCCACGGCATTCGGCACGACCATAAACGTCATATGCTCCGTTCCGAACTGCTCCTGATACATTTCTGCGAACTGTCCCAGGATGCGCGGATTCAATTCAGCCGTATCTGATGTAAAGGCTCCTGTATGCTTCTCGATCAGATAATCGTCGTCCGCAAAATAAATATCGTTGCTCTCGCTTTTCAGCATCAGACGCTCCACATCCGTCTTCAGACCGATCCACGCGTCGCGCGCCACAAACTGGTCGGTCAGATACGTCTCATAATCGGATTCAAACTCTCCGTTAAATACGGTTTCCACGGTAGGTTCCGGCATCTGTGCCAGCGTTCTGTTTTCCGATTCCGAATACTCCTGGTCCGGCTTGATCAGCGTAGCGATCGTGAAGCCAAAAATCAAGATCAAAAATAATGTGTTAATATTCCATGATTGTCGTCTGTTCATGTTAAACCTGCCCTAAAATCTGAAATACAAAAATGGATTAAACGATGCATCAACCAGCCATGCCACAGAGAGAATAAAAATCGCGGCATAGAAGATATTTCTCACGAGGATGACAGCCACATCGGAACCGGAGATCACTGCACAGATCTTCTCTCCGATTCTCTTCGGAAGGTGTGTACTGCCCAGTATCAGCATCACCAGCAAGATCAAATTGTTGTACAGAAGGTAAAGTGTTTCCTCGTTTGCAAACCCCTGTCCGTATCCTCCAAACAGCGCCCGCATAAAACCAAGCCCGAGTCCCATGTCTTCGAAGACAAACAGGTTCCAGCCGATCATGACAAAAAAGATACAGTAGATATGCTGGAAAACAGCCGGCAGCTTCTTCAGATATTTCCCAAGGAAAAACTTTTCCACCAACAACAGAATCCCGTAATAGACGCCCCAGATAACGAAATTCCAGTTCGCTCCATGCCAGATTCCGGTCAGAAGCCAGACCACGAAGATATTCCGAATATGGCGGAGGGTATTGACACGGTTTCCTCCAAGCGGTATGTACACATAATCACGGAACCATGTGCTGAGCGAAATGTGCCATCGTCTCCAGAACTCTGTAATACTTTTTGATATGTAAGGATAGTTGAAATTCTCAAGGAAACGGAATCCAAACATATGCCCCAGCCCGATTGCCATATCGGAATAGGCAGAAAAGTCAAAATACAGCTGGAACGAATACGCCGCAAGTCCCATCCACGCCGTCGCAGCAGGAAGCTCCGCGTACGTCATCGTCCGGATCGTGTCCCACAAAGCCCCTGCGTTATTTGCCAGGAGTACTTTTTTCCCCAGGCCGATCATAAACCGGTGTACACCGGCCGCAAATTCCTCTGAAGTCTCCCGCCTGCTCCGAAGCTGCTGGTCGATCGTTTTATACTGGACGATTGGTCCCGCGATCAGCTGCGGGAACATAACGACGTACGTACCGAAGGAAATCAGATTTTTCTGTACCTCGGCTTCTCCGCGGTATACATCGATCGTATAAGACATTGTTTGGAACGTATAAAAAGAAATTCCGATCGGCAATGCAATATTCAGCAGAGCAAGCCCTGCTCCTGTAATACTGTTCACCGTATTAATCGCAAAATCCGCGTATTTGAAAAAGCCAAGCAGAGACAGACTGATGACGCTGGAAACGATGAGCGCCGTCTTTGCCGCCCCTGGCCTTCCGCTTTTCTTCATCCGGTCTACAACGATTCCTCCCGTATAAGATACAAGGATCGACACCAGCATGAGCACAATGTACACCGGTTCTCCCCACGCATAAAACAGAAGGCTGAATAAAAAAAGCACCAGGTTCCGGAAACGCCGCGGAACAAGGAAATACACCACCAAAACTGCCGGCAGAAACCGGAACAGAAACAGTAAACTGCTGAAAACCATAAAATAAATCTCCTCATAAGTGATTAGCCTGTCTTCGCCATTATATACTAGCAAAGGAAGATTAGCAAATCATTTTTTATTTTTTAAAAAAACACTTGCAAATCAGAAAAAAATCATATATAATAATTAAGTCGGTTGCATTTGACCGTATGCTGGATTAGCTCAGTCGGTAGAGCGACGCATTCGTAATGCGTAGGTCGTGGGTTCAAGTCCCATTTCCAGCTGTTGAAAAAGGAGTAAGATTTTGGTCTTGCTCCTTTTTATTTTTACCCATTGGATGTATTATTTATTATTGACATATGTCAATAATGGAGATATAATCAAAACTGATCAAAGACAGGAAGGAGCAGATTTTAAATGGCAAGACCCTGCAAGAAAAAACGGATCTGCGCTGTGCCTTCCAGCCTGCATTTTGGCCCGGACAGTGAAACAACATCCTGCGAAGCTCCGATCCTTATGGCTCTGGACGAATACGAGTGCATTCGTCTGATCGACTACGAAGGACTGACGCAGGAGCAGTGCGCAGTGCAGATGGATGCCGCCCGTACCACGATCCAGGCCCTTTACAGCAGCGCAAGGCGCAAGCTCGCGCAATGCATCGTAGACGGACGAAAGCTTCATATCACGGGCGGAAATTTTTCTGTCTGCGAAAAGCAGACCGGCTGCTGCCGCAGATACTGCAGCCACGGCATCCGGATGATTCACAGAAAAGGAGACGATATCACTATGAGAATTGGCGTTACTTATGAAAATGGTCAGATTTTCCAGCATTTTGGAAAGACAGAACAATTTAAGGTGTATGATATACAGGACGGAACGATCGTCCAGACGGAGATCGTAGATACGAACGGAAGCGGACACGGTGCTCTCGCAGGCTTCCTTCGGGAGAATCAGGTTGACACTCTGATCTGCGGCGGAATCGGAGGCGGTGCGCAGAGTGCTCTTTCAGAAGCAGGAATCCAGCTGTACTGCGGCGTATCAGGAGATGCAGATGCAGCAGTAGACGCATTCCTCAAAAATAAACTGGAGTATTCTTCAGAAGCGACCTGCGATCATCACGACCACCATGAGCATCACGGCGGTGACTGCAGCAGCCACGGATGCGGGGAACACGGATGTCACTGACGCCGCTTCGGAACTGAACCCGCACTGAGGGACCCGTAGAGGATTTCCTCACGATTTCAGAGAACAAAAGAGGGGTGTCCCTCAAGCCATTTCATGACTTGAGAGACACCCCATTTTACCCTTCAGAATCAGAATCCGTACTCTTCCAGGATATCATTTGCCTTGTCTACGTCATCGCATACGCAGAGTACCGTATATGCGCCTGCGCTCTTGATGATCGCCGTATCCAGTCTCGCTACTTCTCCTTCATTATAAGAAGCATAGAGGTCTGACTGATTGTCAACACGGGTCTGGAACAGTTTTTCTACGCTTGCTGTATTGTCTGCGTCTTTACTCTGAACGACTGCAATCTCACACGCTGTCGTGCCGGAGCTTGCATACGCCGTACCGGCCTCGATTGTATCCTCTTCAAAGAAATAGATGGACGGAAGCATATCCGATGCTGTCTCTGTCAGCGTATCAGATGTGACCGTTTCCAGAAGATCACTGGCAAGTGCCGCTGTATCTACTGTAACCTCTTTTTCTTTTCCTCCGCATGCCGTCAGGGCAAGCGCCATACACGCAGTGCAGAGAACTGCTGCAAATCTTCTTACTCTCTTCATAATTATATATTCCCCTTTCTTAATCGGTAATCATATGATTTCCCGTTGTTAACTGTTTTCCGCAGCCGCTTCGGTCTCTGTTTCCGTCTCAGTCTCGGTCTCCGGCTCTTCTTCCGCATCTGAAGCCGTGACGTAGTGGCTCTTCAGATAATCCAGCATTTGTTCACAGTATTCCGGATAAATATGTACACCGTCACTCGTCGCTCCCTCGATCAGCGAACCATATCCGTTTGACAGGAATTCATTCAGATCCAGATAATAGTATCCCTGTTCCTCGCAGATATCCAGAAGAATGGCATTGATCTTATCAACATTCGCATTATTGATATAATCTCCGGTTGTCACCTTGGACTCTTCTACATAGATGACGCTGCAAATGTAGATGATCGCATCCGGCTGTATCTCCTTGAAACGCTGTGTGACAGAAATAAAGCCTTCCCGGAATGCGTCCCAGTCATATTCTCCCAGATCGTTCGTCCCGAGCATAATGTATATTTTATTATAAGAACCGCCGGAAAGTGCGGCCGCTACTGTAATATTTCCATCTGCTGTCTGAATAACTTCACCGCTCGTCATAGATGCAAGCGACATTCCCACACTCGTAAAAAAGCGTCCCTGTGTGATTCCTGATGCGTTTCGGAATCCCTCCATCCTGGAATCTCCAATAAAGACTGCATCTGAGAAATAAGAATCGTCAACAGGTGGATCAGTCTGGTGCACAATAGCCGGACTGTCCGGATTTGCAACAGTAGAAACGGCAGATGACGCCGATGTTCCTGATGTGGAATTGCTGCTCCCGATATCTGCCGGAAGACCCGCCAGAGCAGATTCACCGGCCGGGGTTCCCATATCGGAAGAAATGTTGTCCGCGCGGTCTGATTTCTCCGTATTTTCATCGGACGGATCTGCATTTCCCGAAGTAGCGACTGCTTCAGGATCATTCATAATGGATCGGTGCTGAGTCATCGTCAGCACCAGCCGTCCTTCAAATACGACAAGAACGACGGCGACTATGATCAAAAGCTGCAGTACAAGGCGGTCCTGCCTTGCTCTGCGCCTGCGTTTTTTTGATTTCATATACGACCTTTCTCCAAATGGAAGTGTTCTGACTGATACGATTTAATGTCGCAATAACATATTATATAACAATCAATTTCAAAGTCAAGCTTTTCGACAAAGATGAAAATATTTTCCGGAAAAATGTTGAATCATGGAAGGAACGCTCTCATAACAATAAAAATTGACATTTCTATTATTTGTATTATAATGACTTCGTATTATTTCAGAATTAAGACGAGGGTATCATGGAACAAGCACAAAAGACAGTATTACTGACAGAAGGGCCGATCTGGAAGCGGATGACTGCATTTGCATTTCCGCTTTTTCTCGGCAATTTATTTCAGCAGCTTTACAACACAGCCGACTCTCTGATCGTAGGCAACTTTCTCGGAAGCAATGCTCTTGCCGCAGTTTCTTCTTCGAGCAGCCTGATCTTTTTGCTCGTCGGCTTCTTTAACGGAATCGCCGTCGGAGCCGGTGTCGTTATCGCCCGCTATTACGGCGCAAAGCATATCGCAGAGCTTCAGCGGGCAATCCATACGACCATCTGGTTCGGCATCGCCTCCGGCATACTGCTCACCGCAGCAGGGCTGATTCTGGCGCCGCAAATACTGATCTGGATGAAAACGCCGGCAGATATCCTGCCTCAGTCCATCACTTATTTCCGCATTTATTTTATGGGCTCTGTGGCGTTCGTACTCTACAATAATTTCGTCGGTATTTTGCAGTCAGTCGGAGACAGCCGTCACCCTCTGTACTATTTGATCATTTCTTCTTTAGTAAATATTGTGCTTGATCTGTTTTTTGTCGGCGTCCTGCACTATGGCGTAGGGTCTGCTGCTCTTGCTACGATCATTTCGCAGTTTGTCAGCGCAGGACTCTGCTTCTACCGGCTGATGAGAAAAAGTCCGGAGGAATACCGCGTATCCCTGCGCAGAATACGGCCGGACCGTTTTATGCTGCGGCAGATCATCTCAAACGGGCTGCCGGCCGGACTGCAGAACTCAATTATCTCCATTGCCAATGTCGTTGTCCAGTCGAACATCAACAGCTTTGGCAGAATGGCGGTAGCCGGATGCGGCTCCTATTCCAAGATCGAGGGATTCGGCTTTCTTCCGATCACATGCTTTTCCATGGCGCTTACGACCTTTATCAGCCAGAATCTGGGCGCGCAAAAGTATGACCGTGTAAAAAAGGGCGCGCGGTTCGGAATCGGGTGCAGCCTGATCCTCGCAGAGCTGATTGGAATCATTCTTTACATCACTATGCCGGTTCTGATCTCGGCATTCAACAGCGACCCGCAGGTCATTGCGTACGGAACACAGCAGGCCAGAACGGTAACACTGTTTTACTTCCTGCTTGCATTTTCCCACTGCATGGCCGGACTGCTCCGAGGCGCCGGAAAATCTGCAATCCCCATGTTTGTCATGCTGATCTGCTGGTGCATCATACGCGTGACTTACATCACGATCATCGTTCAGTTTGTTCCGTCCATCAGCGCAGTATTCTGGGCATATCCTCTGACATGGACGCTCAGTTCCATACTGTTCCTCTACTTTTATTTAAAAGGAGACTGGCTCCACGGTTATGCTAAAAACAAGTAAATGAAGGGGTTGTCGAAAAAATGCTTTGCGGTTGCTTTCTGGACATCCAGTGTACACATGTCCGAGACAGATGTCCTGTATAGGGCGGATGTATCCGCCTGATACGGACAGATGTCAAGAGGACTAGGTGAACACGGATGTCCAGAAGCATAGCTGCATTTTGCAACAACCCCTTCTTATTTTATTATGGAACCAACCTTACGGTGTAGACAAGGTATATGACAGCGTTTTTTCCCGCTGTGCCAGCCTTTTCAGCTCTGCAACGATCTCAGGCAGAGCAGCGGATGTAGGCTCATTGACTACATAGTCTGCATCTCTGTCTGCAAAATGCTCCTTTTTATGTATCAGGATCACGTTTTTCCCTTTGTAGTAATTCAAAAACTGCTCCACCACCTCGGAACGCATATTCGTTCCGGCCAGAAGGAACGTATCTGCTTTTGATACTTCATACGCTGCTTTCGTAATAAGCCCGATATCGACCATTTCCCCGAGCAGCCTTACTCCCGGATGAACCGGCGTTTTGCACGTTTCACACAATGGTACTTTCTCTGCCGCCTTTAAATATTCCACCGTATATTCCCTGCCGCACCGCGGACAGCAGTTTTTTTCATGAATGCTGCCGTGCAGATTAAAAACATTCCGGCACCCGGCCCGCCTCGGAAAATCATACAGCTGTCTCGTTATCGTGCATTTCAGGATGCCCATCTGCTCCATTTCCGCCAGCGCAAGATACGCTTTTCCCGGCTCCTTATCCTGCGCCAGAACATCCTCCCGGTAAAATCGGTAAAACGTCTCCGCCCTGTTGCTGAAAAACTGTGCGCTGAATATTTCTTCCGGCGAATAGCCGTACTTCATCTCTATCTCGTACGCCGTCACCATATTCCGCATGGAATCAATCCCGTCATCCATAATCATTTCACGTCCTGACAGACACACCACGTACTTACTTTTCCATAATAATCTTGCCGCCTGCACACTATTCATATGTGACACCTCCATATGATCGCATATCAACCGCATGGAATATTCTGTCTGGCTATCACTTGATGAAACGGTCAATCGCTTTGTTTAGCTCTTCTATTTCCTGTATGTCTCCGGATTCGATCGCGTCCACAAGGCAGTGCTGGATATGATCCTGCAGGATTACTTTTCCCGTATTGTTAATGGCCGCTTTGACCGCCGAAAGCTGGATCAGCACCTCGCTGCAGTCTCTTCCCTCTTCTACCATACGCTTGATCGACTCCAGATGCCCGATTGCGCGCGAAAGCCTGTTTAAAACTGCTTTCGTGTTCGTATGAGTATGCGTATGACTGTGCGTATGGCCTGCTTCTTCTGTATGGGAATGTGTGTGTGCATACACTGTTCCATCCTTCCCGACATGTGTATGCGTATGTTCGTTTCCATTTGACATGAAATAACCTCTTTTTCCTGCCTGCCGTTACTTTTTACCGGCACGTTCTGATTTCACCGGAACGACCGTTCCTTTCTCCTTTTTCACCGGAACGACTGCTCCTTTTTCCTTCTTTACAGGAACGACTGTCCCCTTTTCCTTCTTCACCGGAACGACTGCCCCTTTTTCCTTCTTCACAGGAACGACTGTCCCCTTTTCCTTCTTTACCGGAACGACCGCACCCTTTTCCTGTTTCACCGGCGTAATCTCAGCTTTTTCCTGCCTGTTCACCGGAGTTTTCTTAACGGCTGCTGCCGTCTTTCTTGTTGTTTTCGGCTTCTCAGAAACCTTGCTGCACTTATATACAGAAATTCCCATTGGAGGCACAAGAATCTCGATCGAGTCTTCCCGGTCGTCGCACGGGCTCTTTTTGGAAGTCTTCGCACGCGGATTTGTATTTCCGTCTCCGCCGAATTCTTTGCTGTCGCTGTTGAAGATCTCCTTAAATTTTCCGCTGTACGGAACGCCGATCTTGTGCTTTTCATAAACCAGCGGCGAGAAGTTTACGACTATCAGCAGATCGTCGTCCGTTTTGTCGCCTCTGCGCATGTATACGAGCATATTTTCGTCAGCAGAAATATTATTGATCCATTCAAAGCCAGCCGGATCGAAGTCTTTCCTATACAGTGCCGGATATTCCTTATACAGCTTCAGGAGTGCTTTTACGTATTCTTTCATCTGATGGTGCTCATCATACTCAAGGAGGTTCCACTCGATCTGCTGCTCCTCGTTCCACTCATCAAACTGAGCGATATCCTGTCCCATGAATAACAGTTTTTTACCCGGATGCGTCAGCATATATCCGTACGCGGCCCGCAGATTTGCAAATTTAGCTTTCCGTTTGCCCGGCATCTTTCCGATCATCGAACCTTTTCCGTGTACGACCTCGTCGTGTGAAAGGCTCAGAATGAAATCCTCGCTGTATGCATAGATCATGCTGAAGGTCAGCTCGCCGTGATGGTACGACCGGAAGAACGGGTCAAGCTGCATATATCCCAGGAAATCGTTCATCCAGCCCATGTTCCACTTATAATCGAATCCCAGTCCGTCTTCCTCGACCGGCGCCGTTATCTTCGGCCATGCGGAAGACTCCTCTGCGATGAGGACTGCGCCGTCCTTGTCCTTCTTAAAAATGGAGTTCAGGTGTTTGAAAAACTCGATGGCCTCCAGATTCTCATGGCCTCCGTACATATTTGCCACCCATTCTCCATCGTTCTTTCCATAGTCGAGATACAGCATCGAAGCAACCGCATCCATACGGATTCCGTCTGCATGGTAAACATTCTTCCAGAACAGTGCATTTGCGATCAGGAAATTCGATACCTCCGGACGCCCGTAATTGTAGATCAAAGTCCCCCAGTGCGGATGCGACCCCTGTCTCGGATCTAAATGCTCATACAGACACGTTCCGTCAAATCCTGCCAACCCGTGTGTATCGCGCGGAAAATGCGCCGGAACCCAGTCAAGAATGACGCCGATCCCGTTTTCATGCATGTAATTGATAAAATACATAAAGTCCTGCGGCGTTCCGTATCTTGACGTCGGCGCGTAATAACCGGTCACCTGATAGCCCCAGGAGCCGTCATACGGATGCTCCATCACCGGCAGGAGCTCAATATGGGTATACCCCATCTCCTTTACGTAATCAGCAATCATCACAGCCAGCTCACGGTAATTGTAGAAAACTCTTCCGTCCTCCGGCTTCCGGAAAGAACCGAGATGCAGTTCATAGATGAACATCGGCTGATCCTTTGTAGAAGTCTTCTTCCGCTGCTCCATCCACGTTTCATCACTCCACGTAAACGTACTGAGATCCGTGACGACAGAAGCCGTATTCGGGCGGAGTTCCGCTGCATTCGCATACGGGTCGGCTTTCAGGTAGGTAAGTCCTCCCTTTGCCTTTATCTCGTATTTATAGATCTCTCCGCTTCCGATTCCCGGCACGAACAGTTCAAAAATGCCAGAATCTCCCAGTCTGCGCATCGGCAGCCTGCGGCCGTCCCACAGATTGAAATCCCCGACGACGCTGACGCGCATGGCGTTCGGCGCCCAAACTGCAAAGTAAACGCCGTCCGTGCCCTTTATCGTCATAGGATGGGCTCCCAGTTTATTGTATATATTGTAGCAGATTCCTGCGTTGAATTTCTTCGCCTCTTTCTCCGTAATCTGTGCCGGGAACGAGTACGGGTCTTTCTGACCTTCTACCACACTGTTCTCATACGTTATGGTAAAAGAATAATCCGGTATTCTCTTACCGGGAAGCAGTGCTGCAAAATATCCTGCTTCATCTTCCAAATCCATCTGATACGTTTTCCCGGTGCTGCCAAGTACGACTGCCGCCCCCTTTGCATCCGGGAAAAAAGCCTGTACCGCGATACCATCCTCCGTCTGATGCGGACCCAGATATTTTTCCGGATGATCCTCTTCTGAATAAACGATTGCTTCCACGCCTGCCCAGTCCATTAAATCATATAGTTTCTTGTCCATATGGTACCCCTCCAAGCCATAAAAATGTTTCTTATTTCTTATACAACAGTTTATCATTTTATTAACGGAAAGACAAGAATAAACAGAAATTTTCGCACAAATAGGTAAGAAAAACGGAGCATTACAACACCGCCGTCCGGTATAGCTGTAATACTCCACAATATCAGTTCTATCGCTCAAAACAGTGAATAAACAAGCCGCTTCGCAGCTTCGGCTCAAACCACGTTGATTTCGGCGGCATCAAAAGTCCCGCGTCCGCCACGCGGAACAGCTCTTCGATGGAGGTCGGAAACAGGGCGAACGCCACCGCGCAGTCTGTATCCACCCTTCGCTCCAATTCGCCAAGCCCCCGTATGCCTCCGATAAATCCGATCCTTTCATCCATTTTCGGATCTTCAATGCCGAGGACAGGACCGAGCAGCTCTCTTTGCAGGATTGAGACATCGAGCCCTTTCACCGGATCCGTGCTGCGGTGTTCGTCCCGGACCGTGAGCCGGAACCACTCCTGCTCCAGATACATCGTCATCGTTCCTTTCTGCTCCGGTTTCACCGCCGATGGACATTGTTCCATCTCAAATTTCTCGCTCACCTTTGAGAGAAATTCTTCTTTTGACAGACCATTTAAGTCTTTTACGACGCGATTGTAATCCAGGATCGTCAGTTCGTCATCCGGAAACAAAATAGAAAGGAAATAATTGAATTCCTCACTGCCGTCGTACTCCGGATGCCGGCTGCGCCGCTTAAGCCCAACCTTCACGGCAGACGCCGCCCTGTGATGTCCGTCCGCTATGTAAATCTGGTTGATTTCCGCGAATGAGGTCCGGATCCCGCAGATGGATTCCCCGTCCGAGACACGCCAGCCTCTGTGCATGACTCCATCCGGAGAAGCAAATGCAAAGACCGGCGTTTTTCTTTTTTCTCTCTCTACAATACGGCTGATCCGCTCATCCTTCCGGTACGCCATCAGGATCGGACCGGTCTGCGCGCTGCAGGCGTCTACATGACAGATGCGGTCCTGCTCCTTATCTGCACGCGTATTTTCATGCTTCTTGATGGTATGGTTCAAATAATCATCAATCGAGGCACACGCCACAATGCCCGTCTGGGTATGCCCGTTCCTGGTCAATTCATAAAGATAATAGGCAGGCTGTTCATCCTGTAAAAATATTCCGCCCTGTATCCGTTCTGTCAGCAGCTCCCGCGCCTTTTGATAAACCTCCGGCGCGTACATATCCGTCTCCTCCGGAAACTGCGTCTCCGGACGGTCGATATTCAAAAAAGACAGCCGGTCCTTTGCCGCTTCGGCATACGCCTCTTTTCTGCTGTATACATCGTAAGGCAGCGCCGCTACGCGCGATACATAGCGGGCTGCCGGTCTTACGCTTTTAAATGGTCTTATGTCTGCCATAACCGTTCCTTTCTGCATCAATCAGATGCCGAAGGCCAAACACGTTTACTTTACCACACGTACTTTTATCACATCATCCAGCATGCGCAGCCTGTTCACGACCTCTTCCGTGACTGCCGTGTCGAGATCGAGCAGCGTATAAGCGTAATCTCCTTTACTCGTATTGCTCATATTCTGGATATTGGTATCGGAAAGGATATCTGCAAAACGTCCGATCATCTTTTTTACATTTTTGTGGTAGATCGCAATTCTCGATGCAGCGCTGCACACTCCGAGATCGCAGTTCGGGTAATTGACAGAATTGCGGATATTACCGTTTTCAAGGAAGTTCTTCAGCTCCTTAACAGCCATTACCGCACATTTTTCCTCTGATTCCGCCGTCGACGCGCCAAGATGCGGCGTGATGATGACGCCTTCCTGCCCTGCTGTCACCGGATTCGGAAAATCTGAGACGTAACGGTGGACCTTTCCTTCTCTGATCGCTTCGATCACCGCTTCCTCATCCACCAGCAGGTCGCGGGCAAAATTCAGAATGACTACATTCTGCTTCATGCGTGCGATCGCATCACGGCCGATCATACGTCTGGTCGAATCAAGCAGCGGAACATGGATGGTGATATAATCACACTGCTCGTAGATCTGATTCACATCATTGATATGGCGGATACTTCTGGAAAGATTCCATGCGGCGTCAACGGAAATATAAGGATCATACCCGTAAACCTCCATACCGAGGTGGACAGCCGCATTTGCCACCTGCACGCCGATCGCCCCGAGTCCGATGATCCCCAGCTTTTTATTCTGCAGTTCGCTTCCTGCAAATTTCTTTTTTTCTTTTTCGGTCGCAGCCGCTATATCAGGGTTTCCGGCCTGAGACTGCACCCAGTTTGCACCGCCGATAATATCGCGCGCAGCCAGCAGCATTCCGGCAAAAACAAGCTCTTTTACTCCGTTCGCATTTGCTCCCGGCGCATTAAAGACGACGATTCCTTTTTCGGTGCAGCTGCTGATCGGAATATTATTGACGCCGGCTCCCGCCCTTGCGATCGCGTGGAGCGTATCGGGCATCGCGATACTGTGCATATCCGCGCTGCGAACGAGCACAGCGTCCGCGTCCTTGATCTCTTTTACTTCTTTGTATTCTTCTGTAAAGCATTCCAATCCGACTTTTGCGATTGGATTCAGGCATGTGTAACGATACATCATAGATTCACCTCTTCAAATTCTTTCATAAACGCTACCAGCGCATCTACCCCCTCCGGCGGCATTGCGTTATAAATACTTGCTCGCATTCCCCCGACACTGCGGTGTCCTTTGAGATTTACAAATCCCGCCGCTTCTGCTTCTTTTACGAACTTTGCATCGAGCTCACTGTTTCCTGTGACAAACGGGACATTCATCAGGGAGCGGTCCTCCTTTACGACCGTTCCGCGGAACATTTTGCTGGAATCGAGAAAATCGTAAAGGACTTTTGCCTTGGCCTCGTTTCTGGCTTTCATGGCAGAAAGGCCGCCCATTCTCCGGATCCACTGAAATACCTTTCCGCACATATAAATGCAGTAGCAGTTCGGCGTATTGTACATGGAGCCTGCATCGGCATGCGTCTTGAATTTCATCATCGTCGGCGTAAACTCCATCACATCGTCCGTGATCAGGTCTTCCCGGATGATCGAGATGACCATACCTGCCGGGCCGATATTTTTCTGTACGCCGCCGAACAGAATACCGTAATCCGATACATTTACCGGTTCAGAGAGAAAGCAGGAGGAAACATCAGAAACCAGAATCTTTCCCTTTGTATTCGGAAGCTTTTTATATTTTGTACCGTAGATCGTATTGTTCTCGCAGATATATACATAATCGGCGTCCTCGCTGACCGGAAGGTCGCTGCAGTCCGGGATATACGAGAAAGTCTTATCCTCACTGGATGCAATTTTATTTGCCTTGCCGTATTTGCCGGCCTCCTGCCATGCTTTCTTTGCCCACTGTCCTGTCACAATATAATCTGCGACGCCGTTTTTCATCAGGTTCATAGGGATCATTGAAAACTGGAGACTGGCTCCTCCCTGAAGGAACAGGACTTTATAATTGTCCGGTATCTGCATGATATCCCGAAGATCCGACTCTGCTTCATGGATGATATCATCGAACATTTTTGAGCGATGGCTCATCTCCATGACAGACATCCCGCATCCTCTGTAATCGAGCATTTCTTCCTGTGCTTCCCTCAGGACCTCTTCCGGCAGCACTGCCGGTCCGGCCGAAAAATTGTAAACTCTGCTCATTTTGACTCCTCCTTTTTTACCTTCTGCTGCGTTCTATTGTATGTCATCCTGGTCAAAAACAGTATCGATGGGTTTTCCTGCCGCCACCATCGGGAAAACTTTGTCATCACAGTCGATCATGCAGTCCAGTACGACCGGCCTTCCGAGTGACAGCGCCCTTTCAAGTGCAGGAGCCAGCTCCTCTTTCTTTGTAACACGGATGCCTTCTGCTCCCATAGCTTCTGCCAGTTTTACAAAGTCAACTGCGTCATTTAAGATTGTCGCAGAATAGCGCTCTTCATAAAACAGCGTCTGCCACTGGCGCACCATACCGAGCACGTGGTTGTTGATCACAACCTGCACCACCGGGATATTGTATCTGACTGCCGTAGCGATCTCATTCATATTCATCCGGAAACATCCGTCGCCTGCGATATTGATCACCGTTTTGTCCGGATTCGCTACTTTTGCGCCGATTGCAGCGCCAAGTCCGTACCCCATCGTGCCAAGGCCGCCCGAGGTAAGCAGTGTGCGCGGCTTCGGATATCTGTAATACTGAGCGGCCCACATCTGATGCTGGCCGACTTCTGTCACAATGATCGCATCTCCCTTTGTCTGCCGGTAGATCTCTTCTACAATGTATGGTCCGGTCAATGCTTCTGTGTTATATTTCAACGGATATTTCTCTTTCAATGCCTTGATCTCTTCGTCCCACTCATCATGACGGTGCTCCTCAATCCGCGCGTTCAGGCGTTTGAGAACCTCTTTTACATCACCGATCACAGAAACATCGACCATGACATTTTTATTGATTTCAGCAGGATCCACGTCAATCTGGATAATTTTGGCTTTTTTTGCGAAAGCATCTGCTTTTCCTACCACACGGTCGCTGAAACGCGCCCCGATTACGATCAACAGGTCGCATCTGGTCACGCCGAGGTTTGCGGCTTTTGTCCCGTGCATGCCGACCATTCCGGTATAGAGCTCATTTTCTCCGCTGTACGCACCCTTGCCCATCAGAGAATCCGCCACCGGAGCGTGTACCTTCCGCGCAAACTCCGTCAGCTCCTCCTGTGCGCCGGAGATCACCGCGCCGCCGCCTACGAGTATGAACGGCCGCTTTGCTTTGTTGATGAGTCTGACGGCTGCTTCCATATCATCTTCCCGGATATACTCCGTGCTCCGGATGACCGGCTCCGGCTTCTTTGGCTCATACTCAGCAAAGTCTGCAGTAACATCCTTCGGAATGTCGATGAGCACCGGCCCCGGACGCCCCTCCTGGGCGATCTGAAAAGCCCAGCGGATCGTATCAGCCAGTTTATTTACATCCTTTACTATGAAATTATGCTTTGTGATCGGCATCGTTACGCCGGTGATATCAATCTCCTGAAAGCTGTCGCGCCCAAGAAGCGAAACGCCTACGTTCGCCGTGATCGCCACGATCGGAACAGAATCCATATAGGCGGTCGCGATCCCGGTCACGAGGTTCGTCGCTCCCGGTCCCGATGTCGCAAGGCAGACGCCCACTTTTCCGGTAGAACGCGCGTATCCGTCCGCAGCATGAGAAGCTCCCTGCTCATGAGAGGTCAGAATATGGCGGATTTCGTCGCTGTGCTTGTACAGCTCATCGTATATATTCAGGATCGCGCCGCCCGGATAACCGAATACCGTATCGACGCCCTGTTCTCTGAGACATTCAATGACAATCTCTGAACCATTCAATTTCATATGCAAAATCCTTTCTTCGATCTGTTTTCCTTCGTTATCTCTGTTCCATCGGATTTACCAGCACCGCTCCTCTGTTTCCGGATGTCACAAGCGATGCGTAGCGTGCCAGATAGCCGGTCTTGATCTTGGGCTCTCTCGGCTGCCATTTTGCTTTTCTCGCCACGAGCTCTTCATCGCTGACCGCCAGCTCCAGGCTGCACGCCGGAATATTGATCTTGATGATATCCCCTTCCTCGACAAGTGCGATCGGACCTCCGACCGCGGCTTCCGGGGAAACATGGCCGATGGATGCGCCTCTGGAAGCGCCGCTGAAACGGCCGTCCGTGATCAGGGCAACACTTGAGCCAAGCCCCATTCCTGCGATCGCAGAAGTCGGATTTAACATTTCTCGCATTCCCGGTCCGCCTTTCGGTCCTTCATAGCGGATCACGACGACGTCTCCTGCTACGATCTTTCCGCCCAGGATTGCCTCTATCGCATCCTCCTCGCAGTCAAATACGCGGGCCGGGCCTTCATGCACCATCATTTCCGGCACAACAGCCGAACGCTTTACAACGCCTGAATCAGGAGCCAGATTTCCTTTGAGGATCGCAAGTCCTCCTGTTTCACTGTAAGGATTTTCAATCGGACGGATCACGTCCGGATTTTTATTGACGCATCCTTCGATATTTTCTCCTACTGTCTTGCCTGTCACAGTCATACAGTCAAGATGCAGCAGGTTTTTCTTCGACAATTCATTCATGACGGCGTATACTCCGCCTGCTTCGTTCAGATCCTCGATATAAGTCGGTCCGGCCGGTGCGAGGTGGCAAAGATTCGGGGTCCGCCCGCTCACTTCATTCGCAATATCGACATCAAGCTCCACGCCCGCCTCATGTGCGATCGCCGGAAGATGCAGCATACTGTTTGTGGAGCATCCGAGCGCCATATCGACTGTAAGCGCATTCATAAATGCTTTCTCCGTCATGATATCACGCGGACGGATATTCTTTTTCAGCAGCTCCATGATCTGCATACCGGCCATTTTTGCAAGGCGGATTCTCTCAGAATACACGGCCGGGATCGTTCCGTTCCCTTTCAGACCCATTCCGAGCACCTCTGTGAGGCAGTTCATGCTGTTCGCAGTATACATTCCGGAACAGGAACCGCATGTCGGACAGACCTTTTCCTCATATTCCGCCACTTCCTCTGCCGTCATCTTTCCTGCCGTATACTCTCCGACTGCCTCAAACATGCTGGACAGACTTCTTTTTCTGCCTTTCAGATGTCCAGCCATCATCGGACCGCCGCTGACGAAAATAGTCGGAATGTTCAGCCGGGCCGCCGCCATCAAAAGCCCCGGCACATTTTTATCGCAGTTCGGGATCATGACGAGCGCGTCAAACTGATGGGCCATTGCCATGCACTCGGTCGAATCAGCGATCAGGTCGCGGGTCACAAGGGAATATTTCATTCCGACGTGTCCCATCGCGATACCGTCGCAGACCGCGATCGCCGGAAATTCTCTCGGCACGCCGCCTGCCATCGCCACGCCCAGCTTGACTGCCTCTGTGATCTTGTCGAGGTTCATATGTCCCGGTACTACTTCATTATAAGAATTCACGATTCCGATCAGCGGCCGCTTCATTTCCTCCTCTGTCATGCCGAGCGCATGGAACAGAGACCGGTGCGGCGCCTGCTGGATTCCTTTTTTTACTGCATCACTTCTCATTCTAAGTTTCCTCCCTGTATTGAATCATCACGTCTCTGTATCTGTCTTACACGCGGTCCGCGATCAGCCTGCCCATTTCGGCAGTACCGACTTTCTGACAGCCGTCGGAAAAAATATCTGCGGTGCGGTATCCTTCTTTCAGCACCTGTTTTACCGCATTCTCTAGCGCATCCGCCGCTTCGTCGAGGTCGAGGGAATAACGCAGCATCATAGCTGCCGAGAGCACCGTCGCGATCGGATTCGCGATTCCCTGTCCGGCAATGTCAGGCGCCGAACCATGGCTTGGCTCATACAGTCCGAACTTCGTCTCATTTAACGATGCGGAAGAAAGCATTCCGATCGAACCGGTCACCATGCTGGCTTCGTCAGACAGGATATCTCCGAACATGTTCTCCGTCAGTATGACGTCGAACTGTCCTGGATCCCGTACGAGCTGCATCGCACAGTTATCCACGAGCATATGGGAAAGTTCGATCTGAGGGTAATCTTTTGCCACCTCTTCTACGACTGCCCTCCACAGTCTCGAAGAATCAAGGACATTCGCCTTATCGACGCTGCACACCTTTTTTCTGCGTTTCGCAGCGATCTCAAATCCCTTTACTGCGATCCTGCGGATCTCATCCTCGCGGTACACCAGCGTGTCGACGGCTTTTCGCATCCCGTCTTCTACCGTTGTCTTTCTCGCTCCGAAATACAGTCCTCCGGTCAGTTCCCGCATGATCATCATGTCAAACCCGCTGCCGATGATATCTTCCCGGAGCGGGCACGCTGCCTTCAGCTCATCATACAGATAAGCGGGCCGCAGATTCGCAAACAGGTTCAGTTCTTTTCTGATCTTCAACAGTCCGGCTTCCGGCCGAAGCTGAGGTTCCAGCTGATACCACGGAGACGTTCGGGCATCTCCGCCGATCGATCCCATCAGCACCGCCTCACTCGCCTTTGCCTGTTCGACTGTCTCATCTGTCAGCGGCACTCCGTATGTATCGATTGACGCCCCGCCCATCAGCAGTTTCGTATATTCCAATTCAAATCCGAATTTTGCAGCAGCTGCATCGAGCACCCTGCATGCCTCCGCTACGATCTCCGGCCCGATTCCGTCACCGGGAATGACTGCTATTTTACGTCTCATATATGTATCACCCTTTCCTTCCGGCCATTTCCATACACCCCGGAACTTCTATACTTATACAGCTCTTACGTATATTCAAACAGTTTACACCGAAAACACTTTAACGCATTAGAGCTTTACGTTATATAATAAAGGATTTTCCATTATATTTCAACTATTTAATCACAAAAAACTGTCGCATGATTCGTTAGAAGTTATATCCGCAACACTGTAAACACAGCTTTGCCAATATTACTTCTCAATGAATCATGC
>DVHT01000047.1 GCA_018711885.1 Candidatus Choladousia intestinipullorum | reverse complement strand
GGCTGTTCCGAGGGGAGTATAAATAATTAATAAGGGGTTTGTAAAAAAAATTGTTTGAAGGGTAATTCTTTTTACAAACAAAATTATAATATAATTTCCAGAAAAAAGCAACACATATTTTGTAAAAATATTGGAATACTAAAACTGCAATAAAAAAACAGCAATAGGAGGCTATTATTATGGCGAAGAATGCAAATAACTCGTATAATGAGTCTAAAAACATGGGTAACACGTACAATGAATCCAGAAATGCCACCAACAGCACAACTTCTGAATCCGGAAGAAATGCGAGAAACTGCGGCGGTTCTGATAAGAGCACGAACAGCAGCGGAAAAAATGCGAAAAACAAAAGCACGAACAGCACGCAGGAATATGAGTCTGAATATTAAAGGCTGACGGCAAAACAGGAAAAGAGGGAGGGGCGCAGAATGCCTCTCCCTCTTCTGCTGCATATGATAAAGAAAAAGGAGGTTTTGGCTGGTATGGAAACCATTTCTGCGAAGGAACTGGAAAGGCTCGCCGCGGACGGCGGGGCTGTCATCATAGATCTGCGGTCTCCGAACGAATATGCGCGGGGACATGTGCGCGGAGCGATTAACGTACCGCGGGGCAATTTCTCTGCCGGATTCCCTGTGAGGAAGGATAGGCCGCTGGTTCTCTACTGTGAACGCGGCGCCCTCAGCATGGCTGTCGCGCGGGAACTGGAGCGCCGGGGATACCGCACGAAAAGCGTCGTCGGCGGATACCGCGCGATCAGCGGCGGGCAAATCTGGTAATTGACAAAAAAGGCCGGTGGGCATTAAGATAGAGAAAAAACACAGGAGGAATATATGAAGCTTTTCATAGCGTCTGATATACACGGATCGGCTTTTTACTGCAGAAAGCTGTTAGATACATATGAGAAAGAGGGGGCACAGCGGATGATCCTTCTGGGGGATATTCTGTATCATGGACCCAGAAATGACCTGCCGAAGGAATATGCTCCGAAGGAAGTCATCCGTATGCTGAATGAGAAAAAGCATGAGATTTATGCAGTGCGCGGAAACTGCGAGGCGGAAGTGGATCAGATGGTGCTGGAATTCCCGGTGCTTGCTGATTATATGCTGCTGTTTGCCGGAGAACGCGCGGTCTATGCGACGCACGGCCACGTTTACAATGAAGCGCATCTTCCGCCGATGAAGCCGGGCGATGTGCTTCTGCATGGGCATACGCATGTGCTGCGGGCGGAGAAAAAGGGAGATATCATCATCCTGAATCCCGGCTCGGTATCCATTCCGAAAGAGGGAAATCCGCCCACTTATGCTGTTTTGGAGGATGGTGTTTTTACGATCAGGGATTTTGAAGGAAGGATGATAAAGGAACTTACCTTATGAAAAAGACGTATGAATTGATCGCACCGTGTCATTTCGGGCTGGAGGCGGTGCTGAAGCGGGAAATACTGGATTTGGGCTATGAGATCAGCCAGGTAGAGGACGGCCGGGTGACATTTCTTGGGGATGCAGAAGCGATTGCGCTCGCGAATGTCTTTCTGCGCTCGGCAGAGCGTATCCTGTTGAAAGCCGGCAGTGTCCATGCAGAGACGTTTGATGAACTGTTTGAGCGGACGAAAGCGCTTCCGTGGGAGGAATTTCTTCCTGCGGATGCGCGGTTCTGGGTGACGAAAGCTACTTCGGTCAAGAGTAAACTGTTCAGCCCTTCGGATATTCAGTCGATCGTAAAGAAGGCGATCGTGGAACGGCTGAAAAAGGTTTATCATATCAACTGGTTCCGGGAGGATGGGGAACAGTATCCGATCCGCGTTTTCTTTATGAAAGATGACGCCGTGCTCGCGCTTGATACGACCGGCGAATCACTGCACAAGCGCGGTTACCGGAGGTTGACGGCAAAGGCGCCGATCTCAGAGACTCTGGCGGCGGCTCTTATCATGCTGACACCGTGGAAGCAGGGGCGGATCCTGGTGGATCCATTCTGCGGCAGCGGGACGTTCCCGATCGAGGCGGCTATGATGGCTGCGAACATTGCGCCCGGCATGAACCGTTCTTTTCTGGCGCAGAGCTGGGGGAATCTGACAGATAAAAGACACTGGAGCGATGCAGTGGAAGAAGCACATGATCTGGTGGATCTTTCGGCAGAGACGGATATTCAGGGATATGATATTGACGCGGAGGTGGTGCGGGCTGCAAGGGAGAATGCACGTCTTGCAGGTGTGGACCATCTGATCCATTTTCAGCAGAGGCCGGTCAGCGAACTGAACCATCCGAAAAAGTACGGTTTTATTATCACAAATCCGCCCTATGGCGAGCGGATTGAGGAACGGGAGAATCTCCCGGCTCTTTACCGGGAGATCGGAGAAGCGTTTTCTCGTCTTGACTGCTGGTCGGAGTATGTGATCACATCCTATGACCAGGCAGAAAAATATATCGGAAAGAAGGCCGATAAAAACCGCAAGATCTACAATGGGATGATTAAAGCTTATTTTTACCAGTTTCCCGGACCGAAACCGCCGAAAAAAGAAACGGGGAATTGATTTGAAGAGACGAGGAACAATATGGGCAATCGCGGCGGCGGTACTGCTGCTTGGCGGCTGCCGGGCGGAGGACGCCGGGACGGCGGAGCAGCTCCTAGCGGACAGGCTTCCTGTTCTGGAAGCGGACGGAATCCTGCCGCAGCGGTGGTATGCCGGAGATCACGGGAAAAAACCTTCAGTGAGAAGCCAGGAAAGCCAGAGCAATTGCTGGGCAGTGGCGGCTGTCTCTGCGCTGGAAGCGTCTTTGCTGCCGGAAGCGGATACTGTTTTTTCTCCGGACCATTTTGTGTATGAGAATGCTTTTACAGTGGATCCTGACATGGGAGGAAGCTATTATATGGCGATGGCTTACCTGAGCGGCTGGCAGGGGCCTGTGGCGGAGGCGGATGATCCATACGGGGATGCCTCCTCGCCGGAGGGTCTGGCGGCTGCTGTGCATGTACAGGAAATCCAGCTTTTGGAAAATGCCGATACAGGACAGCTGAAGGAGCTGGTGTACCAGTACGGCGCTGTGCAGGCTTCTCTCTATCTGAACCAGGCTGCTGCCGGAGCGGATGCATCGTACTTCAATCCGCTTACGTCAGCGTATTACTGTTCCGATCAAAACGTTCAGGATCATGACATTGTGATCCTTGGATGGGACGACAATTACTCGCGGTTTCTCTTTAAAGAGATACCGGACAGGGATGGGGCGTTTATCTGTCAGAACAGCTGGGGAGGGGATTTCGGAGAGGACGGTATTTTTTACGTCTCTTATGGAGATGCAAATCTGGGCGCTATGGCGGCTGCCTACAGCGTGATCGAGCCGGCGGACAATTATTCGGATATTTATCAGACAGATGACTGCGGCTGGCAGAGCAGCCAGGGATACGGCAATGAGACCTGCTGGTTTGC
>DVHT01000046.1 GCA_018711885.1 Candidatus Choladousia intestinipullorum | reverse complement strand
GAAAGCATCTTTCCTTTGAGGAACTTACCCTCACCCTCTTGCGGGAGATGATTGAGAAAATCGTTGTGCATGAGTGCAGCTATGACGAGAACGGCACCCGCAGGCAGGATATTGAGATTTATTACAGCTTTGTCGGCAAGATTGACTTGCCCGAAGCCTAACGCCCGACCTATCCGACACAGTCCTAAGTGCCGGATAGGAACGGCAAAATTTTTTACACTTCTATTACTTCTTTATCGCACATCAGCACAGTCTCCGGGCTTATCACACAAAAGGAAACGGCGCTGCTTTACAGCGCGCCGTTTACGTGTTTTTTGATTGCGTCAAAACTTTCGCGGCTGATAACATGCTCCATTTTGCATGCGTCTTCTGCTGCGATCTTAGGATCCACTCCAAGTCTGGTCAGCCACTGTGTGAGAAGCTGGTGGCGCTCATAAATCTCCTCGGCGATCGCGCGCCCGGATTCCGTCAGCGTGATAAAACCGGTGTCAGCTACTGTGATATGATGCTTTTCACGAAGATTTTTCATGGCGATGCTGACGCTCGATTTTTTGAAACCAAGTTCTGTGGCGATATCGACGGCACGGACGACAGGCAGCCGGTTTCCGAGAATGAGAATGGTTTCAAGATAATTCTCCGCAGATTCATTAACGATCATAGTTTTTACCCCTTGATATTCCTTTATCTGTTTCTTGTATTACGTACATTTCAGGCGGCATATGCCGCGTATGCTTTATTATATCATAAAACACAGATAAGGCAAACGGAAAAAAGTTCTTGACAACTAATGAATGTTAGCATATACTAACTAACGAGAAAAAGGAAATATGATAAAAGAAGGCTCAGCCTTTGAAAGGAGTTGGTATGATGCCGCTATCAATGGCAAAAACAGGAGAAGCGAATGTGATCAAAAGAATCGGCGGTAAAGAAGAAACAAGGAAGTTTCTTGAGAACCTTGGTTTTGTGACAGGTGGTGTCATCACTGTGATTTCGGAAGTGGGAGGGAATATCATTGTGAATGTGAAAGATTCCCGCGTTGCAATCGGAAAAGATATGGCAAACAAAATCATGGTTTAATTCCAAAGCGGAAAGGAAAGAGGTAGGATGACTATGAAGACTTTGAAAGAGACTGCCTGCGGGCAGACCGTAAAAGTTGTAAAGCTGACGGGCGACGGACCGGTGAAGAGAAGGATTATGGATATGGGCATCACAAAGGGTGTTGAGATATTTGTCAGAAAAGTGGCGCCGCTTGGCGATCCGGTCGAGGTGACAGTCAGAGGATATGAGCTGTCCCTTAGAAAAGCCGATGCTGAGATGGTTATGGTTGAATAATTTTTTAGGGATGGCGGTTAGTTAATGCTAATTTCATATAGATAAAACAAACATAAAGCTGCCAATCAAATAAGAATGCCGAATGGCAAGAAGGAGTATGAGATGTCAGTCAAAATTGCACTTGCAGGAAATCCGAACTGCGGTAAAACTACATTGTTTAATGCGTTGACCGGCTCCAATCAGTTTGTGGGGAACTGGCCCGGAGTTACAGTGGAAAAAAAGGAAGGTAAGCTGAAAGGACATAAGGATGTTACGATTATGGACCTTCCGGGAATCTATTCCCTGTCGCCGTATACACTGGAAGAAGTAGTGGCGAGAAATTATCTGATTAAAGAACGCCCGGACGCGATCCTGAATATCGTAGACGGTACGAACATTGAAAGAAACCTGTATCTGTCCACGCAGCTGATGGAACTTGGCATTCCAGTGGTCATGGCTGTCAATATGATGGACATCGTCGCAAAGAGCGGTGACAAAATCTATCTTGATAAACTGAAAAAGAAGCTGGGCTGCGAGGTTGTTGAAATTTCGGCACTGAAAGGAACGGGAGTGCAGCAGGCGGCAGAGAAAGCCGTAGAAGTAGCAAGAAAAAATCAAGTACTGACGCCTGTCCATGAATTCCATGCCGAACTGGAGGATGCGATCAGGGCAGTGGAAGATAAACTCGGAGACCAGGTACCGGAGGAGCAGAAACGTTTCTTTGCTGTGAAGCTGCTGGAAAAAGATGATAAGATCCATACGCAGCTTGGAAGTGTGCCGGATGTCAGCAGTGAGATTAAAGCGCTTGAAGATCAATTTGATGATGATACGGAGAGTATCATTACAAATGAGCGCTATGTTTACATATCATCTATCATCGGCGACTGTGTGAAAAAGAGCAGCAAAGAAAAGCTGACGACTTCGGATAAGATTGACCGCATTGTGACGAACCGCTGGCTGGCGCTCCCGATTTTTGCAGTCATCATGTACGTGGTATATTACATTTCCGTTTCGACGGTAGGCACTTTCGTGACTGACTGGACCAACGATGTGCTGTTTGGTGAAATTATCCCGCCGGCAGTGGAAAGCTTTCTGGTGAGCATCAACTGTGCGGGCTGGCTGCAGGGACTGATCCTCGACGGTATTGTAGCCGGTGTCGGAGCGGTGCTTGGCTTCGTACCTCAGATGCTTGTACTGTTTATCTTCCTTGCCTTTCTTGAGGCGTGCGGTTATATGGCCCGTGTTGCATTTATCATGGACCGTATCTTCCGCAAGTTTGGTCTTTCCGGAAAATCCTTTATTCCGATGCTGATCGGTACAGGATGCGGTGTTCCTGGCGTTATGGCTTCAAGAACAATCGAAAATGACCGTGACCGTAAAATGACGATCATGACGACTACGTTTATTCCGTGCGGGGCAAAGTTGCCAATTATTGCCCTGATTGCAGGCGCGCTGTTTGACGGGGCTTCCTGGGTGGCTCCGAGCGCATATTTCGTGGGCATTGCAGCGATTATCTGCTCAGGTATCATCCTGAAAAAGACAAAGATGTTTGCCGGCGATCCGGCTCCGTTCGTAATGGAGCTTCCGGCGTATCATATGCCGACTGTGGGCAATGTGCTCCGCAGCATGTGGGAACGCGGTTGGTCCTTTATCAAAAAAGCAGGAACGATCATCCTTCTGTCGACGATCGTACTGTGGTTCCTGATGAGCTTCGGATGGGTGGACGGTTCGTTCACAATGCTGGAGGCGGAGCAGCTGGAGAGCAGTATCCTTGCTGCGATCGGAAATGGAATCGCATGGCTGTTCGCACCGCTCGGATGGGGCGACTGGAAGATGGCAGTGGCGGCAGTCACAGGCCTGATTGCAAAGGAAAATGTAGTAGGGACTTTCGGTATCCTGTTCGGTTTCGCAGAAGTGGCAGAGGACGGGGCAGAGATCTGGGGACAGCTTGCCGGCAGCATGACACAGGTTGCAGCGTACTCCTTCCTTGTATTTAATCTGCTGTGTGCCCCCTGCTTTGCAGCTATGGGAGCGATCAAGCGTGAGATGAACAATATGAAATGGTTCTGGTTTGCAATCGGATATCAGTGCCTGCTGGCATATGTAGTATCTCTGTGTGTATATCAGATCGGCACGGTACTGACCGGCGGAGCGTTCGGTATCGGTACGGTAGTGGCAATCCTTTTGGTGATCGGATTTGTTTATTTGCTTTTCCGCCCATACAAGGAGAGCGAGACTCTGAAAGTATCTATAAAAGGAATGGCATAACGGCGGGGCCGTGATGCAAAATGGAAAGGAGGTACCGTATGGGGACAGCAATTGTTTTGCTGGTGGTTGCAGCAGTGGTCGGACTTGCGGTCCGCAGCATGGTAAAAGATAAAAAGGCAGGCAAATCCCTGCAGTGCGGCAGTGACTGTAAGCATTGCCAGGGACACTGCCATTAAAGAAACAGTCTCCTGACAGGATAAAAGAGAAAACAGTGGTCCGGAAGCGTATGCTTTCGCCGACCGCTGTTTTTCTTTTCAGAATGAGCCCCAAAGGCGTTTCGGATGAGGTACATTGCGCATATCCTGTATAGTGGAGGAGATGCGTATGGATTGGGTAAGAGCAAAGCTGCATGCCGATGAAGCACACAGGGCCGGATGGACCGGGCGCGGAATTACAGCGGCTGTTTTGGATTCCGGAATCAGCCTTCATCCCGACTATGCAGACAGGGTAGAAGGCTTTTGTGATTTTGTAAATGGGAAAATAGACTGTTATGACGATGCGTCGCATGGCACACACGTCTCAGGGATTCTCTGCGGGGACGGGAAGAGCAGCGCGGGAAGATACTGCGGAATTGCACCGCGGTGCGGTCTGGTCCACTTGAAAGTTCTGGACCGGTTTGGAGAAGGCGATATGGAAGCGATCCTCCGGGCGATACGGTGGACGATTGAAAACAGCAGCAAATACCGTATTCGTATTATGAACATCTCGGCAGGCACGACAGCCGGCGAGGAGGCGGAGGATGGAGAACGTCTCGTAGATGCGGTGGAAGAAGCCTGGGACGCAGGCATAACGGTAGTCGTGGCTGCCGGCAATCTCGGGCCGGGGCCTTCTACGGTCACGGTTCCCGGAAACAGCAAAAAGGTGATCACGGTAGGGTCGTCGGACTGGATGCGCAGAAATTCTTCTCTGGGCGGACATCAGTATTCCGGATGCGGTCCGACCAGAGAGTGCGTCTGCAAACCGGAGCTCCTGGCCCCCGGCACAGATGTGGTTTCGTGCTCTCCTTATTGGACCAGAGGGCGCTATTATGGAAGGAAGAGCGGGACTTCGATGGCTGCTCCGGCAGTAGCGGGCTGCATCGCCCTGCTTTTGGAGCGGGAGCCGTATCTGACGAATATGGAGGTCAAGATGCGTCTGAAAGAGTCTGCAGACAGTCTCGGACTGCCGGTGAATCGGCAGGGATGGGGGATGCCGAATCTGAAAAGACTGCTCCATATCTGAGCAGTCCGCACTGTACAGGCTTGCGTGGGAACGGTATTTATTATAAAATACACGTAAAAAGATTTGGCGCGGGAGGACGAAAATGGCAAAGTACATTATGGCGCTGGATGCAGGAACGACGAGCAACCGGTGCATATTATTCGACAGAAACGGAAATCTGTGCAGCGTGGCGCAGAAAGAATTTACACAGCACTTTCCAAAACCGGGTTGGGTGGAGCATGATGCAGATGAGATCTGGTCGACGCAGCTTGGTGTGGCGGTGGAAGCGATGTCGAAAATAGGAGCTGCGGCAGAGGATATCGCG
>DVHT01000045.1 GCA_018711885.1 Candidatus Choladousia intestinipullorum | reverse complement strand
ATCTATGATTTTCTGCTTGACCCGAAATGTCTTGAAAAATAAAGAAATCAGAATCCGAAAGCAAGAGATTCAATGTAACAGAGGTATCAAAACCAGGTGATAAAACAGATTAAATATTTTCAGGCAGTTGTCCGATGTAAAAGTTTCACAGAAGCGGCAGAGGAATGTTTCATCTCTCAGTCTGCCATATCACAGCAAATTCAGGCATTGGAACATGAATTGGGAGTAAAGCTTATAAATCGCGAAAACCGGAAATTCTCTTTGACGCCGGCGGGCGAGCATTTTTATCGGAAAAGCCTTGTATTGATTGCAGACTATGAACGGATGTGCCGGGAAACGGTGCGTATTGCCAATAAAGATCGTGCGGAACTTCGCATTGGCTATCTGAAATGTTACAGCGGACAGGAATTCCGTCTGGCCGTTGCAGAATTTTCAGAAAGGTATCCCGATGTTTCTGTCCAGATCATAAACGGAAACCATGAAGATTTGTATACGGCTCTGCGGGACGGAAGTGTTGATCTGATCCTCAGCGATCAAAGACGGGCCTTCTCAGACGAATATGTAAACTTTATCCTGACAGCAAGCGAGTGTTACATAGAGATTGCAGCGCGGAATCCCATTGCCTCTATGAAATGTGTGGAGACTGAGGAGCTGAAAAATATCCCCTGCATATTGGTGGCTTCTCCCGGACAGCAGGATACGGAAGAAACGTATTACCGTGAGGTTGTGGGAATACAAGGTGATTTTCAGTTTGCAGAGAATTTGGAGGATGCGCGGCTTCTCGTAGTTGGCGGGCAAGGTTTTATGCCCATCGAGGGAGGTGTGCATGAACCGGGAACAGAAGCGGCACTCGGCCGTGTACTTTTAACCCGCAGAGGAAATCCAATCAAACGGACTTACTGTGCATTTTGGAAAGAAGACAACTCCGGCTGCTATGTTGAAGATTTTGCTGACATATTAAAATCAAAATTTTCATCAGATAATGAAAGAATAGAATTACAAGCGTGAAACAAAAGGTCATATCTGCCTGGAAAGGGGCGGATAGGGCCTTTTGTTTTTCTATAAGATTTTCTTATGGATTTGTCCGTAAGATCAAATTGCTCTTTCCAGAAGAAATCTCTAAAATAAAAGCAAAAGCATAAAGAAGATTCGTCTACGGAACCGGCACCCGGGATAAAGGGGATGTGTGCCGGTATCCGTTTTTTGAGAAAGTATATGAGATGGGAAAAACGACAGGAGGATTTTTAAATGAAAGATGTAATGATTTTGACAGGTGCCGGTCAGATTGGCATGGCGATTGCCCGGAGAATGGGCTATGGAATGAAGATTGTGATCGGCGACAAGAAGGTGGAAAATGCGGAGAGCATCTCCAGAACCATGAACGAGGTCGGTTTTGATACAGTGCCGGCAGAAATGGATCTGTCTTCCCGCGAGTCCATAATGAAGCTGATTGAAAAGGCTCAGAGCTTTGGTGGAGTCTCCATGCTGGTCAATGCGGCGGGTGTTTCCCACAGCCAGGCTCCAATCGAAGCCATTTTGAAGGTTGAATATGTTTGCAAATACCTGAAAAACCTTGACTTTTATAAGAATATAAATTAAAATCACCAATTAAATTCAAATAAAAACAGAACAGATTTCATCTGAGAACACATCATCGCAATGATCGTGTTGAGAAGATGTCGGGTGCGCCCGGTTATTGTAACAGATAACCGGGCGCATTTTTCTTTTTAGACTGGAACGGGTGACGGGAATGGATATTTATAGGAAAGTGCTTGAGCTTCTGGAGCGGTACATAAAACAAAGCTTGACATTTTTTTAACAATATTTTATACTTTTCTGGAACATACTATTACAATACTCATTTTTTATAGAAGGGAGCGATTCGATCATGTCAGTTATGGATGGATGCGAAAGCAAATACAGAACACCGGTCCCGGAAGACAGGACCTGCCCGCAGTGCGGAAAAGAGGTGGAGGTTTTCACTTCCCGCGGACGTATTATTGAAGATACTGCGTGCGAATGCGGTTACGTATTCAAAGCGGAGGACGCACAGCCGTTAAAGGTAGAGCGCTCGGAGTGATGCTTTCAGTATAATACGAAATGACTGCGGTCAAACTGCAGCAATCCTTCATCCCGCATCTTGCCGAGTTCGTTTGACATGGCGCTTCTGTCCACTGCCAGGAAGTCGGCAAGCTGCTGGCGGTTAAACGGGATCGTAAAGGAAGGGGATCCCGCTTTTAAAGACTGCTCCGACAGATAAGAAAGCAGCTTTTCGCGCGTCGTCCTCTGTGACATATGCTGCAGCTTCTGCGTCAGCATTTTATTTTTGAATGCCATGACGTTTAACAGATTGCGGATCAGAAGCCCGTGAAAGCGGCAGGCGGACGGACATACGGTAAGGACACGGTTGACGTCCATAAAAAGCACGACGCTTGGCTTTACGGCCACTGCGTGATTCAGCAATTCTTCATTTCCCAGACAGGCATACACTTCTCCGAACACCTCGCCTTCTGTGATCTCGTTTAAAATACTTAAATTTCCCCAGTAATCTTCTTTCTGAATATGGACGCATCCGGAGAGCAGGACCGCGATCCCGGTAATCTGTTCCCCCTGGCGGAACACAAACTCTCCTTTTTCGTAGCTGCAGGTAACTGCGGATAAGCAGGAAAGCATCGGTTCAATTTCTGTTTCTGAAATTCCCTGGAATAATTTGGAATGTTTTAAAAGCTGCAAATATTTTTTCATAATCGTCCTTTCGTTGTATAAACAACAGATTTGTTTTTATTATGCTAGTATAATCAAGTCGAATTGTCAAGGAAAACTGCAACGCTATCATGTGAGGAGGATTACGGATGATTCGAAAAATCATACAGATTGATGAAGCAAAATGCAACGGCTGCGGCGCATGTGCCAATGCCTGCCATGAGGGCGCGATCGGAATGGTAAATGGAAAAGCCAGGCTGCTCCGTGACGATTACTGTGACGGGCTGGGCGACTGTCTGCCATCATGTCCGACAGGAGCGATCTCATTTACCGAGAGAGAGGCGGCTTCGTATGATGAAGCAGCCGTCAAAGCGGCGCAGAGACAGAAAAAAAGCTGTCTTTCCCAGTGGCCGGTCCAGCTCCGGCTCGTACCGGCAAACGCCCCTTATTTTGACGGAGCAGAACTGCTGATCGCCGCTGACTGCACGGCCTTCGCCTGCAGGGATTTTCACGATAAATTTATCAGGGACCGCATTGCGCTCGTCGGCTGTCCCAAACTTGACCCTGTGGACTATACGGAAAAACTGACCGAAATCATCCGCGGAAATGAAATCAGGGGCATTACGGTTGCGCGTATGGAAGTTCCCTGCTGCGGCGGTCTGGAACGTGCAGTCCGGGCGGCGCTTCAGGCAAGCGGAAAGGATCTTGTGTGCCGCGTTGCCGTGATCTCGACGGATGGGCGCATTTTAAATGCAGACAAATAAATCTTTATATTCAGGAGGAATAGGAATATGTCAAATGAAATGTTTTGTTTTCAGTGTGAGCAGACGGCCGGATGCAGCGGCTGTACAGGAAAAACCGGCGTATGCGGAAAAAGCGCCGCTGTTTCCGGACTGCAGGATGAACTGACCGGAGCTTTGATCGGACTTGCACGCGCCGCATCAGGGGCATCTCCCGATGCCGGCACCCACAGGGCCATGCTGGAAGGACTGTTTACGACTGTCACGAATGTCAACTTCAGTGAAGAAACCGTAAAACAGCAGATCGGGCAGGTTCATCAGGCAAAAAATGTACTTCTTTCCGGCTGCGGGGAGTGCAGTACTCCGTGCGGGAAAAACGATGATTACGATATGCAGGAACTGTGGAACGCAGACGAGGATATCCGTTCTCTGAAATCTCTGATTCTGTTCGGGCTGCGCGGCATGGCGGCTTATGCGTATCACGCAATGGTACTCGGCTATTCTGATGAGGAGGTTTACTCATTTTTCTATGAAGGGCTGTTTGCCGTCGGTGAAGAGATGGAAATGGAGCAGCTTCTTCCGATCGTCTTAAAGACCGGAGAAATCAATCTGAAATGCATGGAGCTGCTTGACAGGGCGAACACAGAGACGTTTGGCGATCCGTCTCCGGTCACCGTACCGCTCAAGGTGGAAAAAGGCCCGTTTATCGTCATCAGCGGTCATGACTTAAAAGACCTGCAGCTTCTTCTGGAACAGACGAAAGGAAAAGGAATCAATGTTTATACGAACGGGGAAATGCTGCCGGCCCACGCTTATCCGAAACTGAAAGCTTATCCGCATCTGAAAGGAAATTTCGGAACGGCATGGCACAATCAGCAGAAAGAGTTTGCCGATATTCCCGCTCCGGTTCTTTTTACGACGAACTGTCTGATGCCGCCGAAACCAAGTTACGCTGACCGTGTATTTACGACAGAAGTTGTCTCCTATCCGGGAGTTACTCATATCGGGGAAGAGAAAGACTTTACGCCGGTGATCGAAAAGGCGCTGGAGCTCGGCGGATATCCGCAGGATATGGAATTTACCGGCATCAATGGCGGAACGACTGTCATGACCGGATTTGCCCGGCAGGCCGTATTATCTGCAGCCGGTACGGTGATCGAAGCGATCAAGAAAGGCGCGCTCAGGCACATCTTCCTGGTCGGAGGATGCGACGGAGCGCGCAAAGGCCGGAACTATTATACGGAATTTGTAAAACAGACACCTCCCGATACGGCTGTCTTGACGCTTGCCTGCGGAAAGTACCGCTTTAATGATCTGGATCTCGGCACGATCGGCGGGCTGCCCCGCATTATGGACATGGGACAGTGCAACGACGCGTACAGCGCGATCCAGGTAGCCGCAGCGCTGGCGGATGCTTTCGGATGCGGGCTCAATGATCTTCCGCTTACTCTGGTGCTTTCCTGGTATGAGCAGAAAGCGGTGTGCATCCTGCTCACCCTCCTGCACCTCGGTATGAAAAATATTTATCTGGGACCTGTCCTCCCGGCATTTCTTTCTCCGGGCGTACTTGATTTCCTGGTGAAGAACTATAATATCCACCTGACTACGACGCCGGAAGCCGATTTAAAGCAGATCCTGTACTGACTATGATTCAAAAAGCTTTGCAACAGCAGGCACGATCTCTTTGATCACGGTATGGCTGGTGTTCAGGCAAAGGTCAAAATTCAGCTTATCACCCCATGCGTGCCCGGTATAGAACTCATAATACCTGGCACGCATTTTATCAATACTGGAAATTTTCTGCCTCAGCTCTTTGTCTGTCAGATGTTCTTCCTCCGGGCCTTTTCCCTGCAGGAGGAAGGGAACACCGGATCTCAAGCAGGGGAGAGGAAGTGCTGCTGATTTCCAGAATTGGCTCTACTTCCATGACTACTTTATCGTAATCCTGTGAAAAGAGTTCCGGGAACAGCTGCGGTGCGCTTGCGATAGCGCTCTGCGTCATCTGGAGAAAACAGTAATCCGCAGGGGGCAGCACGACAAGGCCGGGAATATCCGGACGGGTGATGCTTCCCGGGTCAATATCCGCGAACACATACTGCTGAGCTTCTCCGGTTGTGCTTTTATATAGAAGCAACAGCCCATAGTCGTACTTTGGCTTCAGGCCTTCGTGCTTGATCCTGTGAAACAGCTGGCTGATGCTTTTATAATAATCGACCGTATTCTGTGCTCCCGTATAAGGGAGTGTAAAGCAGGTTTTCCGGGGAAGGCGGTACGTTTTTCTGCGGCTGTCGCGCTGCAGTGCCTGATTCCGCAGCAGTTCCGCCTGTATTTCCTGAAGGAAATCAAGCCGTTCCTGTATGCTCCGGATCTTTTCCTGTGCAAGCTCTGTGCCTTTTGCGAGCAGGCGGGCATAATGCACCTGTTTTTGTTCTGGATCGATGTATTCGGGAAACTGCTTCAGCGGAATATCCAGCTCAATGCAAAGCTGTATGGCATCCACAACATGGATCTGGGAAAAGGAATAGTATCGGTATCTTGTATCCGGATCCACATAAGCGGGCGCTAAAATGCCGATTTCATCATAATAGCGCAGCGACTTGATATGAACGCCTGTGAGCTTGGAAAATATCCCGATCGACAGCAATTTTGTCTTATCCATAGAAGGATCTGCACTCTCCTGTAATAGTATTTCTGCCATTATAAGGGACAGGGACTGCTGTGTCAATCCTGCGGGATCTGAGAGCAAATGAGATAAAACAGGTAAAAGTAACCGGGAGGGGATTTTATGAATTCAAATGTTCTATTTGCAAAGACGCCGCCGCTTAAACTTTTCTTTCTGGCTTCTATACCGGGAGCGATCAGTATGCTGGCTTCTTTTGCAGCACAGAGCTATATGCTTGCGATCGAAAAAGCGCTTCCGGCTTCAGTCATTTCCATTTCAACAGCCCTGATCTTTCCTGTATTGCTGGTCATCCTCTTATGGCCGCTGGGACTGACGGGAATCTGGCTGAATTTTGCCGGGACAGCGCTGCTGGCAGCCGTTCTGTCAGCGGTTATCCTGATGCGGGCACGAAAAGAATTGATGAGACCGGATGGCGGTGAATAAAACAGACGGGGGTGCCGCAAAAATGCAGCTATGCTTCACGCAAAACATTTTTGCGGCACCCCCGTCTTTCTGTTTTATAAGAGTTACCGTTCTTCTGTTACTACAGCGCCAAGCGCCGTGGCATCCATGCCGACATGACAGGCAATGCTGCACGGAAGCGGAGAGTAGCTGACTGTACTTTCCGGGAAAGCACTCTGCACCAGGCCGCGCCAGCGGTCCGCATCTTCTTTTTTCTCAAACGTCCCGGCAGTCGCTACGAGCAGCCTGCGGGACGGGATGTCCGAAAAGCGGGAAGCCAGGTCTGCCTTCAGCGCTTCGATCATCCGCTTTTCACTTTGCTTGATCCCGCGGACCTTTGCAAAAAGATCCAGCTTTTCTCCCTGGATCGTCAGGATCGGCTTGATATTGAAGATGTTTGCGATAGCGGCTGCCGCCGGCGTGATCCGTCCGCCTTTGAGCAGATATTTCAGGGAGGGAACTGTCAGGTAAATAGTTGCCAGATACGCGGAGTCTTCCAGCCTCTTTTTGATCTCTGCGGCGGAATGTCCCTGATCTGCCAGTGCCATCGCGTCATAAACGGATTCCCGCAAAGTGACGGAGATCCGGTGATTGTCAACGACCTGTACTTTGGAATCGTATTCCTGTGCGAGCTGCATCGCATTGCTGCAGGTACTGCTCAGACCGCTGGACATGGGAATATAGACAATCTCGTCATACCCGTCTCCCAGTATCTGGTCCCACATAGCCAATATGTCTCCCGGGGAAGGCTGTGACGAGGACAGTTCTTTGTCTGTCCGGATCGCTTCATATAGCTGTTCGTTTGTGATGTCAATACCCTCCAGATAACTTTTCTCTTCGATAATGACTGGCATCGGGAGCACGTAGATGCCGGCCGCTTTCCCTTCTTCAACAGTAAGCCCGCTGTTGGTGTCTGTAAGTATTGCTGTTCTCATAATATCTCCTTGTGATTGACAAAATAGCATATCCTGCTAAAATGATGTGAGACAACTGTACCATATGGAAGCTGATTCGGCAAGTCAGATATGTGATACAAAAAGGCTGGTATTGTACCACATTGCGGAGGAGAGAAATGGATAAACGGAAAGCAGAAAATATACGCGTAAAAGGCAGTATTATAAAGGCTCTGTTTGACCTGATGCATGAAAAAAGCTTTTCCGATATAACGATTTCAGAGATCATAAGAAAGGCGCGTGTGGCAAGGGTTTCTTTTTACCGGAATTATGATTCCAAAGAGGACGTGCTGCTGACTCTGATCGACGATATTCTGGAGCAGTACCGCAGCACGATCGACAGCAATGAGACGTATTGCTACAGTCTGCAGAATGTCGAGAGAAGCTTTGAATATTTTAAAAAATACGGCGAGTTCGCCCTGGATCTGTACCGTTTCGGCTACGGTTCTATTTTACTGGAAAAACTGAACCGGTTCCACGAAGAGATTGCCGGGACGATGCCGAATGGTTCGATTGAAAAATATGAGCTGTATATGTATATCGGGGCGCTGTTTAATACGGCAATCATGTGGATCAGAAACGGGGCCGGGGAAAGTGTGAGGGACATTGCCCTGATGTTCTGCAGAACGTGCCGGATACCGTGTGACTGACTGCCCTGCGGCGGTCCGGGATACGGGAAACAACTTTGTGAGGTGTTTGGAAAATGGTAGATATGAATACGCTGATCTCGCTTCAGTCGACAATTTTTTTGCTGATCCTGGCCGGGTATATCATGACCAGGGCAGGAATCCTGCCGGTAAGTGCAAGGGGAGCGCTCTCTGATCTGGTGATCGATTTTATTATGCCCTGTAATATCATTGTCTCGTTCCTGATCGATCTGGACCGGGAAATCCTGGTGTCCTGTCTGACCGTGTTTGCAGTCTCTGTCTGCATCCAGATCGCTGCCGTACTGGCCGGAGGCAGACTGTATCCCGGGACAGATGAAGGGGAACGCGCAGTGCTGAAATACGCTACCATTGTCTCGAATGCAGGATTTCTCGGCAATCCCGTCGCACAGGGCCTGTACGGGGACATTGGCCTTTTATATGCGTCGATTTATCTGATTCCGATCCGGATTTTTATGTGGTCTTCCGGGATTTCCTGTTTCAGCGGGACAAAAGGAAAAAATGTGATAAAGAAGGTGCTGACGCATCCCTGCATTATTGCGGTGATGATCGGTCTCGTGCTCATGCTTGCGCAGGCCACGCTCCCGTCGTGGATCGAGACGCCGCTGCGGACGGCAGGAAACTGCAATACGGCGCTGTCGATGATCGTGATCGGCAACATCCTTGCGGAGATCAATTTCCGGGATGTGGTCAGCAAAAAGGTGTTATGGTACTGTTTCGTCCGCCTGCTCCTGATACCTGTAACCGTATTTTTCTGCTGCCGTGCCGTCGGGACCGGCGGCACGGTCAATGGCGTTTCGACTGTTCTGGCCGGAATGCCTGCACCGGCAACGGTCGCCATACTGGCGGCAAAATATCACGGAGACGAGCATTTTGCCGTCAAGATCGTCTTTCTTTCAACACTGCTTTCTCTGGTGACAATCCCGGGATTATGCCTGTTTATGGCATGGTTTTGATATTACCTGCCGGATTTTTCCGGTTCCGGATAGTCGACGCCGAAGGTTTCTGCAGTGACAGAGGCGATCTTCTGCTCTTCCAGCGGGCGGTCACGGAAATCGGTGGCCGTAGTGGCGATCTGATCGACGATATCCATGCTTTCGATCACTTTGCCGAATGCGGCGTATGCTCCGTCTAAGTGAGGCGCCGCTTTATGCATGATGAAGAACTGGCTGCCTGCGGAGTCCGGATGCATGGCGCGTGCCATAGAAAGAACGCCTGCGTCGTGTTTCAGATCGTTCTGGAACCCGTTCTGTGAAAATTCTCCAGGAATCGTGTATCCGGGTCCGCCCATTCCCGTACCGTCCGGGCAGCCGCCCTGGATCATAAAACCGTCGATGACCCGATGGAAGATGAGACCGTCATAAAAGCCTTTCTTAACGAGACTGATGAAATTGTTGACAGAATTCGGCGCCGTCTGGGGATAAAGCTCCGCGCGGATGACGCTTCCATTTTCCATTGTTATTGTAATGATAGGATTCTGTGCCATGTTCTTATTCCTTTCTTTTCTGGTTTTTTTGAACTTCCTGTATTATAATCGTTTCGCAGACAGATGGCAAGTCATTTGCCGGACCGGAAATACCGCCTGATGAGTGAAAAAACCGGCGGGAAACGGCGAAATGCAGAAGAAACGGAGAACAGAGAGACGTATGGAATACTTAAAGCAGGTAATCGTCTGCCTCGGACCGGAGCGGAGGGAGCAGGCGGATGCGCTGTGCGATGCACTGAAAAGAGAGAATATCCGGTGCGGCAGGTATCCGGAGGAGGACATTTTAGAGGAGGCAGGAACAGGCTGCGGATGGAACGATTCGGCAGTCGTGATCACAGACAGCCGTGTCCTGTCATCGGGCCTTGCCGGATCAGGGATCGTCTGTATCGGATGTGCTGCTTCGGAAGAGGCTTTTTTTGACGGTGCAGCGCTTGTCACGGACTGCCCGGAACAGCTTGACGGAAGGACGCTGGAAGAGTATCTGCTCCGCATGACGGGCCGCCCGGTCACGATCGCAGAGACTGGAAGACTGATCCTGAGGGAAATCGCGGAGGAGGATATTGACCGATTGTATGAAATCAGCCGGCAGAAGGGGATGGAACGGGCGCTTTCTGATCCATCACAGGAGGATTTTTTCCAAAAGGAAAACCTGCAGGAATATATCAGGACTGCTTACCGGTTTTACGGGTACGGACTCTGGAGCGTGCTGTTAAAGGACGGGACGCTGATCGGATGCTGCGGTTTTTCGGAGCGCAGTGAAACTGATATCCAGGCCCGTTCAGAAGTCCGTCTGGAACTTCAGTATATGCTGGATGAAGCGTACCGGCGCTGCGGATACGCAACGGAAATGTGCAGGGCCGCTCTGCATTACGCCGCTTTGCAGACTGCATGGGAAAATGTGTATGTCCGCATCAGGCCGGATAATGAACCGTCTCTTCGTCTGGCCGGGAAGCTCGGGTTCAGACGCCCGGCATCATGTGACAGACGCAGTTTACAAGAGGATTTTATTATGCTAGAATACACCCTGTGCAAGACAAATTGACCGAACAGAACAGAAAGGTAAATTATGGGAAAAAAGAGTCCGCATATAAGGCTTAGACGGATATTGGGGACGATTGCGTTCCTGATTACGGGAATTTTGATTTTTGCCGGAATCAGTGAGATCATGCGAAGAAAGACTGCGGAAGAGGTGGATATGGTGCATTCCTTCTATGAAATAGAAGAGGATTCGCTGGATGTCCTCTTTCTGGGCAGCAGTCATCTGTATTACGGCGTTCAGCCGAATGAGCTGTGGCGCGAATACGGGATTACCTCGTATGTGATGGGAAGTCCGGAACAGACGGCGGCCACATCATATTTTTTGCTGAAAGAAGCATTTACGCGCCAGCAGCCGAAAGTCGTCGTGATGGAGAGCTATTATCTCTGGAACAAGCTGATGTACAACGGAGAATCGAGGCTCCGTCAGGCGTTTGACGGCATGAAGTTTGGTCCGGTAAAGGTAGAAATGATAAATGAGATGCTGCCGGATGCCGGATTTAAGGAAAAGCTGACGTATTATCTGCCGTTCTTAAAATACCACTCAAGATGGTCGGAACTGGAGTCGTATGATTTTACCACGAAGCCGTTCTTAAAGGGATCGCGCCTCGACTATACGACGGTAGAGCTTGAAGATCCGGGAATCCCCAAAAAGGCCGCGGCGATCCCGGACAACAGTATGGAATATCTGGAGAAGATCATCCGCCTGTGTGAGGAAAATGACGCTGAATTTGTGATGGCAGCTATTCCGTTTGGGATCGAGACGGATCAAAAGCGTTATAAACGCCGCCAGGGACTGAACCTGACGCTGGAGGAGTATCTGCAGGCGGAAGGGATCCCGTTTTTGTTTTATCAGAGGGATTATCCGGATATTATCGATTTTTCCACGGATTTTCGTGACAAAACGCATCTGAATACGAATGGCGCGGTCAAGCTTACGCACCATCTCGGCGGGTGGCTGAAGGAAAACTACGGTCTGGAAGGGCATAAAGGAGAAGCTGCCTACGAATCCTGGGACAGCGATCTTGTGCTTTATGACCGGGAAACAGAATGGGTGAAGGAAAACCCTCCGGAAGCAGGAGCCTGAACCGGTACACCGGGGCCGCTGTCAGACTGCGCGCCCGTATAATTGGAGGATAACAATATGCTGTTTAATTCACTGGAATTTCTCGTATTTTTTCCAGTCGTCTGCCTGTGCTACTTCATCATACCGCACAAGGTAAGATACCTGTTCCTGCTGGTCTGCAGCTATTTCTTTTATATGTGCTGGAACCCGGAGTATGCGCTGCTGATGCTGACATCGACTGCAATCACGTATGCTTCCGGCCTGCTGATCGATTCAGCGGAGAAGATTCCGGACGAGGGCAGAAAAGTACGCCGCAGGAAATTGTACGTTGCACTATCCTTTATCAGCAACCTTTCGATCCTGTTTTTCTTTAAATACTATGGATTTGCGGCGGATACGGCTTCCTGGCTGCTGGGAATGGCAGGGATCGAGGCGAGGATCCCTGCGCTTGACGTGGTGCTTCCGGTCGGAATTTCTTTTTATACGTTTCAGGCGCTCAGCTATACGGTGGATGTGTACCGCGGGGATATCTACGCGGAACGCAATTTCTTCAAGTACGCGCTGTTTGTTTCATTCTTTCCGCAGCTTGTGGCCGGACCGATCGAGCGCTCCAAAAATCTGCTGATTCAGATCAATGAGCGCCATACCTTTGATTTTGAAAGAGCGAGAGACGGACTGCTGCTCATGCTGTACGGCTTCTTTCAGAAAGTGGTCCTGGCAGAGTATCTGGCCATAGCGGTAAACAGTGTATATAATACGTACACGGAGCGGACCGGTTATCAGCTCCTGGTTGCGACGGTACTGTTTGCGTTCCAGATTTACTGTGATTTCGGAAGCTATTCGAATATTGCCGTCGGTGCAGCTAAGGTAATGGGCTTCCGGCTGATGGAAAATTTCAATACGCCTTATTTTGCCGTATCAGTCGCTGACTTCTGGAGACGCTGGCATATCTCTCTTTCTACCTGGTTCCGTGATTATCTGTATATCCCGCTCGGGGGGAACAGGAAGGGAAAGGTGCGCAAGTGGTTCAATCTGATGGTCGTGTTCCTTGTCAGCGGGCTGTGGCACGGCGCCAACTGGCATTTTGTCATCTGGGGCGGTTTAAACGGCGCGTATCAGGTGATCGGCGAGTGGCTTTGCCCTGTCAGGGAAAAGATCATGCAGGTATTCGGCGTGAATAAAAAAGCGGACAGCCACCGGAT
The DNA here is from genome assembly GCA_018711885.1 of Candidatus Choladousia intestinipullorum. Lineage (GTDB taxonomy): Bacteria > Bacillota > Clostridia > Lachnospirales > Lachnospiraceae > Choladousia > Choladousia intestinipullorum. The sequence goes on along the minus strand of DVHT01000045.1, from coordinate 28,239 downwards.
CCTCCGGATGCTGGGCACATTTATACTCGTGGATTTCAGCTGGATCTTTTTCCGCGCTTCTTTTTTACAGGGCGTGGATATCATTAAGAAGATTGCCGGATTCGATACGAAGGCGTGGTTCACGTGGGGCGGCAACCTGGAAGCAATGGGGCTTACCTCCGCCACGGCGACGCTTTTGCTCGTTTCTCTTCTGATCGCTCTGTTTGCCGATATCTGCAAATATAACGGGATCAGTATCATCAATTGGCTGACGGCCCAGGGCTTGTGGCTTCGGTGGCTGGTATATTTTGCCGGGATTTTTGGAGTGCTGATCTTCGGCGTCTACGGTCCTGGATATGATGCGACACAGTTTATTTATTTCCAGTTCTGAAAATGGAAAAGGTGCACAAAAAAGGTTGTGCAAACTTGTGAAATAGAGACGAAATTACTTAAAGACATGCAAAAACAGTTGCATGTCTTTTTGCTTTATGCTATTATCATTATATGGATTGGAAACGTTACCGATAACGTTTCCGAAAACCCGGAGTTTATTTTATGAAAGGAAGAGGGTAAAGCTATGAGAAAAATGAAAAAGTATTTGGCAGCGGCTATGTCCGCAGCAATGGTAGCAGGTCTTGCTGTTGTGCCGGCACAGGCAGAGGAAGCGGCAGGTTCCGTGTACTACCTGAATTTCAAGCCGGAGCAGGCTGAACAGTGGGAGGCACTGGCAGAGACGTATACAGAAGAGACAGGCGTCCCGGTAACAGTCGTTACAGCAGCATCCGGTACGTATGAGTCCCAGCTGAAGTCCGAGATGGCAAAGGAAGAGGCTCCGACTCTGTTCCAGGTAAACGGTCCGGTAGGTCTGGCTACATGGAAAGATTACTGCTATGACTTGAAAGACAGCGAGATTTACAGCTACTTAAAGAGCGATGATTTTGCGCTGAAGGACGGAGATTCAGTCCTCGGTATTGCATACGTAATCGAGACTTACGGCATCATCTACAACAAAGCGCTGCTGGCTGACTACTGCGCACTGGACGGAGCAGTGATCTCTGACGCTTCCGAGATCACGAACTTTGAGACACTGAAAGCGGTAGCAGACGATATCCAGGCGAGAAAAGATGAGCTTGGCGTACTCGGCGCATTCACATCAGCAGGTATGGATTCCTCCTCTGACTGGAGATTCAAGACACACCTTGCAAACCTGCCGATCTACTACGAGTATCAGGCTGACGGCATTGACTCCACAGATGCGATCAAAGGAACTTATCTGGATAACTACAAAGCAGTATGGGATATGTACATCACAGATGCTACATGCGAACCGACGATGATCGCCAGCATGACGGCTGAGGATGCTGCTGCAGAATTCGCACTGGGCGAAGCAGTATTCTATCAGAACGGTACATGGGAATACGGCAATATCACAGGAAATGAAGTGGCAGATGAGGATCTTGGCATGCTTCCGATCTACATTGGAGTAGAAGGCGAAGAGAATCAGGGTCTGTGTACAGGTTCTGAGAACTACTGGTGTGTAAATGCAAAGGCATCCGAAGAAGATATCCAGGCAACACTTGACTTCATGGCATGGGTTGTTTCCAGCGATGAAGGACGTTCTTCCCTGGCATTTGATATGGGCTTTGCAACTCCGTTCACGACCTTTACAGAAGAGTACCAGGCAGAGAACCCGCTTCTGGACGCAGCAAACGAGTACATCGATGCAGGAAAGACTTCAGTAGCATGGTGCTTCACGACAATGCCGTCTGAAGAATGGAAGAACGGCGTTGGCAGCGCGCTTCTTGAGTATGCACAGGGTACCGGCGAATGGGACGGCGTAGTTACGGCATTTGTTGATGGATGGGCAGCAGAAGTTGCAGCTACGGCTGAATAAACAGAAAAGAATCTGAAAGAATGAGGAGCTGCCGTGTGATACGGCAGCCCCTTTTTTAGAAAAGGAAGGATGAGAAAATGAATAACCGGTCAATGAAAAAATATGGTCCGATCTTCCTGCTTCCGACCATGATCGCGTTCACCATCGGTTTTATTGCACCGTTTATACTCGGTGTGTATCTTTCATTCTGTGAGTTTACGACCGTAACGGATGCGAGGTTTGTGGGATTGAAAAATTATATCCGTTTCTGGAACGATCCGAGCGATGTATTTCTGCATTCTCTCTGGTTTACGGCGCTGTTTACGATCGTGACAGTACTGCTGATCAATGTGATCGGATTTGCAGTGGCTCTGGCACTGACGAAAAAAATAAAGGGAACGAATCTGTTCCGTACCGTATTCTTTATGCCGAACCTGATCGGCGGTATCGTACTCGGCTACGTATGGCAGCTTCTGCTAAACGGTATCCTGGCACAGTTCGGAAGGAACCTGAAATACAGCTCTGTTTACGGATTTATCGGACTGGTGATCCTGATGTGCTGGCAGCAGATCGGTTATATGATGATCATCTATATCTCCGGTATTCAGAACATTCCGGGAGAGCTGATCGAGGCAGCGAAGATCGACGGAGCATCGCCGCGCCAGATATTAAAGAATGTGACGATCCCGATGGTCATGCCGTCTATCACGATCTGTACGTTTCTGACTCTTACGAATTCCTTCAAGCTGTTCGACCAGAACCTTGCGCTGACGGACGGCGACCCTTCGAAGATGTCGGAGATGCTCGCGCTGAACATTTATAATACGTTTTATGGAAGAAACGGATGGGAAGGCGTTGGACAGGCGAAGGCAGTGATCTTCTTCCTGCTCGTTGCGGCGATCGCGCTTGTGCAGAACTACCTGACAAGATCGAAGGAGGTGCAGCAGTAATGAACGCAAGAAAAGCAAAGCACGGATGGATCTGGACGCTCGGCTTTTCGATCCTGTCCCTCTCATGGATCTATCCGATCGTACTTGTATTTATCAATTCATTCAAGAAAAAAGCGTATATCAGCCGTGCCCCGTTTGAAATCCCGACGGACAAGATGTATGTAGGACTGGAAAACTACATCAACGGTATCGAAAAGACGAATCTGATCGAGGCATTCGGCTGTTCGCTTTTTATCACTGTATTTTCCGTAGCAGCGATCATCCTGTTCTGCTCGATGAGCGCATGGTACATTTCGAGAGTCAGGACCAGGGTTACAAAAACAATCTATTATCTGTGTCTGTTTTCCATGATTGTACCGTTCCAGATGGTAATGTTTACGCTGTCGAAGATCGCGAATATGCTGAAACTCGGCAATCCGGTCGGTATCGTGGTCGTATATCTGGGATTCGGAGCAGGCCTTTCGATCTTTATGTTTGTCGGATTCTGTAAATCAATCCCGATCGAGATCGAAGAGGCGGCGATGATCGACGGATGCAATCCGCTGCAGACGTATTTCAGAGTCGTGCTTCCGATCATGAAGCCGACCTGCATTACGGTCATGATCCTGCAGGCGATGTGGATCTGGAACGACTATCTTCTGCCGTCCCTCGTACTGGACCAGAAGAGGTACAAGACGATCCCGATGGCCGTTCAGTATCTGAAGGGCGGCTACGGAGCCGTAGATATGGGCGCCATGATGGGAACCCTCGTACTTGCGATCGTCCCGATCATTATTTTCTACATCATCTGCCAGAAATACATTATCGAAGGCGTTGTGGCAGGAGCGGTCAAAGGATGACGGGACACCGGATATCAGAAACGGCAGGAGGTGGCATATGAGAGCGTGCGGAGTTTTGCTTCCGGTATCCAGCCTTCCGTCTCCGTATGGAATCGGCTGTTTTTCGAAAGAGGCGTATGAGTTTGTCGACCAGCTCGTGCAGGCCGGACAGACGTACTGGCAGATTCTTCCGCTTGGGCCGACCGGTTACGGTGATTCCCCGTATCAGTCGTTTTCTGCGTTTGCCGGAAATCCGTATTTCATCGATCTTGATACTCTGGCAAAGGAGGGGCTTTTACAACCTGAGGAGTATCAGGGACTCGATTTCGGCGGTGATGCAGGCCGCATCGATTACGCAAAGCTGTATCAGACGCGCTTTCCGGTGCTGGAGCTGGCGTTTTCGAGAGCGGATCTGGAGAATGACGCAAAGTTCCGGAAATTCTGTGAAGAACAGGCGCACTGGCTGGAGGATTACAGCCTTTATATGGCGATCAAACACCATTTCGGAGAAAAAAGCTGGGATAAATGGGAGGAGGATATCCGGCTGGGTAAGCCGGAGGCAGTCTCTTACTACAAACAGATCTGCAGACAGGAGATCCTGTTTTTCAAGTTCCTGCAGTATCAGTTTACGAAGCAGTGGGAAGCGCTGAAAGCATATGCAAACGGGCGGGGGATCCGGATCATCGGTGATATCCCGATCTATGTGGCGTTCGACAGTGCAGACAGCTGGGCAGATCCCGAGATGTTCCAGTACAATGAAGAGCGGCGGCCTTCTATGGTGGCAGGCTGTCCGCCGGATGCTTTCTCTGCAGACGGACAGCTGTGGGGCAATCCTCTGTACGACTGGGAATACCATGAGAAGACGGGATATGCCTGGTGGATCCGGCGGATGGAGCACTGCTTTAAGCTGTACGATGTGGTGCGCGTCGATCATTTCCGCGGCTTTGACGAATACTATGCGATCCCGTACGGAGACGCTACGGCCGCAAGGGGAAGCTGGAAAAAGGGCCCTGGTATGAAGCTGTTTGACGCGCTGAAAGAACGGTTCGGCACAGTGCCGATCATCGCGGAGGATCTCGGATATCTGACGGACAGCGTGATGAAGCTTGTAAAAGATACAGGATATCCCGGCATGAAGGTGATGGAGTTTGCTTTTGACTCCAGAGAAGCGGGGGACTATATGCCGTACAATTATACGCAGAACTGTGTCGTCTATACGGGAACACATGACAACCAGACGCTGGCTGCGTGGTACGACGAGCTGAGCGAAGAGGACCGGAAGCTTGCGGCGGAGTATCTGGATTTGAAGGATAAGAGCCGGGACGAGACGGTATGGGCGTTTATCCGGCTGACGCTCGGAAGCGTAGCCGACACGGCGGTGATACCGCTTCAGGATTACCTCTGTCTCGGAGCGGAAGCGAGGATGAACCATCCTTCAACACTCGGAAAAAACTGGAGGTGGAGGCTGTCAAAGGGACAGCTCACAGAAGGACTGATCCAAAAAATGGGCCGTATGGCGGAGGTCTACGGACGTAAAAATGAGAATAAAGTCGTCTTATGATTTCAGAGAGCGGTTTCTGCTGTCCTGCCTTGGGAGCGGAAACCGTTTTCAGTCCTTGCATTTTATCAGGCGAGTTGCTATAATTTGACACAGTCAGGGAAGGAGGTATAGCAGATGGAACAGCTTACTATCAAGGAAGTGGCAAAATTATGTGGAGTCGGCGTGAGCACCGTTTCCAGAGCTATCAACAATCATCCTGATATCAATGAAGATACGAAGCAGATGGTGATGGACACGATTAAAAAATATCATTACGTGCCGAACAACAGCGCCAGGAATTTAAAACGGATCGATTCGAATACAATCGCGGTGCTGATCAAGGGCATCAGCAATCCCTTTTTTACGGACATGATCCAGGTGTTTGAGCGGGAGATCACGAAGAAAAAATATTCGTTTGTACTGCAGCACGTAGAAGAATTTGAGGACGAGGTGGACGTGGCGATCCGGCTTGAGAAGGAAAAGCGTCTCAAAGGCATCGTGTTTCTCGGCGGTCTGAGCAATCATACGGCGGAAAAGCTGGAGCAGCTTGCAGTGCCGTTCGTCATCAGTACGGTAAATGCCGCTGCTCTCGGACAGGACTGCGCATACGTGACAGTCGATGACGTGCGCGAGAGCTGCAAAATGGTCGAATATCTCTGCAGGTGCGGGCACAGGAAGATCGCGATGCTCTCGGCGGGCAGAGAAGACGCCAGCATTGGCTCCCAGCGTCTGGAAGGATATAAAAAAGCGCTGGAACAGTTCGGGATCGCGTATGATGAAGAGCTGGTGCGGCGGACGAAGGACCGTTATCCGACGTATTCTATGGAGAACGGATATGCTCTGACGAAAGAGCTGTTAGAGTCTGGCAAGGAATTCACCTGTATCTATGCCAGCTCCGACAGTATGGCAGTGGGCGCCTGCAAGGCGCTTTTTGATGCGGGCAAACGGATCCCGCAGGATTATTCCGTGGCCGGTTATGACGGGCTCTCCATTGCGGCTTATTATGAGCCGTCGATCACGACGATCCGGCAGCCGCGCAGGGAGATGGCAGAGGCCACCATCAAGCTGATGTTTGATCTGATCAAGAAAAAAGCAGCCAATAAACAGCAGATTTTTGAGGCGGAGCTCGTCGTTGGCGGTTCTACGCGCAGTCTGCAGGAAAATCAGGAGTGAGTGCGGCAGATGTTGAATATCATAAAGGCCAGAAAGGTCTCTTACGATTATCTGAAAATCGATGACGAAGGCAATGTAGAATCCTCCTCCCGCGCTGTAGACGGCGTGGATCTTGATGTGAAGGCAGGCGATTTTGTGGCTGTTCTCGGGCACAACGGCTCCGGAAAGTCTACGCTTGCAAAGCATATCAATGCGATTTTGCTGCCGACCGAAGGAACGCTGTATGTGGACGGCAAAGATACGAAGGACGATTCAAAGCTGTGGGAGATCCGCCAGAGCGCGGGTATGGTCTTCCAGAATCCGGACAACCAGATCATCGGTTCGGTCGTGGACGAGGATGTGGGATTCGGGCCGGAAAATATGGGGGTTCCGCAGCAGGAGATCTGGGAGCGCGTCGAGCGGAGTCTGAAATCCGTCGGGATGTGGGAATACCGGACAGCTTCTCCCAACAAGCTTTCAGGCGGGCAGAAGCAGCGCGTGGCGATTGCCGGAGTCGTAGCCATGTGCCCGAAGTGTATTGTGCTGGACGAACCGACCGCCATGCTCGATCCGAACGGCCGGAAAGAGGTGATCCGCACGGTGCGAGAGCTGAACCGCACAGAACATGTGACGGTGATTCTGATCACACATTATATGGAAGAAGTTATTGACGCGGACCGTGTCATCGTCATGGATCAGGGACGGGTCGTGATGCAGGGAACGCCGCGCGAGGTGTTTTCACACGTAGAGGAACTGAAACGCTACCGGCTGGATGTGCCGCAGGCGACGCTGGTGGCTTATGAGCTGCAGAAGGCCGGCATCAGTCTGCCGGACGGCATTCTGACGAATGAGGAGCTGGTGCAGGCGCTTGCAGAATATCGGGACAGACAGTGACAGAGAGGATTTGCCATGGCGATCAGAATAGAAAATCTGAATTACGTGTACAGTGCCGGGACGGCGTTTGAGCGGCAGGCACTAAGAGAGATCAATCTTACGATTCCTGATGACCAGTTTATCGGGATCATCGGGCACACCGGCTCGGGAAAGTCCACGCTGATCCAGCACCTGAACGGTCTGCTGCGGGCGACTTCCGGAGCGGTATATTATAATGATAAGAATATCTACGAAGAAGGCTTCGACATGAAAGGGATGCGGAGCAAAGTAGGGCTGGTCTTCCAGTACCCGGAGCACCAGCTGTTTGAATCAGACGTATTTACGGATGTATGCTTTGGCCCGAAGAATCAGGGGCTGTCCCAGGACGAGGCGGAAGCGCGCGCATATGAAGCGCTGAAGCTCGTCGGTCTGAAGGAAAAATATTATAAATCGTCTCCGTTTGAGCTTTCAGGCGGACAGAAGCGGCGCGCGGCCATCGCAGGCATTCTGGCGATGGACCCGGATGTGCTCGTGCTGGATGAGCCGACGGCGGGACTCGACCCGAGAGGGCGCGACGACATTCTGGACCAGATCGAACGGCTCCATAAGGAGAAAAAGATCACGGTGATCCTCGTATCACACAGCATGGAGGATGTGGCGCGCTATGTAGAGCGTATTATCGTGATGAATAAAGGGCAGGTCATGTTTGATGACGTTCCGCGCGAGGTATTCCGTCATTATAAGGAATTGGAATCAGTCGGGCTGGCAGCGCCGCAGGTGACTTATCTGATGCACCAGCTGCAGGAAAACGGCTGGGATGTGCCGGACGATGCGACGACGGTGGAGGAAGCCGCCGACGCGATTATACAATGCCTGAAGCGTTAGAGGCAGAAGGAAGAAGATATGTTAAGAGATATTACATTAGGCCAGTATTATCCGGCCAATTCCGTCATTCACAAACTGGATCCGAGAGTCAAGCTTGCAGGCACGCTGGTGTTCATTGTGTCGCTGTTTGCATTCAGCTCAGCGGAGGCGTATATCGCGGCGACCGTTTTTCTCGGAGCTGTCATCTATGCTTCGCGCGTTCCGCTTGGATTTATGCTGAAAGGGCTGAAGTCAATCTTTATCCTGATGATGTTTACGGTGGTCTTTAATCTGTTTTTGATAAACGGAACGCCGGTTGTTCGGATATGGGTCTTTACGATCACCAAGGAAGGAATCGAGACGGCAGTGTTTATGGCGATCCGCCTGATCTATCTCGTGGTGGGCTCTTCCGTGATGACGCTGACGACGACGCCCAACAATCTGACGGACGGTCTGGAAAAGGCTCTGCGGCCGCTGGCAAAGATCAAGGTTCCGGTGCATGAGATCGCAATGATGATGTCGATCGCACTCCGTTTTATTCCGATCCTGATGGAAGAGACGGACAAGATCATGAAGGCGCAGACGGCGAGGGGCGCTGATTTTGAGTCGGGAGGGATCATAAAGAAGGCAAAGAATATGATCCCGCTTCTGGTCCCGCTGTTTATTTCGGCGTTCCGCCGTGCGAATGATCTGGCGATGGCGATGGAAGCGCGCGGATATCACGGCGGTGAAGGAAGGACGAAGATGAAACCGCTCATCTATCAGAACCGTGACAAGGCAGCGTATCTGTGCCTGCTCCTGTATCTCGTGGCGATGTTCTTCATCAACCGGATCGGATTTTTTGCAGGACTCTGGTACTAAACGATGATGGAGAAGAGCAATGAAAAGAGTGAAGCTGACAGTCGCTTATGACGGTACGAATTACTGCGGATGGCAGATACAGCCAAACGGCGTTACGATAGAAAGTGAATTGAATAAGCATCTGAGCGAACTGCTGGGTGAAGAAATCCGTGTGATCGGTGCGAGCCGTACGGATGCGGGGGTCCATGCTAGAGGGAATGTCGCCGTGTTTGATACGGCGTCCAGGATTCCTGCCGAGAAGATCTCCTATGCGATGAACACGAGACTGCCGGAGGATATCCGTATCCAGGAATCCTGCGAGGTGTCGTCTGATTTTCACCCGCGTTTTTGCAGGACGATAAAGACATACGAATACAAAATCTGCAACCGGCGTTTCCCGGATCCGCTGTGCAGGCTGTATTCGTTGTTTTATTATTATCCGTTGGATGAAAAGAAGATGCAGCAGGCGGCAGATCATCTGGTCGGGACACATGATTTTACGAGTTTTTGCACGAATAAGCCGGAAGTGACAGACCGCGTGCGGACAATTACCAGTCTGAATGTGACGAGAGACGGGGATATGATCACGATCAGGGTGAAGGGGAACGGCTTCCTCTACAATATGGTGCGGATCATTGCCGGTACGCTTCTGCGCGCCGGAAGCGGCCAGATGGATCCGGAGGAGGTTCCGGAGATACTGGCGGCATGCGACCGAAGCCGTGCAGGAGATACTGCGCGGCCTCAGGGCCTGACGCTTGTTGAGATCCTCTACTTGTAACTGGCGCAGATTTCAGAGGGAAGGTGTCTCCCGCGATTCGATGTACTGCTTCAGCTTTTCAAATGCTCCCTTGTAGATCAGGGAGAGCAGCTTGTCCGTGCGTCTTAACGCGAGCTGCATCTGTTCCGCTGAGATCAGGCTGTCGCGAGCTGCGTCTGCGAGTTCGTCGAGATCGACTACACGGACGAAACCGTCGGGGTAGACAATGACATCCACGAGCAGGTCTGTGACGACGTACGTGTTTGTTTCACGGTCATACGTATGGTCGATGATATCACAGTACCAGCTGATCAGGTTATTTTCATGGTCATAAAACTTGCTGACCTTGAAACCGCGTTCCAGAAAGTAGCAGGAGTATCCATGGTGAAGCGTTTTTTTAGGTCGAATTGTATCCCATTTTGTGACGATCACTTCCCGGTCATGATAAAGGATCCTGTCATTCTCCAGCAGAAGGCATTCATCCGGGATAATTCTTTTCCGATACAGCTTCAGTTCATTCATCCGTACCCCTCCTGTCTGTTAAGAACAGAATAGCAGAGTTTGCGGGAAAAGTCTACTCTTAGTTCCGCCAGCCGCGCCTGTGGCCGTCGCCTGCATGCCGCTAGCCGCGCCTGTGGCTGTCTGCCTGCTGCCGTCAGTTCCGCCGTCAGGCCGCAGACCGCCTGCCGCCGCCAGTTCCGCCGCCAGGCCGCAGACCGCCTGCCGCCGCCAGTTCCGCCGCCAGGCCGCAGACCGCCTGCCGCCGCCAGTTCCGCCGTCAGGCCGCAGACCGCCTGCTTCGCAGGCTGGCCGCTGCTTACGCAGCTTTTGTCTGCGGCTGACGGGGCGTCCCGCCCCGCAGGAAAGCCCCGTCAGCAGTCTGCTGCAGGCAAGCCTGCGCATTCTGCCGCCGGGATTTTCCTGACGGCGGAACTGGTGAAATCAGATTGCAGTTGGCGTGAGGACATGGTATAGTAAGAACAATAGGAAAATATTCATATTTTCTGATGTTACGGAGATCGAGGAGGATAAAGAGATGATACAAAGCAGTATTGCAAAACTGGTCCAGTACGGTCTGGAGACCGGGCTCCTTGCGCGCGAGGACGCGGTGTATACGGCAAACCGTTTACTGGAACTGCTTCACATGGATTCGCTGGAGGAAACGGCGCTGGAATCTATCTGCACTTATGAGCCGGGAGACGGCAGAATTGTGGGAGAGCTTCCGCAGATACTTGGAGATATCTGCGATTATGCGTATGAAAACGGCATTCTGGAGGAGAATACGGTCGGATACCGCGATCTGTTCGATACGAAGGTGATGAGTCTTCTTGTGGACCGTCCATCGAATATTATCCGCCGCTTCCGGGAACTGTATGAAGAAGACCCGAAGAAAGCGACTGATTTTTATTACAAGTTCAGCCAGGATACGGATTATATCCGCCGTTACCGCATCGCGCGTGACAGAAAATGGGTATCCCCTACAGAGTACGGAGATCTGGATATCACGATCAATCTCTCCAAGCCGGAGAAAGACCCGAAGGCCATCGCAGCTGCCAAGCTTGCAAAGCAGACCTCCTATCCGAAATGTCTTCTCTGCAAGGAAAATGAAGGATATGCCGGACGCCTGAACCACCCGGCGCGTCAGAATCACCGTATCATTCCGGTGACGATCAATGGCAGCCAGTGGGGTTTTCAGTATTCCCCGTACGTATATTACAATGAGCACTGCATCGTATTTAATTCTGAGCATATACCGATGAAGATCGAGCGGGCGACTTTTGCGAAGCTGCTTGATTTTGTAAAGCAGTTTCCGCATTACTTTGTGGGATCCAATGCCGATCTTCCGATCGTGGGCGGTTCGATTCTGAGCCATGACCATTTCCAGGGCGGATGCTACGAATTTGCGATGGCAAAGGCGCCGGTGGAGAAAACGGTCGTATTTGCCGGATTTGAGGACATTGAAGCAGGGATCGTAAAATGGCCGATGTCTGTAATCCGCTTAAGATCAGAGAACACCCGGCGTCTGGTAGAACTGGCGGATAAGATTCTCGGCGTATGGCGCGGATATACGGATGAAGCTGCATTTATTTTTGCCAAGACGGACGGCGAACCGCACAATACGATCACGCCGATCGCGAGAAAACGCGGAGACAAATTTGAACTGGATCTTGTGCTGCGCAACAATATCACGACAGAAGAGCATCCGCTCGGTGTCTACCACCCGCATGCCGAGCTGCACCATATCAAAAAAGAGAATATTGGTCTGATCGAGGTGATGGGACTGGCAGTTCTCCCGGCCAGACTGAAGGATGAACTGGAGCATCTGAAAGAAGCAATGCTGGAAGGACGCGATATCACGGAAGACGAAGAGCTTGGAAAACACGCTGACTGGGCGGCAGAGCTGAAGGAGAAATACGGTTCCTTCAAAAAAGAGACGATCGATAAGATCATAGAAGACGAAGTCGGCCTTGTGTTCAGCAAAGTGCTGGAACACGCCGGTGTTTATAAGCGCACGGAGGAAGGAAAGGAAGCGTTTGAGCGTTTTGTAAAAGCCGTGAATAATCAGTAAAAACAGAATCAGGAAGATCAGCATCTGTAAAACAGGAGGAAAACATGAGAAAAAACATACTTGCACCGTCCATCCTGGCGGCAGATTTCGGACACTTGGAGAATGATATCAGGGAGACGGTAAATGCCGGAGCCCGGTTTTTGCACATCGATGTAATGGACGGCATGTTTGTCCCCAGCATTTCTTTCGGGATGCCGGTGATCCAGTCGATCCGCCGCTGCACAGACTGCACGTTCGATGTTCATCTGATGATCGAACAGCCGGAACGTTACATTGAGGACTTTAAAGCATGCGGAGCGGATTCTATTACCGTTCATGCGGAGGCGACAAAGCATCTGCACCGCGTGATCCAGCAGATCAAGTCGTGCGGCTGCAGGGCAGGGGTGGCGCTGAATCCGTCCACACCGCTTTCTGCCCTTGATCATGTCATAGAAGACGTTGACATGGTGCTGATCATGACGGTCAATCCGGGATTCGGCGGACAGAGCTATATCCCCCAGATGACCGATAAGATCCGGACACTTCGCAGACGGCTGATAAAGCTTGGCCTTGAGACGGACCTTCAGGTAGACGGAGGCATCAAGCCTTCTACTATCCGGGAGGTGCTCGCGGCCGGAGCCAATGTCTGTGTCGCAGGTTCAGCGGTGTTCGGAGCGCATACGGCTGAGCGTACAAAAGAGCTGCTTGCGATTATGAGAGAATATACAGTCTGGGAGACGGACTGAACCGGTAGGAAAGGAGAAAATCAAATGATAGCGATTGCATGTGATCATGGCGGTTATGAATTAAAGCTGGAGATTTTAAAATATCTGGATGAAAAGGGACTGGAATACAAAGACTTCGGATGCGACAGCACGGAGGCGGTCGATTATCCGGTATATGCGCGGAAGGTTACTTCTGCGATCAAAGACGGGACATGCGAGAAAGGTATCCTGATCTGCGGCACCGGGATCGGTATTTCGATTGCGGCAAACCGGGTTCCCGGAATCCGCGCTGCTCTCTGCACGGACTGTTTCTGCGCAGAGGCAACGAGACAGCACAACGATGCAAACATTCTTGCACTTGGCGGAAGAGTCGTTGGCCCGGGGCTTGCGGTCAAGATCGTAGATACGTTCCTGAATACACCGTTTTCGGGAGCCGCGCGCCATCAGAACAGGATCAATTTGATTGATGGCTGACGCTACTACTTCTGTGATTGGAAAGGCAGGGACAGGGGATGTACGATAAACTGACGCCGAGTGACGTCAAGAAGATCGAAGAGGAGATCGAGTACCGTAAGCTGGTGGTGCGCAAGGAGGCCATTGAGGCTGTAAAAGAAGCGCGTTCCCACGGAGATCTGAGCGAGAACTTTGAGTATTACGCGGCAAAGAAAGACAAAAATAAAAATGAGAGCCGGATCCGGTATCTGGAGCGGATGCTGAAGACGGCAAACGTCATCTCGGACAACTCAAAAGAAGATGAGGTCGGGATCAATAACACGGTCACCGTTTATTTTGAGGAGGACGATGAGACAGAGACGTACCGTCTGGTGACGACCGTGCGCGGAAATTCGATCCGCGGACTGATCAGTATCGAGTCTCCGCTCGGCAAAGCACTGATGGGCCACAAGGCGGGAGACCGGGTATACATTAAAGTGAACGAACAGTATGGGTATTACGTACAGATCAGGTCTGTCGAGAATACGACGGATGACAGTCAGGATAAACTGAGATCCTTCTGAAATAGTAAACGGGGCATCGTTCAGCGTAAGCTGATGCGGTGCCCCGGAGTTTTGGTGCCCCCGAAGGGGCAAAGGAAAGAGAAAAATGTATGAAAACTTAACCGAAATTAAGATAGTTGTTTGGCGAAGCCACTCCCTGTACAGACGCGCCATGTACTGTCGTGACTTCATTTAATTTATGCTTAGAGTATACTGGTAAAATGTGTATAAACGGTGACTGAAAGCTGAAAGAAATCTAAAGAAAGAGAAAAGAAAAACAACAGCAGCTATTATTTTTTTCACGGTACTTGACAATGCAAGGTACTTGGTATAATATATCTACAACAAATCCATATTTCGGGTCTGCGACCGGGGTGAGAGGAGGAAAACGATGAATCCTCAATTTAAAAAGGGAGTCCTTGAAATGATCGTGCTTGTAGCGGTCAGCAGGAAGGATATGTACGGGTATGAGCTTGTGGCGGAGGTTTCCCAGGTGATTGATGTGAATGAGGGAACGATCTATCCGCTGCTGAAACGGCTCACGAATGAACACTACTTCGAAACGTATCTGCGTGAATCTTCCGAGGGGCCGCCGCGTAAGTATTACCACCTCACAGCGGCAGGAGTGCTTTACCGGGAACAGCTGGTAAATGAGTGGCACGGTTTCTGGAAGAATGTAAATGATTTTTTGGAGGGGAAAAGCGATGAATAAAACGGAATTTCTGCAGGAGCTGGAAAAGCGGCTGCATGTATTAAATGAGCAGGAGCGGAAGGATGTGCTGGAGGAGTATGCGCAGCATATCAATCTGAAGATCAAGAGCGGGCTGAGCGAAGAAGAGGCGGTCAGAGTTTTTGGAAGCCCGGAGGAACTGGCAGCAGAACTGCTGGATGCGTACCGCATCAATTCCGAGTATGCGGCGGAAGCATCGGAAAAAACGGCGGAACAAATGAGAAAGACGCGGAAAGAAAACCAGACATCCCATAAAGTGCGGGAAGCGGCGGGGAATATGGCAAAGAAAGCCGGAAACGCCGCAGAGAGTGCCGGACATATGGCGGGAACGGCCGGAAAAGCGGCAGTCGGAACGGTGCGGCGCATACTGCTCGGGATCTGGCACTTCATCCGGAGAATGTTTCTGTTTGTGCGGGATACCGTTCAAAAGGCGGCAGGAGGCGTCGGAAGGATGTTTGGCAGGCTGACCGGGAAACACTCCGCGCAAGAGAACGTCTCCGGGCAGGAGCGGAGGCTGGAAGCAGGGCGCGCAAAACGGGGCAAAGGAAGACTCAGACGCATTTCCGGCGGACTGATGAGTGCCGTGAAATTCTGCTGCGTACTGTTTGTACGGGCGGCCCTGATTCTCCTGGCCTGTCCGGTAATTCTGCTCGGACTGTGTTTCCTGTTTCTGACCGGAGTGGTCCTGGTGCTGATCATACAGGGGTATCCGGTCGTCGGGATCGGCGTCGGATCGTTCGGCATCGTGCTTGCCGCATTCGGCGTTACGGGGCTTTTGCTCAGTTTTGTATTCAAAAGAAAGAACAGGATATCCGGCAATACGCCGTCTATAGAAGGATAAGGGAGGGATGATCGTGAGATTCAGAAAATGTATGGTTGTACTGATCCTGCTTGGCATCTTTCTTGGCGGGCTCGGGACCGGGATCGGATTTGCAGAATACAGCGGTCTGGAATATGAAGGCCATGTAGAGCTTGCCGGAGAAGAAAAGAAGACGCAGAGACTCATATGGGAGGTTGATGCCGGGGAATATGAGCAGCTCCATCCGTATTTTTACTGGGACAATTATGACGTCGAAGTGACCGAAGACCGTACCGTGCCAAGGGATGAGGTGTGGTTTGACATTACGTGCAGCGAAGCGTTCGGAGAGGCTGAGCTCGGTCCGACAGAGGAGTATCAGCACACCGGAAACGGGACATGGAAAGAGGCTGTGGTCAATGTGTGTCAGCATGGCAGCATGGGGTTTGAAGAGCAGATGCGGATGGCGGTCAGTGTGCGAGACCAGTTCCTGGAAGAATTGAAGGAAGGAAAATTCAGCACGTACGATTTCCGCTCTTACAGCGAGATCGAGATCAGGATCCATCCTGATAATTACGAGAAACTGGAGCTCTGGTAGGATCTGACTGAAACAATCTGTTTTACATTCCGATGAAAAGACGCTATAATATTGCAGGAAGATTTACCGCGTCAGACACAGGTGCTTCGGTTGCCTGCAGGACAGCAGTATGGGAGAGGATATTCGGAATGTTCAATATAGAAGAAGAACTGAAAAAGCTGCCGGCCCGTCCCGGTGTGTATATTATGCACGACGAGCGCGATGAGATCATATACGTAGGAAAGGCGATCAGCCTGAAAAACCGTGTGCGGCAGTATTTTCAGAGCAGCCGGAATAAAAGCGTCAAGATCGAGCAGATGGTAGAGAGGATCCGACGGTTTGAATATATCGTGACGGATTCCGAGCTGGAAGCGCTCGTACTGGAGTGCAATCTGATCAAAGAACACCGTCCGAAATACAATACCATGCTCAAAGACGACAAGAGCTATCCTTTTATCAAAGTAACCCTTGGGGAGGAATTCCCGAGGGTACTTTTTGCGCGCAGGATGAAAAAGGACAAGTCACGGTATTTCGGACCGTACACGAGCGCGGGAGCAGTCAAGGATACGATCGACCTGATCAAGAAGCTGTACAAACTGAGAAGCTGCCAGAGAAATCTGCCGAGGGATATCGGAAAGGAACGCCCGTGTCTGTATTACCATATCGGGCAGTGCAATGCTCCTTGCCAGGGAAAGATCAGCAAAGAAGAGTACCGGAAATCTATCGATGAAGCGCTGGAGTTTCTGAACGGGAATCATGCGCCTGTGCTGGAGATGCTGCAGAAGAAGATGGAAGAGGCGGCCGAACAGATGGAATTTGAAACGGCAGCGGAGTGCCGGGATCTGATCAACAGCATCAATCAGGTCGCACAGCGCCAGAAGATCACGCACGGGGACGGGGAAGACAAAGACGTCCTTGCGCTGGCAGTCGACGGTTCGGACGCAGTCGTGCAGGTCTTCTTTATCCGCGGAGGCAAGATGATCGGACGCGAACACTTCTATTTAAGAGTGGCGCCGCACGATCCGAAGTCCGTCATCCTGGGAAGCTTTATCAAGCAGTATTATGCCGGGACGCCGTTTGTGCCGCGGGAACTGATGCTGGAGACAGAGATCGAGGAACAGGATATCATAGAGACATGGCTCGGTGAAAAACGCGGACAGCGCGTATATCTGCGTGTTCCGAAAAAAGGAACAAAAGAAAAACTCGTGGAGATGGCACATGAAAACGCTTCGATCGTACTGCGGCAGGACCGGGAGCGGATCAAGCGTGAAGAGGGAAGGACGATCGGGGCGGTACACGAGATTGAAAAACTGCTCGGGATCGAGCGCGCAATGCGGATGGAGGCCTTTGATATCTCGAATATCAACGGATTTGAGTCGGTAGGATCGATGATCGTATATGAAAAAGGAAAGCCGAAGCGCAGTGATTACCGCAAATTTAAGATCAAAAGCGTCCAGGGGCCGAATGATTATGCCAGTATGGAGGAGGTACTTACCCGCAGGTTTACGCATGGATTACAAGAGCGGGAAGAGCTTGCCCAAAAAGGGCTCGGCAATGAGATGGGAAGTTTCAGCCGATTCCCCGATCTGCTGATGATGGACGGAGGGCGCGGGCAGGTCAATATCGCGCTGGGGGTACTGGAGCGTCTCGGGATTTCTATCCCTGTGTGCGGGATGGTGAAGGATGATTTTCACCGGACGCGGGGCATTTACTTTAATAATGAAGAACTGCCGATCGACGTACATTCAGAAGCCTTTAAGCTCGTGACAAGGATTCAGGATGAGGCGCACCGGTTTGCGATCGAGTATCACCGGAGTCTGCGCAGCAAGCAGCAGGTGCATTCTATTTTAGACGATATTCCGGGCATCGGACCGGCGAGGAGAAAGGCGCTGCTGCGCACTTTCAAATCTCCTGAGGCGATCCGTGACGCGACGCTTGAGCAGCTTTCTCATGCACCGTCTATGAACGCCCGCAGCGCGCAGCAGGTCTACGACTTTTTCCATTCGCCGGATCTGCCGGAAAAAATGACGGTGACGGAGGAGGATTAAAAGAAAGGCTCCGTAATCGCTGGACAAAGGGATAGAGAATTATTATAATAGAGAGAAGAATACATCAGGAGGTTTTTGAAATGGCAGGTATGGTGAGCAGCGTAACGCTTGAAAAGCTCGTGGATAAGATGAAACTCAAAAATCTGACTCCGGAGATCGATATATCGGATAAGAAGGTCGTTACTTCTGAGATCAACCGTCCGGCGCTTCAGCTGACCGGATATTTTGACCATTTTTATTCTCAGCGCGTGCAGATCATCGGGTACGTGGAGTACACTTATCTGGAGAATCTGCCGAGAGAAAAGAAGCTGCCCGTATATGACAAGTTTCTGTCCTACCGGGTGCCGTGTGTCATCTACACGACGATGACGGAACCGGATGAGGACATGCTGCGTCTGGCAAAGAAATACGAGGTGCCGATCTTTGTGACAAAGGTCACTACCTCTGATTTTATGGCTGAGATCATCCGCTGGCTGAATGTTGAGCTCGCTCCGTGCATCTCTATTCACGGCGTACTTGTCGATGTGTACGGCGAAGGCATTCTGATCATGGGAGAGAGCGGCATCGGAAAGAGCGAGGCTGCGCTGGAACTGATCAAGAGAGGGCACCGGCTTGTCACGGACGATGTTGTGGAGATACGCAAGGTCAGTGACGAGACGCTGATCGGCACGGCGCCTGATATCACAAGGCATTTTATCGAGCTGAGAGGTATCGGGATCATTGATGTAAAGACGCTGTTCGGTGTGGAGAGTGTAAAAAATACACAGTCGATCGATCTGGTCATCAAGCTGGAAGAGTGGGACAGAGATAAGGAGTACGACCGCCTCGGCCTGGAGGAAGAGTATACGGAGTTCCTCGGCAACCGCGTCGTCTGCCATTCGCTTCCGATCCGGCCTGGCCGTAACCTTGCGGTCATCGTAGAATCCGCAGCAGTCAACCACCGTCAGAAAAAGATGGGGTACAATGCGGCAAAGGAACTCTACAACCGCGTACAGAACAGCTTAATGAAAAATTCGGGAAAGCAGGAATGACGTATGAAAAAGTATTGTTTTGGTATTGATGTCGGCGGGACGTCTGTAAAATGCGGACTCTTTTCGGCAGAGGGGGATGTACTGGACAAGTGGGAGATCCCGACGCGCACGGAGGACAACGGAGTGAATATCCTTCCTGACGTGGCGGATGCGATCAACCGCAAGATCGAGGAGAAGAAACTGGACAAGGAAGAGATCGCCGGTATCGGCATCGGAGTCCCGGGTCCGGTCAATGAGAACGGAGAAGTGCCCTGCGCGGTGAACCTGCACTGGGGATACGTAAACATCGCAGGTGATATGGAACGGCTGACAGGGTTGCCGGTCAAGGCAGGAAATGATGCGAATGTGGCGGCGCTTGGAGAACTGTGGAAGGGCGGCGGCGCAGGCTACCACAGCCTGATCATGGTAACACTCGGCACCGGCGTAGGAGGAGGGATCATTATCAATGATAAGATTGTCGCCGGTTCTCACGGCGCAGGCGGCGAGATCGGACATGCGCACGTCGAGGATGCGATCACGGATCCCTGCAACTGCGGAAACTGCGGATGCCTGGAACAGGTGGCTTCTGCGACCGGCATCGTCCGTTTGGCAAAAGAAGAGCTGTCGGCCTCGGAGGAACAGTCTCTTTTGAGAGAGGGAAAGATTTCCGCGAAACGCGTCTGGGATGCGGTGAAGGAAGGAGATGCGCTCGCGATCCGTGTGGCAGAGCGTTTTGGAGAGTACCTCGGAAAGACGCTTGCCGTACTGGCTACGGTATCGGATCCGCAGGTGATCGTGATCGGGGGCGGTGTGTCGAAAGCAGGACAGATCCTGCTCGATTATATTACGGGACCGTACCAGAAATATGCGTTTTCCGCGTGCCGCGGCACAGAATTCGCGCTTGCCACGCTTGGAAATGACGCGGGAATTTACGGGGCAGCGAGGATGGTGCTGTAAGGCCGGCACGCCTGTCTGCTGCTATTGTGGGAAACAAGGATGGGGCTGTCGCAAAAATGCAGCGATCAAAGCATTTTTGCGATAGCCTCTTTGTGCGATAGGAAAGGCAGGATTGAAAAGAGGATCTTATGAATATTTTACTGGTGGCAGTCAATGCCAAATACATCCATTCCAATCTGGCCGTATACAGCCTGAAAGCGTCGGCCGGGGCGTACGGACCGATGGTCCGGCTGGCAGAATATACGGTAAATCAGCCAAAAGACGACATATTCCGCGCGATATACAGCAAAAAACCGGAACTGCTGTTTTTTTCGTGTTATATCTGGAACCGGGAGATCATCCTTTCTCTGGCAGAAGATCTGAAAAAAGTTTTGCCGGAGACAGCCATATGGGCCGGCGGACCGGAGGTTTCTTATGATGCAGAGCAGTTTCTGCAGGAAAATCCGGCCTTTGCGGGAGTGATGTGCGGTGAAGGAGAGCGGTCTTTTCCAAGGCTTCTGGAGTATTATGCGGGGAGCGCGGGCAGTCTTGCGGAAATCCCCGGAATCGTATGGCGCGAGAAAGACGGGGAGGCAAAGGCAGGAAAAGCGCCGGAAATCCTTGATATGGACGGTCTGCCTTTTGTTTATGAGACGCCTTTTGTCCGGGAAAAGGAAAAGGCATTTGAAAACAGGATCATTTATTATGAGAGCAGCAGGGGATGTCCGTTTTCCTGCAGCTACTGTCTGTCTTCTATTGAAAAGGGCGTGCGATTCCGCAATACAGCGACCGTGAAAAAAGAACTGGCGTTTTTTCTGGAAAAGCGTGTGCAGCAGGTGAAATTCGTAGACCGGACCTTCAACAGCCGGCACAGCCACGCGCTTGAGATCTGGAACTTTATCAGGGAACAGGATAACGGGATCACGAATTTTCATTTTGAGATTGCCGCAGATATCCTGACAGATGAAGAAACAGAGTTGCTGCGCAAGATGCGCCCCGGACTGGTGCAGCTTGAGATCGGCGTTCAGACGGTAAATGAGGAAACGCTGGCGGCAATCCACCGGACGGGGTCTTTTGAAAAGATTGCAAAGCGGGTGCGCCAGATTGCGGAAGGAAGAAATGTCCATCAGCATCTGGACCTGATCGCCGGACTTCCGTTTGAGGATTTTGCCAGTTTCCGCCATTCGTTCAATGCGGTGTACAGCCTCAGGCCGCAGCAGCTCCAGCTCGGGTTCCTGAAGGTGCTGCGCGGCTCCGAGATGCACAGGCGGGCAGAAGAATACGGAATTGTATACCGGAGCAGCCCGCCGTATGAAGTGCTGAAGACGCGCTGGATCTCCTGTGACGAACTGCTGCGGTTAAAGGAAGTGGAAGAGATGCTGGAGGTGTATTACAACAGCGGACAGTTTGCCCATACGATAGAGGCTCTGGAAAAAGAGTTTGCAGAACCGTTTGACCTGTATGCGGCTCTGGCGGATTACTATGCGTCCTGCGGCAATGAGATGAAATCGTATTCCAGGATGCAGCGGTTTGAAATGCTGCGGGGATTTATCCTGCATACGCTGGCACAGGGTGAGGGATTTCATGCACAGGACCGTGGACCGCAGACACCGTACGAAGAGCGGTGCGCTGTGTTTGACGAACTGCTCACATTTGACTTTTATCTGCGCGAAAACGGGAAGAGCAGGCCGGGCTGGGCGGCCGACCTGCAGCCGTACCATGAAGCGGCAGCAGCGTTTTACCGGAGAGAGGCCGAAGAACACACGTATCTGAAAGCATACGAGGGGAGAACCTGGAAACAGATGATGCGGATGACACATCTGGAGCGTTTCTGCCGGGAGTTATCCGGCCGGGATACAGGGAAGGAAAACGTATACTGGCTCCTCTTTGACTATTCAGAGCGCGATGCGCTCACGAATAGTGCCGCGGTTTACAGGATCGAAGAAACGGACATCCCGGGCTGACGCGGCAAAAGAGAGATACAGCCGGAGACCGGCAGAAGAAGGGAGGAACCATACAAAGCGATGGAAGACAGTTATATCGCGCTCGATCTGGAGACGACCGGACTGCGGCCGAAATACGATAAAATACTGGAAATAGGGGCGGTAAAAGTTGAGGGCGGCGAAGTGACCGGAACGTATGAGACGTTTATCGACAGCGGCGTCGGGATTCCGCCGCGGATCACGGAGCTGACCGGGATCACGCAGGCGATGGTGGCGGGCAGTCCCCCGCTTTCTGAGGCGGTGGAAGGCTTTCTGGATTTTGCCGGGGAAGGCATTCTGCTGGGGCACAATATTCTTTTTGACTACAGTTTTATGAAGCGCAATGTCCTCAATCTGGGCGGCACGTTTGAACGGAAGGGGATCGATACTCTTTCTATTTCCAGGCTGTGCCTGCCAGAGCTTCCGGGACGGTCGCTCGATAAGATGGCTGCATATTACGGCATTCCGCAGGAGCAGCACCACCGCGCGCTCGATGACGCGCTGACCGCGGCCAGACTGTATGAACGCCTGAAAGAAGAGTTTGCAAAGATCCGGCCGGAACTGTTTGCAGCGGCGCCGCTTGTGGCAAAGATCAAGAAAGAGGGGCCGATCACGAATTCACAAAAAGTATACTTGCGGGATTTGATAAAATATCATAGAATAGAGAGTAATGTGGAAATCGAGACGCTGACAAAGAACGAGGCGTCGAGAATGATTGACAACATTATCTTTCAATATGGAAAAATGACGAGGTGATAAGGATGATGAACTTTAATAATTCAAAGACACAGAAAAAGATTGCTGCAGCGATCGTTATCATAATCGTACTTGCGATGGTAGCCAGCACGCTTCTTTCTGCATTCGTGTAATTCAGCTTACGGATCAAGGGACTCAGAGGGGATTTGTTTATTTATGAAGAAAAAATGGAGAATCATCGCAGGCGCGTTTACTGCTGCAGTATGTCTGGCGGCTGGCGCACAGGGAGTTTATGCCGATGAGCAGAATGTGATCAGCGACGGCGTCTTTATCGGGGACAAAGACGTCAGCGGGATGACAGCCGACGAGGCCGAAGCGTACGTGGAGGGAGAAGTTGAAAAGCTGGAAAATTCCATGATCACGATCCAGATGGGAGACTCACTGATATCGAAGAGCTGGAAGGAGCTCGGCCTTCAGTGGGAGAATACAGACCTGATCGAAGAGATCAGCCAGCTCGGACAGACGGGCAATATTGTACGCCGCTACAAAGAACAAAAGGATCTGCAGAACGAGAGCGCACAGTATGAGATAGAGTATTCTGTTGATGAGGATGCACAGGAAGCGTTTGTGGATTCCTGCGCGCAGTTTAATTCTGAGCCGGTAGAAGGCACCTGTTACGTTGGGGATGACGGTATGCTCCATGTAGAGGGCGGAACAGACGGCCTGACACTCGATGCGGACGCTACGCTTGTGAGCCTCAAGGAGCAGATGGAAACGTATGAAGCGGGAGATGTAACGATCGAGGCTACGGTAGACCGCGTTTCTCCGGTGCTCACGGCAGAGATGCTGCAGCAGATGAGCAGTGTGCTCGGTACGGCGACGACCGATTATTCCGCGTCATCGGCTGCCAGAGCAAAAAATATTGAAAATGGAGTGGCAAAATTGAACGGTACGCTTCTGATGCCGGGAGAGAGCTTTTCTGTCACAGACGCCGTAGTGCCGTTTACGGCAGAGAACGGATATGAGCTTGCGCCTTCGTATGAGGCAGGACAGGTCGTAGATTCCTACGGCGGAGGAATCTGCCAGGTATCGACAACGCTGTACAATGCGCTGTTAAAGGCTGAGCTTCAGATTGATGCGCGTTCCAACCACACGATGATCGTCAATTATGTAGATCCGTCGAAGGACGCTGCGATCGCAGAGGGCGTTATGGATCTGGTGTTTACCAATAATCTGGAAAATCCGATCTATATCTCAGGCTCCGCATATTACGGAACGCTGAATTTCACGATATTCGGCGTGGAAACGCGTCCGGCAAACCGTACGATCGAATTTGTCAGTGAGACAACGAGCCAGACGGACCCGGCACAGAACATTAAACTTGTGGCAAAGACAGACCAGAATGTCGGATATTTTGTGCAGGTACAGTCGCCGCATCAGGGACTGTCAGCAGTGCTCTGGAAGAATATTTATTATGACGGTGTGCTGTCCGAGACCATCCAGGTCAACAGCAGTACATACCAGGCGTCTCCTGCGATCTATGAGATCGGTGTGGTGACGGATAATCAGGCGCTTTCTTCAGCGCTTTATACGGCGATCGGACAGAATGACCTGGCACAGGTGCAGAATCTGATCGCAAACGGCGTTCCGCAGCAGAGCGAAACTCCGGCACAGTCAGAGACAACGCAGTCGGAGACAGCGCAGACGGAAGCACCGGTTCAGACGGAAGCTCCGCAGCAGACGGATGCCGCTACGACTCCGGAGATGGTGGATCCTCCGGAGCAGTATGCCGAGGACGGCGTTACCGTGATCGGATAACGATGCACAGGACAGCCGTTTTGCGGCGGGAAAGAAGAGGACTATCATGCAGACAGGAAAACTTTCCGAAGCAGCGCTTATGCGTTCTGTTTTGCGGCAAATCGATCCGGAACCGGCAGCATGCCGGAAGCGCTACGGCGCGGACTGCACCTGCCTGCCGCAGACGGCAGGGACGGCTCCGGTCTATACAGCAGTAAGCACCGTGCCGGGATGGGAAGACGATCCGGGGTATCTTGTGACTGCGGCGGTCAACAATATTGCTGCTGCCTGCGGGGAACCGCGGGCGCTGATGGTCCATGCTGTGCTGCCGGCAGACAGCGGGGAAGACGTATTGAAAGCCGGGATGCGTGCGATCGTACAGACTGCGAAGCAGTACGGGATGCAGGTGCTCGGCGGACATACGGAACGGTCTTCTGCGGTTTTGCGGCCATGGTATCATATCACCGGAATCGGCGAGGTGCCGGATTCTGGCAGAGAGCCGGAAACGGCGGAAAGGGATCAGGCCGTGCTGCGGCCGGGAGACGGACTTGTCCTGACGAAGTGGATCGCGCTCGCCGGGACTGCGGCGCTTGCAGTTCAAAAGGAAGAGGAGCTTGGGAAGCGTTTCCCGCTTTCCCTGATCAAGAATGCCAGAGGGTTCGCGGCGCTGATGCCGGTCCTTCCGGAAGCGCGCATCGCCGTATCCACCGGCGCTCATGCAATGCATGATCTGTCGCAGGGCGGCGTTTTCGGAGCGCTCTGGGAGATGGCGGAACGTGCGGATGTCGGTCTTGACATTGATCTGAAGCGCATTCCGATCCGGCAGGAGACAGTGGAGATCTGCGAGTATTTTGACCTCAATCCGTACAATCTGTATTCGGCCGGTTCGCTGCTGATCGGCACGAGGGAGCCGGAAACACTCGTGCAGGCTCTTGTGCGGAGCGGGATTTCTGCCTCGGTCATCGGATGTGCGACGGAGCGGAACGAACGGATCATCCGAAACGGAGAGGACGTCAGGTTCCTCGACCGTCCGGCACAGGATGAATGGTACCGGAAGTTCGGAACATAAGGAAAAGGACACAGTATGGGATTAAATATCGTACTTTATGAGCCGGAGATCCCGGCCAATACAGGGAACATCGGGCGTACCTGCGTGGCTACCGGTACGAGACTGCATCTGATCGAGCCGCTTGGGTTCCGTCTTACAGAAAAAGCGCTTAAGAGGGCCGGTATGGATTACTGGCCGCAGCTCGATGTGACAAGATACGTCAATTATCAGGACTTTCTGGAAAAGAATCCAGGAGCCAGGATCTATATGGCCACGACGAAAGGCAGAAATGTGTACACGGAAGTATCGTATGAACCGGACTGCTATCTGATGTTCGGGAAAGAGAGCGCGGGGATACCGGAGGAGATCCTGAAAGAGCATCCTCAGGAGGCAATCCGGATACCGATGATCGGAGAGACACGTTCCCTGAACCTCGGAAACGCAGCCGCGATCGTC
This sequence comes from Candidatus Choladousia intestinipullorum, assembly GCA_018711885.1. Taxonomy (GTDB): domain Bacteria; phylum Bacillota; class Clostridia; order Lachnospirales; family Lachnospiraceae; genus Choladousia; species Choladousia intestinipullorum. The sequence goes on along the minus strand of DVHT01000045.1, from coordinate 2,249 downwards.
CTGTATGAGGCGCTGCGGCAGAACGGATTCGCGCAGATGAAGCTTCAGGGCGAACTGACGAAGTACGATTGGGATGTATAAGAAGGAGAAAGGGATGCAGTTACCGCAGGATTTTTTAAAACGTATGGAACAGATGCTCGGGCAGGAATACGAAGCATTTTTACGGACGTATGAGGAGCCGCGCAGATTCGGACTCCGGGTGAATACACTCAAGATCAGCGTGGATGATTTCGTAAAGCTGGCTCCCTTTCATCTGACTCCGATCCCGTGGACCGACAATGGCTTTTACTATGAGAGAGAGGATGACCCGGCGCGCCATCCTTTTTATTTTGCCGGTCTTTATTATCTGCAGGAACCGAGCGCCATGACTCCGGCCAGCGTCCTCCCGGTCGTTCCGGGGGAGTATGTGCTGGATCTGTGTGCGGCGCCCGGAGGAAAAGCTACGGCTCTGGCCGCGAAACTGCAGGGGGAGGGGCTTCTGGTCGCGAATGATATCAGCGCGTCGAGGGCCAGGGCGCTCCTTAAGAACATCGAAGTGTTCGGGGTGAAGAATTCGTTTGTCACGAATGCCGTTCCCGCAAAGCTGGCGGCTTCTTTTGGGGAGGCGTTTGACAAGATCCTTGTCGATGCGCCGTGTTCCGGCGAAGGGATGTTCCGGAAAGACATCGCGAATGCGAAAGCGTGGAGCCTTGATAAAGTTGAAGCGTGTGCGAAGCTCCAGCGCGAGATCACCGGACAGGCGGTACAGATGCTGCGCCCGGGCGGACTGATGCTTTATTCGACCTGCACTTTTGCAGTGGAGGAAAATGAAGGCACAATCCTGCATCTTCTGAAGACACATCCGGAGATGGAGCTTTTGGAAATCCCGTGGCAGGAAGGATATACGCATGGATTTACCCTGGCGAAAGAATGGCCGACGGAAAAATGCATCCGGATTTTTCCTCATAAGATGGGCGGGGAAGGGCACTTTATGGCCCTGTTAAAGAAAAAGGGCGAACTGCCGGGCGTACATGGCAAGGTGGCGAAAAGAGGCGGCCGCCCGTCCAGAGAAGAGATGCGGATTCTGCAGGACTTTATGGAACCCGTATCGATGGAATGGGAGGCGGAACAGATCGAGGTGCGAAACGGTCAGGCGTATTTCGTGCCGGAGCAGCCGCCGCTTGGCGGCAGCCTGCCTTTTTTGCGGAACGGCCTGTATCTCGGCGAGATCCGGCGCGGCCGCTTCGAGCCGGCGCAGTCTTTTGCGATGGCATTAAAAAGCGGGGAATACCGCGACGCAATCGACTTTGAATACACGGACGAACGCGTCCGCCGCTATCTTTCCGGAGAGACTGTGGATGCAGAAGAGCTGGCTTCGGGGAATGGAAAAGGCTGGAGGCTCGTATGCGTAAACGGTTATCCGCTCGGCTGGGGAAAGATTGTAAACGGAACGCTGAAAAATAAGTACCATCCCGGATGGCGGATGATATCCTGAAAAATCCATGATCAGAGACATCAGAAAAGATAAGAGAAAAAAATATAAAAATATAAAAAAATTGAAAAAAAGGCTTGCATTTTGTAAAGTATAGTGTTATACTGAGCAAGCTGAAACGATGCGTGGCTCAGCTTGGTAGAGCGCTGCGTTCGGGACGCAGAGGTCGCAGGTTCAAATCCTGTCGCATCGACTCCTTGGCAGGGGCGCCGGAAATCCTTTATTTACAAGGGTTTCCGGTTTTTTCTTTTTCTCGATATGCTCTAAAAATTCCTAAAAATTAGGGCGTTACCCAAAACGTTACCCAAAATGATGCAGCTACGCAAAAAGCTCTCCGGCTCCCCTGGATATTTCCTGTAAGTCATTCTCACTGGCATTCAGACGCTCCCGGTAAAAATGGGAATAAATATTCAGCGTGGTGGCTGTGTCGGTATGGCCTAACCAATACTGTAGCTTTTTGATATCCCATCCTTTGTTAATCAGCATGGATGCACAGCTATGTCTCAGCTTATGCAAGGTGATCTCCGGTCTGCCAAATTCTGTTGTTGCTTTCTTAAACAGCTTGGAAATATAGTTCGGGTCATACAAAGCCCCATCCTCCCATGTAAAGACATAGCCTTCTGTATTTTTATACTGGTCTTTAAGGAACCGCTTGTTTGCTTCCTGTTCTTCTTTTATTTTTTCAAAACAGGTTTTTGCGGCGTCAAATAAAAATAAGCTGCGGCGGCCTGCCGGCGTTTTCGTATCGTCTTTTCCCACTACTGTTTTTACCCGGACA
>DVHT01000044.1 GCA_018711885.1 Candidatus Choladousia intestinipullorum | reverse complement strand
CCGGAGCTGATCATTGACTGGAAAGAGTCAGAAATATTAATGGATCTTGCGCATTCTGTCTTTGACGGGATCCTTCAGGTAAGAAGAAAAAACACCTGGTGGTGGACGCTTGGGCTTTGCTGGGATTTCGTGAATCTACGCGGAATGGAAGATTTTATGTGTGATTTTCTGGTGGAACCGGAGTGGGTAGAGCGAATGCTGGATCTTTTATGTGAAGGAAAGCTGCGTATGCTTGATTTTCTTGAGAAAAATCATCTGCTCGCACAAAATACGGAAGGAACGTATGTCGGAAGCGGCGGTTTTGGATTTACAGACGAAATCGAGACAAAAAGGCAGCAGCCCATCACAACTCATGACATGTGGGGATTTTGTGACAGCCAGGAAACGGCTACTATCAATCCGGAACTTTACGGGGAATTTATTTTTCCAAGGCACGCGAGAATTTTAGAGCGTTTTGCGCTTACGTGTTATGGCTGCTGCGAACCGTATAATCCAAGATGGAAATACGTAAAGAACCTGCCAAACCTGAGAAGGGTATCTGTTTCACCCTGGGCAGACTGGAGTACCGTACCGGAGTTCCTTGGCAGACAGTATATTGCGTCGGTTAAGCCGTCGCCGACTTTATTATCTGTTCCGAATATGGATGAGGAGGCCGTGAGAAAAGACTGCAGAAAAGCGGTAGAGGAGACAAAGGGCGGTATCTGCGAGTTTATTATGAAAGATAATCATACATTGGGAAATTGTCCCCGGAATGCGTCCCGCTGGGTCGAGATTATGAGGGAAGAGATTGCCCGGGTTTATGGATAAAAGAGATAATAGAAAGAGGGTATCTGGGAAAGAAAGAGATATCCTCTTTTTTTCTATGCGGATTTATAAAAAAATAAATTTTCTATAAAATGCACAAAAATGACTTGTAATTTTTGTGAAAAAGTATATACTAAAGATTAGCCAATTAATTATTAGTTAACTAATTATAAAGCGAGGTGAGTATGCAAATGGAGGAGAAAGAGAAATTGGGGAGAGACCGCATTATTTTATGGCTGGTTAAAATGATGCATGTGTATTCTTCTATGAATTTTACGAAGTTTACGGAGCTGGGGATCCACCCGGGACAGATCCCGGTGCTCAGCATGATTGCCGAACATGAGGGGATTAGTCTTCGGGAACTGGCAGATACAATTCATATCAAGCCGCCTACAGTGACCGTAACGGTGCAGAGGCTTGAAAAAAACAGCCTGGTCTGCAAAAAGCCGGACCCTGCTGATCAGCGGGTTGCCCGTATCTACCTGACGGAAAAGGGAGAAAAGATCAAACAGGAGATAAAAGGCCTGTTTGAGGAAAACGAAAGGATTCTGACAACGGGGTTCTCTGAAGCGGAACTGAATCAGCTTCGCGATTACCTGAAAAGAATGATCGACAATATGAAAAACTAGAATCTGAGGAGGTTATTATGGCGAAACTTGCAAAATATCTGAAGAGTTCGGCGGGGCTCATTGTTCTGATTGTCTGTCTGCTGTTTCTTCAGGCTTACTGTGATCTTGAGCTTCCGGATTACACATCGAGAATTGTAAATGAAGGCATCCAGCAGAAGGGAATCCAGGATGGCGTGCCGGAGCAGATGAGAGAAGAAACAGCCGAAAACCTGAAGCTGTTTTTGGATGAGGAAGATCAATCCCTGCTGGATGAAAGCTATACGCTGGAAGACGGGACGTATGTTCTGAACGATCTGTCCAGGGAAGAGAGAGAGGAACTTGGAAGCACTCTTGAGCAGGCAGAACTTGTACTCAGTGCGATTGAGCAGGCAGGAAGCGGAGCGTCCGAAGAGACGCAGGATACGGCGGCTGCCTCGATGATGGCGCAGCTTCCGGAAGGCGTATCAGCCCTTGACGCTGTAAAGATGCTGCCGCAGGAGACAAGGGATCAGATAGCAGAGGCTGTCTCAGACAAATTCGGTGCTATGCCGGATACGATGATATCGCAGTATACCGTTGCATTTGTAGAGAATGAGTATGAAGCGCTTGGCATGGATCTTGGACAGATGCAGATCCGGTATATTATGAAGACAGGAGGAAACATGCTGCTTCTGGCGCTGCTCGGTATGGCGGCTTCGATCTGCGTGACGTTCTGCTCGGCCCGCGTAGCGGCTACGGTGGCCCACGATCTTCGAAATGATGTATACCGCAAAGTAATCGGCTTTACGAATGAAGAGTTTAACCGTTTCTCTACGGCGTCTCTTATCACGAGAAGTACAAATGATATCCAGCAGATTCAGATGCTTCTCGCCATGGGATTCCGCATTATCCTGTTCTCACCGATCCTCGGTCTCGGCGGCGTGCTGAAAGTACTGCAGTCTGACGCATCGATGAGCTGGATCATCGCGCTGGCTGTCATTCTGATTCTGCTGGTGATCATTGTTCTGTTTAAGGTAGCGATGCCCCGGTTCACAAAGCTGCAGACGCTGATCGACCGGGTGAACCTCGTGACGAGAGAGATCCTGAGCGGCATCATGGTTACAAGAGCGTTCAGTGCAGAGAAGCATGAAGAAGAGCGCTTTGAAGAAGCAAACCATAACCTGATGAAGACGAACCTTTTTGTCAACCGCTGTATGACGTTTATGATGCCGATCATGATGCTGATCATGAACGGAGTGTCTGTTCTGATTGTATATAAAGGTTCCTATGCCATTGACGGCGGAACGCTTCAGGTCGGTGATATGATGGCATTTATCCAGTACGCAATGCAGATCATCATGTCGTTTTTGATGATTACAATGATGTCCATTATGATCCCGCGTGCGAATGTAGCCGGAAAACGTATCTATGAAGTGCTGTGCACAGAGGCGACGATCAATGATCCGGAACAGCCGGAGACTCCTGACGAGAATGTAAAAGGCATCGTTGAGTTCGATCATGTATCATTTGCTTATCCGGATGCAGATGAAAAAGTGCTGGAGGATATCTCGTTTAAGGCGGAAAAAGGCCAGACGGTTGCATTTATCGGCAGTACGGGAAGCGGAAAAAGTACGCTGATCAACCTGATCCCGAGATTTTTCGATGTAACGGAGGGCGCTGTCCGTGTTGACGGTGTCGATGTCCGGGATATGACGAAGAAGGACCTGTGCAGCAGGCTCGGATATGTGCCGCAGAAGAGTATCCTTTTCTCAGGTACGATTGACTCGAATATCCGCTACGGAAGACCGGAAGCGACAGAAGAAGAGGTCAAAACTGCTGCTGCAATCGCCCAGTCGACAGACTTCATTGAAGCAAAAGAGGAACAGTACCAGTCGCCGATCGCCCAGGGCGGTACGAATGTATCCGGCGGTCAGAAGCAGAGACTTTCGATTGCCCGTGCAATAGCGAAGAAGCCGGAGATCCTGATCTTTGACGACAGCTTTTCCGCACTGGACTATAAGACGGATGTCGCGCTGCGGCGTGCACTGAAAGAAAATACGAAGGATACGACGACGCTGATCGTCGCACAGAGGATCAGTACGATTCTTCACGCGGATCAGATTATTGTCCTGGATGAAGGCAGGATGGCAGGAAAAGGAACGCACGAGGAGCTGATGAAGAATTGTGAAGTATACCGCCAGATTGCCACATCCCAGTTGTCAGAGGAGGAGTTAGCAGGATGAGTGAGACAAGAAGACCGAGAGCCATGCACGGCCCGATGGGCGGCCGCGGCATGGGAGCCGGCGAAAAAGCAAAAGACTTTTCCGGCAGCATGAAAAAAATATTGAATTATATGGGAAGATATAAAATCCGCCTTGTCCTCGTGGCAGCAGCTGCGGTAGCAGGTACGGTTTTTAATATTATCGGACCGAAAATCCTCGGAAAGGCGACGACAGAGCTGTTTAACGGCCTGGTTGAAAAAATAAGCGGAACGGGAGGCATTGATTTCGGAAAAATAGCGCAGATCCTTATTTTTGCAATGTGCCTGTATCTGTGCAGCGCAATCTTTACTTTCATTCAAGGATTCATTATGAGCGGCGTCTCCAATGATGTAACGTACAACCTGAGAAAGGATATCTCGAAGAAGATCAACCGGCTTCCGCTGAAATATTTTGAGAGCCGGACGACGGGTGAGGTCCTCTCCCGTGTAACGAACGATGTCGATACCCTTCAGACGAGTTTGAACCAGAGCCTTACGCAGCTGATTACTTCTACAACGACACTGATCGGTGTCTTCATCATGATGCTGAGCATCAATGTATGGATGACGCTTGCGGCACTCGTTATTCTGCCGGTGTCCATGCTGATTATCTCGTTTGTCATGAAGCGGTCGCAGAAATTCTTCCGCGGACAGCAGCAGTATCTCGGAGAGGTCAACGGACAGATCGAAGAAATATACGGCGGGCATAATGTCGTCCGTGTGTTCAATAAAGAAAACGATGTCGTGGACGAATTTGAAAAAGTCAATAAAAAGCTGTATAATACAGCTTGGAAGTCACAGTTTTTTTCAGGAATCATGATGCCGATCATGCAGTTTATCGGAAACCTCGGATATGTGATCGTTGCGATTCTGGGAGGATTTATGGTAATCCGCGACGCGATCGAAGTCGGAGATATCCAGTCCTTCTTCCAGTATATCCGCAATTTTACGCAGCCGATCCAGCAGATCGCTCAGGTCACGAATATGCTGCAGTCCACAGCGGCCGCATCAGAGCGTATTTTTGAATTTCTGGAAGAAAGCGAAGAAGATCAGACGGCGCCGCAGCCTGTCGATATTACAGGACTGAAAGGAAATGTTACGTTTGATCATGTACAGTTCGGGTACAATCCGGATCAGATCATCATCCATGACTTTTCAGCCGACATCAAAGACGGCCAGAAAATCGCGATTGTCGGTCCGACAGGAGCAGGAAAGACTACGATGGTCAAACTGCTCATGAGGTTCTACGATGTGAACTCCGGAAGTATCCGCATCGACGGTCACGATGTGCGTGACTTCAACCGCGGCGAATTGCGGGAGATGTTCGGAATGGTCCTGCAGGATACCTGGCTGTTCTCCGGAACGATCATGGAGAATATCAGATATGGCAGGCTGGATGCGACGGATGAGGAGGTCATCGCGGCAGCGAAGGCTGCGCATGTCCATAAATTTATCATGCAGCAGCCGGGCGGATATCAGATGGAGCTGAATGAGGAGACAAACAACGTATCACAAGGTCAGAAGCAGCTGCTTACGATTGCACGTACGATATTGGCAGACAACAGAATCCTGATCCTCGACGAGGCGACATCTTCTGTCGATACAAGAACAGAAACGCAGATCCAGAAGGCAATGGACGCGCTGATGGAGGGAAGAACGAGCTTCATTATTGCCCACAGACTGTCTACAATCCGCGATGCGGACCTGATCCTCGTTATGAAGGACGGAGACATTATTGAACAGGGCAATCACGAAGAGCTGATGAAGGCTGGCGGCTTCTATGCAGGGCTGTACAACAGCCAGTTTGAGAAAGCGGAGGCGATTTAAAGTGAAGTATAACATTATTGCAATCGAACGTGAATATGCATCCGGCGGAAATGAAATCGGTGAGAAGATCGGTGAAAGACTCGGAATTCCATGTTACGGCCAGGAGGTCCTGAACCGTGCCGCAAAGCTGATGAAGACTGTGCCGGAAAGACTTCTGCACTTGGAAGAGACGACTTCAAACAGCCTTTTGTATTCTATCGGCATGGCCGCGAAGGTAATGACCGGAGAACGCGACGGACTTTCTGAGGAAGGCCTGCTGTATCTCACGGAGGAGCGTGTGATCAAAGATATGGCGATGCAGGGACCGTGCGTCATTATCGGAAGGTGCGCCGGATGGATCTTAAGAGACCGCAGCGACGTCCTCCGCGTATTTATACATGCAGACAGAGAATTTCGAAAGAAGCGTGCAGTGGAGTCATACGGCGTCCCGGCAAAGAATGTGGAAAACGTGTTAAAGCGCTATGACAGAAGACGTTCCAATTTCTACCATGCAAATACGTGCATGAGCTGGGATGATAAAAAAGGATATCACCTCGTGCTTGACAGCTCTGCTATCGGGATTGATGAGTGCGTACGGACAATCTGCCAGATGGCAAAGGGAGAGTAAGCTTATATTTTCCTTAAGTTCCACTTAAGCTGGTTGTAAATGAAAATCCGGTATGCTATATTTGGATTATCATTTAGGCGGAGGTATAGGGTTTTATGAGAAAATTTGGCATAATTACGGCAAAAGCAGGCACAGCAGCGCTTGCAGCATCTATGGTTTTCCAGACGGCCGCTATGGCAGCGCCGGCAGATGAGCTGAATGCGATCATGGAAGCACAATCGGAAATGACGTCAGAATCTTTGATCGGGGAATTCATCGGTTTTTCTGATCTGGGAAAGGCAATGAAGGATAGCGGACTTCAGATCCGGCTGGATGCGGGACTTCTGGCAGAGACGATCGAGCTGATGGACCTGGATGGGCAGGTTACGGAGGACGGCCATTTCAGCTTCAATCTTCAGATCGATCCTGAGCTGAAAAAGTGGCTGGCAGAAGGGAGCGTAGGACCGACCGAGGAATCGTTCCTGGATTTCAGCCTTTACGGAGACAGTGACCGGCTGGCACTTTCTATGCCGCAGTTTTTTTCAGGAGCACTTTCCCTGCATGGCGGCAGCCTGAGGGAGCAGTATGAAACTTCGGCTCTTGCGGAGATACTCGGAGAGATGCCGGAAGACATTCCGGATATTGATCTGACTTTCTACCCGACGGCAGAGATGATGAAGCTGATCTCGGACCTTTCCGGCGGAAATCAGGAGGAACTGCAGCAGATCCTGACGGAAGCTTCTGAGGATCTTCAGGTGGAGAAGACGGAAGAAGGAGATTCTACTATTTATACGGCGACATTTGCAATGTCGGATATCATGGAGATCTACCGATCAATACTGGATTCGTATTCCACTTTCTTTATGGATACCGGAGTGATTACGGTAGAGGATAATAACGGGATGCAGATGGATCTGGATGAAATGCTTTCACAGCTTGAGACCGTATACGGAGAATCTGTGGACATCAATTTTGAAGTAAAGGATGATCTGGTCCAGGGATTCAATTATGAGATTTATATGGATACCAGCACATTAGCGGACGAAGAGACAGAGTACGCAGCAGTGGTGGAGGATACGCTGGAGCCGGCCGGAACGGCGGAAGATGCTGTCGCAGCGGATGTGTCGGCGGGTGAAGAGACGGAAGCAGCGGCGGAAACGGAAATTGCAGCAGAAACGGAAACTGCTGCCACGGCAGAAGGAACACAGACAGAGACCATGACGGAATCTGAGAGTGTTCCGGAAGAGGACTTCCAGGGTTATCTTAATTATCAGGTAAGTTATGTAGATCCGGAAGACCTGAGCAAAGGCATGGACTTTGAGATGACGATATCCGATGCGGACCGGAACAGCCTGGGCAGTGCTGCATTTGGTCTGTACCGGGAAACGGCGGATGATGTGACAGAGACCTACAGCATGTTTATGGAAATCATAGATGAAAACGGAGAAGTACAGTATACCGGCACGCCGTTTTCAATGACATTCGATTCTGCTACAGGCGATCTGGATGCGCTGTTTGCAGTCGATGACGGCAGCAGCCGCGTGGAGATGAATCTGGACAGCACGTTTTTTCAGGTGGAGAAAGGAAAGAAGTTCGTCTGGACGATTGATGAGCTTTCTATATCAGCAGATGATGAGAAGATGGGACTGACTGCAGAGATCCTGGCAGCGGCACAGCCGGGCGAGATCGCAGCTCCTGAGGAAGAAAGAGACGTTCTTGCGATGACGCAGGCTGAACTTCTTGGACTTGTAACGGAAATCTCAGTGAATGCAGAGACATGGTCGGCACAGTTCGCTCCGGAAGAGAGTACAGAATCAGAATTTGCCGTACAGGACAGCGAAGCGTACCAGTCAGAAGCAGAGACAGAGCAGAGTGAGACGGCGGATACGGAAGCAGTGTCCGAATAATATCAGAATAAAACAAAAGGGGGAGTCGGTTAATACCGAATTTTAGCCCCTGACACGCAGGAAAGAGACAATCCCAGAGAATTCGGATTTTTTAGGAACCGAATTCTCTGTCGGACTGACTCTTTCTTTTTATCCCTCGTATTTTAGGGCGCAAAAGCCCCCTGTTCTGGATTGCAAGCTCCATCAGTTAAGCAGCTTTCTGCCCCTTTTTTCCTTTTGTATTTCTCGATTTCATGTTGTAAAAACCGATAGTATTTCATGATATTCCTGACTTTGTCCATTCCTCCGACCACGAACATATGGGTATCCCCAAGGTCGTATTTGGGGCCATACCCATTCTCAGGCAGAAAAGCATTGTACTTTGCATAAAGGGCATCTATGGTATCCAGATGCCCTGCAAGATGATAGTTGAGGCTTCCCCGCCAGACGAACGTAGATCTGTTTGCATTCGCTTCGATCTTTGTTCCGTCAATGTAAAGCTCTTTCAGCGTGATCAGACTTTCCTTTTCCAGACGGCGCATGAACTGGTAATTTAATTTATCTAAAACTTCTCCCGTCAGCTTCTTTCCTTTAAAATCGTAAAAGACATCCCTCTGGGGTTTCTGCCCTTTGGTCAGCCAGATGAATGCAAGGTCTCGCTGACACAGGTCAACAATACGGTCAACAGCCCGGACTCCGCGCATGTTTGCATAGGTAACAACAGAATACAGCATGATTGGGTTAAACCCGGTTCTTCCCTTGTCTGAATAACAGGCCGGCAGGCCTGAAAAATCTAATTCTTCCATCACGTTTTTCAGGGTATAGACTGGATCGTCGTCGGGTAAACTCAATTCGAAGAAACTGAAGTTAATTTTCTGTTGCCCAATTTCAAAAAAGTCGTTATAATAATCTTGTTTTAGCATAGTTCCATTA
>DVHT01000043.1 GCA_018711885.1 Candidatus Choladousia intestinipullorum | reverse complement strand
ACCGTAAGCGATCAGGCCGTTGATAGAAATCTGAGTGAAAATGTTCAGCAGGTTATTTGGTTTGATAAACAACGGTTTCATAATGGCGATGATGATCACCATGCCGATCAGGATGATACCGATACCGTATTTACCCATAAACATGTTAAACTGGTCGTGATCCATTCCAAGGATCTTTTTCTTATTATTTGAAGCCACTTTTGTTCCCTCCTATTTGCCGCCGAATTCTTTTTCGAGAATATGTTTCTGTGTGACGTTTTGGTTCAGGATATCGCTGCGGCTGATTTCGCCGTTCAGCTTTCCTTCGTGATAAATCAGGATACGGTCGCTCATGCCCATGATCTCAGGAAGCTCGGAAGAGATCATGATGACTGCCATGCCGCGCGCCGCGAACTGGCACATGAGGGTATGGATATCTGATTTTGCGCCGACGTCAACGCCTCGCGTCGGTTCGTCCAGAATCAGGACTTTCGGGTTCGCCATCAGCCATTTTGCAAGGACGACTTTCTGCTGGTTGCCGCCGCTCAGGGAGAGACCGGTGTGCTCGATGCTTGCGCATTTTACGGTCAGCATCTTTGCGGCTTCTTCACATTCTTTGATCTCCCGTTTCTGGTTGAGAATCAGTCCTTTCTGTTTAAATGGCAGGTTCGGCAGCGAGATATTCTCCCGGATCGAACGCTGGAGACAGAGGCCGTAGCCCTTTCTGTCCTCGTTTACCATACAGATACCGTTCTTGATCGCATCGCGCGGATGCTTGATCTTTAACTCTTTCCCTTCCAGGTAAATCTTGCCGGAATCGAGCGGGTCGAGTCCGAAGATCGCGCGCACCGTCTCGCTTCGGCCGGAGCCGACCAGTCCGGACAGGCCGAGGATCTCGCCTGCGCGTACTTCAAATGAAATATTATGGAAGCCTTTTCCGCTCAGGTTCTCTACGCGGAATACCGGCTCGCCGATCTTGCAGTCCACTTTCGGGAAAACGTTCTTTACACTGCGGCCTACCATCATGGAAATCAGCTCGTCGCGTGTGACGCCTTCCATGTCGCGGCTGCTTACGTATGTACCGTCTCTGAATACGGATACGCGGTCGCAGATCTCGAAAATCTCTTCCATACGGTGAGAGATGTAAATGATCGCTACACCTTTAGACTTCAGATCGCGTATGGTGCGGAACAGATGCTCTGTCTCTTCGCTGTCGAGAGAAGAGGTCGGCTCGTCCATGATGATCAGCTTTGCGTCGCAGGAGACAGCCTTGATAATCTCAATCATCTGTACCTGCGCAAGCGTCAGCTCCTTCATCATCGTTTTCGGACCGAACGGAAAATCAAATTTTTTCAGTACTTCCTCCGCGCGCTCGTTCTGAGCCTTTTTGTTCAGAAAGAACTTGCCGACGGTGTTTTCTCTTTTCAGGAAGATGGTTTCCGCGATCGTAAGATGCGGCTCCGGGTTCAGTTCCTGATGAATCATGGAGATTCCCTGATTGATCGCGTCGACCGGTCCGTGCGCCTGATACGGTTTTCCGTTCCAGGTAATGCTGCCGGAATCCTGCCGGTACAGTCCGATGATGATCTTCATCAGGGTTGATTTTCCGGCTCCGTTCTCACCGAGAAGCGCATGCACTTCGCCGGGGCGGATATGAAGCTGTACGTCTTTGAGCGCCTGCGTACCGCCGAATGCCTTCGAAATGCCGGAACATTCTAAGATGTAGTTTTCTGCCAATTTGTTCACCTCATTTTGATGTGTTGGTAGGGTTTGCGGGTTACCGGATAAAAGCCATTTGCACGCCGGCGACGAACGTATCGCCAAGGCCAATCGTGTATGCAGGCTTCTCCATATATCTGGAGGGGACAAGGCAAATGCTGCGGGAAGAAGAAATGTTTTCCACTTCCTGTGCAAAGCGCAGCCCGGTCGGGCTCAGAGGGAGACTGAGCGTTTCTTCACAGTCCTTCTGATTGCCGTAGCGGCCTGTTCTGGCCCGTGTGCCGGACATCAGATTGCCCATTGTCAGACCCTTTTCAATATCAATGTTTGGCAGCTCATTGCCGTAATACATGGAATAATCCTTTGTGTGCAGGATGATGCCGTTTACTTTGTGCTTGTTCAGCACAAGCTCCAGCCCGCGGATGACGTCGGAAAAATCGGATTTGTCGATTTCTTCGCCGCATTCGCGCGAGTGTACGACGAGCTCTTCTTCATTCATTCCGAGAATATCGACGTACTGCGCCATCATATGGTAAACCAGATGCTTTACCTCCGGATTCAGGTAATGCGCGCTTTCAAAATAGAAAATGCAGTCCGGATTTTTTGCTTTTACGGTCCGGTAGTGCTGCTCGATCTCGGTAAGGCGTTTCCGTGTAAGTTCGGGATCCAGCATTGCGTTCAGTCCCGATATATTATAGGAAACGAGAGATTCCGCATGATCTTCGAGATATTTTTTGAAATCTTCGCTTACGTTCAGATCTTTATGTATGGTGTCGTAATCCATGATCAGCCGGTTGGAACAGAGCACGGTATACGTCTCTTTGCCGATTTTCAGTTTATCTCCCCGTGTAAACTGGAGAATCATATGGTAAACCGGGACGTCGTCCGTAGCGGAATCCATAATCGGAACCGGGCGTCCGTCCTTTATCGTGTCGAGGCCGGGATAATCCATCAGTTCGCATACCGGCCTGCAGTGGTCGGATATATGGGCGATCAGCGGCATCCCCATCGCGGCGAGCGCGGCCGCTCCCTGCGCGCATGTGCCCCCGAGTCCGCGGACTCCGTCCAGATGGCTGTTGAGATATTCGCAGACGCTGTAGTCTGTAATGTCAATCTCGCCGCCTTCACCGGCGATCATATAGGCCGCCGATACCCGCGCGAGATCAGCGACGCTGCCGATAGAATCCGTAGGAAGGATTCCGGGGACGGTCTGAAGATATTGCTCAAACAGTTTACAAAACACATCGGGGTCGTAATGGAAAACGATATCAAGATCGCTGGTGTAACCGAATACGACTCTGTGTCCTGTTTCCTGGCAGCGAGCGATGTCCGATGGAACCTCTTTTAAGTATTTGCCGTAGTTGTCATGGTATGCCATAATTACCTCCAGGTATTTCTCTTTAGATTTTAGACTCGGAAAGAAGCATCTCTGCCTGATCCGGTTCAGTGTGACCATTGTGCATCTCTGTAATAAGATAGAGAAGAATATCAATTACAACGGTTTCGTACAGATGGCTTGCGAGCCCGTAGCCGTAAAACAAGGATGACTCCGGAGCTGTCGATATGCTGTACTCTGCAAGCAGCGAGACGGGATTTCTCGCGGAATGCGTGAGGGCTACTGTACGGAGGCCGCGGTTCTTTGCCAGCTCCATTGCCTGAATCACCTGTCTGGAACTGCCGGAATGTGATAACGCCACGAGAATTTCATCTGGCTGCCCGAGTGACAGGCTGTTCAGTGAATTCTCTATGATCGTGCTGCAGGTAGCGTGTATCCCGATGCGGCTTAAGCGAAAGCTGAAATCAAGCGCACAGGGAATCGAATTTCCGGCAGCGATCACATACACATGACGGCTGTTGATCAGTAAATCTGCAACAGAGGACAAGAGCACAGGCTCCAGATTCTGTTCCATGGTAATGACATTCCGGGCGATCAGCCGAAGAATTTCGGGAATGTCCATAGAATCAGAAGAGTGTTTAGCTCCCATCAGCTGAATGTAGCCGAGTTCAGAAGAAAGACAGATCTTTAACTGATAGAATCCTTTGCAGCCAAGGCGCTTGCATACGCGGATGATCGTTGCGTCGCTGGAACCGCTTAAGTCAGCCAGCTCCGTAATGCTCAGGTGCGCCGTCTTCTCCGGATGGTCCAGAATGTATTCTGCCACTTTCCGTTCGGCCGGAAACATATCATCAAGCTGCTTTCGGATCGTATCTAAAATATGGTACTCAGATAACATAAAAATCACCTCGGGATGATAAGGTCAAAATCACCAAGGCTTATGAAGCAATTTTTCTTGCTGTTTAAAAATAAAATGGCAACTTGACGATAAAATGATTATTATAGTCGATATTATAGTATGAATATACAAAAAAGTCAACAAAAGAGAAGGGGGATAATGAAGATTTTTTTTACCAAGCAGTTCAAAGTGTCTAAAAGAAAGTTCTGACAGAGTGTGTTCTGCAAATAAAAAAATGAGTGGAATGATTCCACTCATTTTACAGTGCGGAGAAAGGGACTTGAACCCTCACGATATTGCTACCACAGGCACCTGAAGCCTGCGCGTCTGCCAATTCCGCCATCTCCGCATTTTCAGTTTTTGTTGAGTTCCGCAACTCACGAACGTTATAATACTACATCGTTTCCCAAAAGTCAATGATTTTTTGAAACTTTTTTAACAAAATTTTTTTTGAGAAAAAATAAAATTAGTTGTTGACATACTATACTTTCTTTGCTATAATTCCATTTGTTCGCGGAAGTGTCGGAATTGGCAGACGAGCAAGACTA
>DVHT01000042.1 GCA_018711885.1 Candidatus Choladousia intestinipullorum | reverse complement strand
CAAAAATGGTGTAGTGGTGGTGTAGTAAGCGCCCTTTTGCTCCGCAGAGCCATTGATTTTACTGGCTTTTTGGGGACTTTTCAAGATACTGCCGTGGTAGATAAAAAGAATTTTAATGATGTTCGTATTTCTGCTTATATGCAAATGTTTCTTCTTCATCACAATTATTACTTTATCGCATACTTAGTACCTCTTCCCCTTCCTTCAATTTTCACGATGCCTTTTTTACCCATTTGTTTCAGTAACTGTGTTGTCTTTGATTTTCCAAACTCCACATAAGGAGCTATTTCGCTAATTGATTTCAACATTGTCCGACTTAAAAGCTTATATATTTTTCTTTCATCTTCCGTTAAATTCAGGTTTTGCTCAAAGACCGGAAGTACGATTTTAATCGTATTTTCTGACACTTCAAAGTCCGGTTGTTTTAGTCCTTCTTCATAGAGTTGTTTTATTCGTGTAATTCCTGTACCGAATATTTCCACAAACCCCAGCCTGTAAAATACATTTGCAAGATTTCTATTTCTTAGAATTGAAAGTTTTCCTGCTAAATACTCATCTTCTGTTATTCCAGATAGCAGTCCTCCTGGAGAAATAATTTCTATTCTGTCATCAAACATTGAAACTTTTATTTGCGACTCCACATCCCATACTCTATGGATCAATGCATTTGCAATTGCTTCTCTGAATGCAGCCTCCGGTATTTTTTCCACCTTTTTTCTATCGGCGCCCTGGATCTCTTCGTATTGATAATAATCTTCGAATACCTCCAGTGCTTTTTCATATACTGCCAAAATAGATATATTGTCAAATGTTACTCTCTTATGAATCACACTGATGTTTTCCCCGAACTTCATAATATCAATTCCCTGAAAGTGATTTTTATCCGCTAAAATACCAGCCGCATTATTATATCCAATGGTACTGTTATATAAATTCAGCGTTTTCAAGGTATCCTGATTAAAGGTTTCAATCTGGATGCACTCTTTTAATTTTTTACTTAAAATATCAAACGTCAGTTCTTGATCTACACACGGCAATTCTTCGAATTTAATATTTTTCCCTTCCAAAATCAATCTTGATAACTCTAGTATGTCAACCTCTATTGTTGCGGTATCATTTCGTTTGTATGCTTTTGATTTATATAAATATGGCTTTTGAAGCCCGCTTTTTACAGTCAGTTTTATCGTTCTGTCATTATTCTGCAATTCCAGTGTGTAATCAGGCTGCGGAGTAATGCTGTCATTAATTTTGTTTTCAATATCCAGGCATGCTTGTTTTACATCCGTCAGTCCTTTGACATTGCCGTTGTCATCAATGCCAAAAAAAATTTCTCCGCCATCGTAATTTGAAAAGGCACTTACTGTTTTTAAAAATGTATTTGTAATCTTTTCTTTGAACTCTGTTATTCTCGTTTCGCGCATACAACGTACTTCCTTTCCAATTTCACTGCTTATATTATACGCAGAAATAAGCAGAAAATCAATCGTATTTATTTACGATTGATTTTCCGCCTATTTCTGATCGCTAAGTTTCAAAATTTCGTCACATCAAGGCGCTTTCCAAAATGGTGCAGTAAGCACCTTCCTGCTTCGCAAAACCATTGATTTTACTAGCTTTTCCGGGACTTTTCAAGACACTCCGTGGCAGACGAAGGCGTCCGATTTATTGCTTAATACTCAATTCGAAAATAATCCAAGTACACCTTATATCGGTCCTGTGCAGTCAGGCAGGTATCCGTCAGACCAAAAGACAGGCCAATCCCCACACATGGCAGATTGGCCTGTCCCTGCAGCTCATCCTTATTTTGTTCCTGAACGAAAATATATTTTTTGTCTTACTGTTACTCTCTTTGTATTTCTTCCAGTTTTTTCTTGATCTTCCAAAAATCCTCCTGAATCTGGGGAAGCTTTGTTTCATCCCGCAGCACGGCAGAAGGATGGTATACCGCCGTCATCCAGACGTTTTTCCGCTCCAGAAAGGTGCCGTGCTCTCTGGTGATCCGGTAATCCGGCCGGATAATGCGCTGTGCCGCTATTCTTCCGAGACAGACGATCATTTTGGGACGCAGCAGCAGTGTCTCATATTTCAGGTAGGGAATGCACAGCTCCTGTTCTTCCGGTTTGGGATCTCTGTTGCCCGGAGGATGGCATTTTACGACATTGGTAAGATAGATTGCTTCACGGTCCATACCGATATTTTCCAGCAAACGGTCGAATAATTCCCCGGATTTTCCCGTGAAAGGGATTCCGTCTCTGTCCTCATTCCGCCCGGGCGCTTCTGCGATAAAAAGCACCGGCGAATTCAAATTTCCTTTTCCCATTACCGGATGGTTTCTTGTCCGGCACAGTTCGCATCTGGTGCAGTGATCCACAAAGTTCTTTAACTCTTCATATGTATACATCTCATGTCCCTTTTTCTGATGAATCCGCCGGCTTTGCCGGAATTCTATGCAGCTTATGCTTCATCTGGCTGTGATCCCAGAACAATCCGGATCAAAGTTTTATCCAGCATGAGCGTCCGGTTCCACGGATTGACGATGATTCCTTTTATTCCCTCTGTTTTTAAAGCCGTTTCAAAGAGCTGCCTCATGCTTCCCATAAAGGTAGACTTCACTTGGTCGGCGCCTTTCATTTCTTCTTCAAAGCTGGTAAACACTGCCCACCAGCTGCTGCCGTCTGCTGTCCGGATTGCCCGAAGTCTTATCTGCGAATCCGGAAACGGTTCTACAGCCACAATCAGTTCTCCGTCTTCTTTCATCCGGCGCCGGAGCACGGTCAGGGCATGCGCCAGCATTTCCTGTGTCGGTTCCTTCTGAAGCGCTTCAATCGCGGCCTCTATCTTGTCATTTCCCTGTAATTTTTCATCCTGCATCGCCTGCTCTCCCTTTACCTTCCATCGCGTCTGTCTGGAACCAGTTCCCTATAAACTTCTCAGCTGATATAAAATGTTCTCCACTCGTCCTATGAGTTCCTCAATCTGGCCTCTTGCCTTATTGATGCGGTCCTGGACCATCCAGTCGGCAAACACATTGTCCAGATTCTGTTTTGCCTTTCTTAAGCTGCCGAGCGCACGTTCGCCGGCTTCTATTGCTTCTCGTTTTTCTGTTTCGAAATTGTAATCCGCCATTTATATCTCCTTCTTTTCAGGACTAAATTCCGTCTTTCCTCTAGATCGGTGGAACACTTTTGGGGCACCTGCAATCTTGATAGTTCTACGGGAGCTGGCAATTTGCCTCCATGATTTCCCGCAGAGAAATATGTTCATTGCGATAGCGCGCATCTGGATTTACTTCCGGGATCGTAAGCTGGATCGCCTTTTGCGAACAGGCATCACAAAGCTTCTTAGCCAGCTCGGCTGCTCCGCCATGCCGGTTTCCATACGTCAGGATCATGATCATATAGAAATAATTCGTGTGAAACACACTTTTTTGACTGGATCCTCTTCTATCTGTCTGGCAATATACAGACTGTTGCCTGTACCGGTAAAATAAAATACCATAATGACTCCTTTTTTATTTCACCTCGACCAGCTCGATCCGGAAGTTCAGTTCTTTGCCTGCCATTTCATGGTTGGCATCAAAAGTGATCGTTTTCTCTTCTTTCGCCGTCACCTTTACCGGGAAGGGCTGGCCGTATTGATTGGACAGGTACGCCTGCTGACCGACTTCCAGCGCCTCTGCTCCCGGAAGCTGTGCAATCTCAATCGTAAAAACCGCATTCGGATCCGGCATGCCGTAAGCCTCTTCCGGCATCAGGTGGACATCCACGATCTGTCCCACTTCCATATCCGCCACAGCGGCGTCAAAGCCTTTGATCATCTGTCCGGCTCCGCAGACAAATTCCAGCGGCTCTCCGCGGTCATAGGAAGAATCAAACTGCGTTCCGTCGTTAAACGTACCCCTGTAATGAGTACGGCAGGTTTTCCCTACATTGCGGCCTGTCAGCGCAGGACGATGGCCGCATCCTCCTCCGCAGCTGTCCCCGCAGGAATGGCCGTCCTCATGATGTCCGCAGCTGTGTTCTTCCCCGTGATGATGGTCACAGTTCGCTCCGGTCGATACCAGTTCTCCTTTCAGATAAGCTTCCACGGCCTGATCTGTATCCCCTTCTGCCCCGGCGCACAGTTCAACGCCTGCCTCCGCAAGTGCCGCCTGCGCGCCGCCGCCAATGCCGCCGCAGATCAGCACGTCCACGGACTGTCCGGCCAGAAGGCCGGCCAATGCGCCGTGACCAGTACCGTTAGAACCGATAATCTCACTGGAGATCACCTGATTCTCCTCAACCTCATAGACCTTAAAAAACTCTGTTTTTCCAAAATGCTGAAATACGTTTCCGTTGTCATAAGTGACCGCTATCTTCATCTCTCAAATCCTCCGATTTCTTTTCCTGACTGAGCTTTCTTTCATCCGCACCGTGCCGGGAATCCATATGCACTCCGGGCACTGGTGACTGCTCTGATAATTGCCTCGCTCACGACTTCCGCTGCCAGAGTCCCCACGAGATCCTGGTCTGCCTTCACCGTTCCGGTCGAAACGGCATAGATGCTGTCTCCATCTGCCGTTGTATGGACCGGCCTGATGGACCGGGCGTAGCCATCCTGCGCCATCCCTGCAATCTTGCACAAGGACGATTTACAAAACTGAGCGTTCGTAACCACAACGCCGATCGTTGTATTTCCGGTAAATTTATTTTCCACTGCTTCCGTACTTGCGTACATCAGGTCTTCCGTCCGGCGAAAGGATTTCTTATCTTCCGCGAGCAGTCCCGCCAGCTTTTCTCCTGTTTTCCAGTCGTAGATATCGCCGAGTGCGTTTACCGCCACGACGGCGCCAACCTGCAGTTCGCCGATCTGAAGTGCGTAGCTTCCGATCCCGGACTTCATGCAGAAATCCATACCGGCAAATTTCCCGATGGTAGCCCCGCACCCTGCTCCGTAGTTCCCGTCTCTGTAATTTCCTTTTTCAGACTGGATGCACGCCTCATACCCCATCGCCTTGTCCGGCCGGACCAGAGGATTTCCCACCGTGAGATCAAAAAGATCCGCCTGGCACACCAGCGGTACTTTCGTGACACCTACATCAAAGCCGATGCCCCGTTCTTCCAGATACTGCATCACCCCGCCTGCCGCATCCAGGCCGAAGGCGCTTCCTCCTGCGAGAACGACTGCGTGGATCTCCTTCGCAGCCGCCAGAGGGTTCATCAGCTCTGATTCCCTTGATGCAGGACCGCCACCGCGGACGTCAAGTCCGGCCGCCATCCCGTTCTCCGAAAGAATCACGGTACACCCCGTCCCCGCAGCCTCGTTCTCCGTCTGCCCGATCCGGATCCCCTTGATTTCTTTTATGTTGATTTCCTGTTTCATTTGTCTTCACCCCGCCAGAAATTGTTCTGTTGCTTCTGACTATTATATTCCCTGTCTGCAGGAACAGGCAACAGAAAATTGCAAAACAGCAGCAAATTCTTTTTACGCCTTCATTGCCTCCAGCGCGGAGATTTTCACAGCTTTATTTGCCGGATAGTATCCGGCCGCGACACCAATCAGGACGGAAAACAGAAGCGCGAAGACGCCAAGCCACGGCGGAATCACGGACATCACAGCGGAGGTTCCGGCGCCGTCTGCGAAACCCATGCTTTCTGAAAATCCGCCCCCGAGGGAGGCGTTTTGCGACACATAATTCATGATCCTGGAAATGAGACAGCTGACAGTTACCCCGATCGCTCCCCCGATAAAACCAATGGCTGCCGCCTCCAGAAGAAATTCCTTTTTTATGTCTCCCAGGAAACAGCCCAACGCCTTCAGGATCCCAATTTCCCGCGTCCGCTCCGTGATCGACATGATCATTGTATTTGCGATACCGATGGCTGCCACGATCAGAGAAATGGCTCCCAGTCCGCCAAGCATCAGCTGTTTCTGCCGTGCGTCTTTTTCCATCGGTTTCCGGACACTTTCCATGGAATTTGTCTGAAATCCCATCTGCCGGATCTCCTTTTCCACCGGCTCCACCAGTTTTATATTTTCCGCATTAACATACAGCTCGTCATATTCCTTTTTCCTTTTCTGTCCTGTGATCTTCTGGAGCTGTTTCTGCATACGTTCCATATCCTTCAGCCGCATCACAAGGCCATCCCCGGTGTCTTCATATAAATCACTGTCTTCCCTGAGCCTTCCGGATACAGTCATTTTTTCTATCACTTTCCATTCGTCCTTACTGGTTCCGGTCATGATCTGACCGGATTGTTCCGGCTGCTGTTTTTCCTTTTTCTGTGCGATAGATATCTCTGCTCCCACCGGTTCAAAATACGGCTTTGCATTTTCGTCCAACCAGTAGTCCACCATGTTTCTCCCTTCCGGCCGCTTACTGTCCGTAAACTGATAGGCAAAATTTTCTCCCACCAGGACTTCAAAAGGCTTTTTCCCGGGGTATTCCCCTTCTTTCAGGACATAACCGATTCTGGTAAAATCCTGTTCCGGAATTCCCACAATAGTGACATAATCACGCCGATACCGATTCTTTTCACCTGCAAGAAGGCTCAGTTCCCCCAGTTCCATCTTCTTTCTGGCGATTACCGATTCTACTCCCGGGATCTTTCCAATCTTTGCCGCCGCTGTTTGATCCATAGCTGCTTTATCCGCACTCGCCACAGGTGCCGGCGTCACTGTAATTCTCGTCAGATTTCCCATCTGGGAAAGCATCTGTTCCTGCGCTTCTTTCATGCCTATTCCCAGCGAAACCATTATAACGATCGCGCAGCAGCCAATAACCACGCCTGAAACAGTCAAAAACGTCCGGCCCTTTCTGCGATACAGGTTTTTCAGCGACATCTGAAAAATATCAAAAAATGTCATTCTCATATCTCTCCTTGGAATTGAATTGGTTTTCTTCGTCTTCGTTTGACGAATATAGCCATCGCTGCGAGCAAAATAACCGCCGCGGCAATTTTGACTGCTTTCTGTTTTGCATCGCCGCCGAAGCCGCTTTCTGCCCCTTCTTCTGCAAAAGTATCATCTGCAGAAAAATCTTCCATCTCCGCCGGTTCGTTTTCCGCTGCAGTCAGCGTCAATTTCCGCTCCACCGATTTCTCATTTCCTGCGGCGTCTTCATACGTGACAACAAGCGTTGCCTCCTGCTCCCCCGCTTCCGAAGGAGTTACAAAAAAGTCGATAGTTCCGCTGCTCCCAGCCTCCGCATTTCCAAGGAATTTGTAGGTCTCATCGCTGGACATTGCTGTTTCCAGACGGGCCTCAATATTGTACACCGTACTTTTCCCTTTATTGACATAGGGAAGGGTGAGCGAAGTTTCCTCATTTACAAAGCTTTCTTCTTCTTTCTTCAGTTCGCCGACACTGAATCGGTCCGGATGGGTGATGGGCATGGCTACTTTCACCTCAGAAGATCCCTGTGCCCGCTCTTCCTTTTTCAGGTACTCGTATTTAAAACTGACAGTTACCGCAGCGCTTGATGCCTGTCCGTCCGGCAAAGCTTTCAGTTTTATCGATTTTCTGACAGTCTCCTTCGGTTTTAGCTGTTCGATATAAAAGGTGTTGGAAGAGTCCGCAATTGTAAGACCTTCCCCTGCCTCCGCTGACATGACGGTATTTTCCACCGCTATTTTGCTGTTCGTATTTTGAAGCGTCATTTCCAGAACAAATTCGTCTCCGGCTTTCACTTCCTTTCCATAGGAATATTGACTGACGATAATATTCGGCGTCGCCGGATCCACTGTCTTTTGTTCGGCGGGGCCTCCTCCGTAATCGCCTCCTCCATATCCCCCTGCATCTCCGCCGCTCAGCGTATCAACAAAATGCCCGTCTGCCTTGCTGTCTGCCGGAAGCAAAATGGTCGCTTCCGTTTTTTGCTGCTCTGCTGACTTTTCTCCCTGATAGCGGAACGCCGCAACCGTTTTCAGCTCTAAGGTGGATTTCTCCTCAGGCAGCTGATCCGCAACCAGTTTGATTTTCACCTTTTTTTCTTCCTCTGGCTCCAGATTTCCCACCTTAATCTGGTCTGTCTTTTGCCCGGCAGCCAGAGAAATTCCATCCGCAGAATCCACCTGCAGGCGGACGTTTATTAATTTTTTATCTTTATGATTATTTTTCAGCTTTATTGTCACCGGAAACTTATCGCCGGCCCGGATTCCTTTTTTCATTTTCCCGCGTGTAATCGTAATGTCCTCCTCCGGAGCATCAGACGGCAGGACCGGATTTTCATGCGCAGACGCCTCCTGCTGCGCCGGTTTTGTCTCCGGCTGACCTGTTTCCGGCGTATGGGCTGCCGGCGGATTCGTTTCCGGCACATCAGCCAGAGCCGGATCTGACTGAGGTGTGCTCGTCTCCAGTACATCAATCACTGGCAGCTCCGGCTTTGGCGTGCCCGTCTCCGGTGTGCCGGTCTCCAGTACGGCAGCCGCCTGCGGTTCTGATGCCGACGGACCCGGCGGCGGATCTGCCGCTGTTTTCTCCTCTATGATGATTTCCTGAGTATTTTCGTCTATCACTGTCTCTTCTGCTTTAGCCCATGTCAGAGGCTGAAACGCCAGAACAGCGCAAAGCAGAAACATCATTCCTTTTTTCATCTGGTATCTCCTCTTCTTTCTTCTTTTACAATCGTTCCGTCAATCAGTGTCAGTATCCGGTCAGCATAAGCCGCCATCTGAGGATCATGGGTCACCAGCACAATGGTCTGATTATTTTTTTCAGCGATTTCCATGATCATTTCCATAATCTGGGCCGTTGTCTTCGTATCCAGATTTCCGGTGGGTTCATCAGCAAAAATTACTTTCGGATTTCCTGCAAATGCCCTGGCAATCCCCACTCTCTGCTGCTGTCCTCCTGACATCTGTGCCGGATAATGATACATCCTTTCTGCCAGCCCTACTCTTTTTAAAAGAACTGCCGCCCGTTCCTCACGTGCTTTCCGTCCATAGCCCTGAAACATCAGAGGCAGTGCGGTGTTCTCAAGAGCCGTCATATACGGCAACAGATTATACGTCTGAAAAATGAAGCCGATGTGCTTCTGGCGAAATGCGGCCATCTGTTCTTCTCCCAGCTTTGTGATATTCACATTTCCGATCAGCACATGCCCCTCGGTTGGTTTCTCCATGCCGGATATCTGATTCAGCAGCGTACTTTTCCCTGATCCGGAAGTGCCGAAAATACAGCAGATCTCACCCTTTCCGATCTCCGTATTGATCCGGTCAAGCGCCACCACTTTTTCGTTTCCAATATGATAAACCTTTCTTACATCGCGAATCCTGATCATTGGTTCCTTCATAAATGATCCCCTCCATTTCTATCCAGCGTCCTCAGTATGCCAGAAAAACCTTTCCAGATCCTAAAACAGTCCTTAACAAATCTTAATTTTGCAACAGCCAAAAAAGCTGATGCGTGAAAGATCTTCTTCCTTTCACGCATCAGCTTTTTTATCAGACAGTTTCAGCCGTAAAACCGGAACAGCAGCCGGATTTTAAATCTGTGTTCATCCTCCTCAACTTCACATCGTCCGCCCATATTCCGCATCATATTTTTAATATTGCCCAGACCGATATTCGTGCTTTCTGCTTTTGGACCGCCGTCTCTTTTCTGGTTCTCAAACGAAATACATCCGTACTCCTTTAAGGGGCAGGCTGTTATCTGTACCGGAGCGATCGGATCCGCATATTTTTCGATATTCGAGATCAGATTGTCCAATATCCGGTTCACATACTCGGCATGGAGGCGGACCATCTCCGTTCCCCGCTGCATACTCATTTCGACAGAAAATCCGCTCTGTTCCAGATAAGAAGAAGCCTCAGAGAGCAGATCGAAAAACGCCTCCTGAAAGCTCTCCGGTTTCCCCAACTCCACCGCTGTCTCGCTGCTGATCAGCGCATATTCAAAAATATGGTCAGACAGTTGTTTCATCTGATGTGCCTTCTTATCGATTTTATCGACATATTCCTGCATCTGCTGCTCATCACGGTATTTTTTCCCTTTTAAAATTCCTGTGTAAATCATCAGTGCAGTCAGAGGTGTCCGCAAGTCGTGGGACATTTCCGTTATCATCCGTTTATTTGCCTGCGAAAGCTGTGCCTCCTGCTCCACCTGCCTGCGGAAAGACTGCCGCATATGATCCAGTCCTTCCGCCAACAGCGCAAGCTCGTCCTTTCCTTTGACGGTAATGGCATAATCCAGGTCGCCGCCTTCCAAAATACCGATTTCCCGGCTTAGGCAGCGGATATAGTTCATCGTTTTTCGAATACCGAGCATCACCACCAGCAGGAAAATCAGGAAACTGATCATCAGGGCTCCAAATAATGCATATGTATAAAATCGGTATACATAAAAATCATAAAGGAACACTGCAGCCTCACCATCTGCAAATGCTGCCGTGTAAAAAGGTTCCTCCTCATAAAATGTCAGCCCGGAAGAATCTTCCCCCGCTCCGGAAAAAACGGAATCATAAATCAGTTGATCATTCTTATAAATCTGAAGTTCCACAAAAGGATGATTTTTTACCCACTCATCAAGCCCTTCTGTATTCTCCGTCGTCAATCCGTTTTCAGTGATATAATCCTGCAGTTCCTGGAATCTTTTTTCACTCCGGCCATCCATATAGCCGGAATTTACGAAATAATGGCCGATCACATAGTTTCCCGCCGCCTTCATCAGCTGGTAGCTGATGCCCGCTACAATAGCGGCAAGAATCAGCAATTTGATCAGCCGGAAATAAATAGAATTTGTCTTAGTCACCATAGCTTCCAAACCTGTATCCTTTCCCCCAGACTGTCTGGATATACCTTGGCTTTTGGGGATCCTTTTCAATTTTCACCCGGAGTTTTCGGATATGTACCATAATTGTTCCGTTACAGGAATAGAAATAGGGCTCATCCCAGATGCTCTCATACAAATTCTGTGCTGAAAATATTTTGCCGGGATACTGCATCAGCAGACGCAGGATATCATACTCGGTATCTGTCAGATTCACCGGTGTCCCATCAACAGAAACATCATTGAACTCTTCACTTAAGCGGATTCCGCCCAGTTCGATCAAATGGTTCCTGCTCCTCGGACCCGTTTCGTCTTTTCCCCGATAGATATGATACCGTCTCAGCAGCGCTTTTACTCTGCCCAACAGCTCAGAATAGGAAAACGGCTTTGCCAGATAATCATCCCCCCCGGCCATCAGTCCGATGAGCTTATCGGATTCCTGAGACTTTGCCGTCAGAAACAGCACCGGTACATACGATTGTTTGCGGATTTCCTCGCAGGTTCTGATGCCGGATATCCCGGGCATCATCACATCCAATATGACCAGATCTATTTCGTCTGACAGCATCGAAAGTCCTTCCGCTCCATTTTGCGCTTCCTGCACCGCATACCCTTCGCTTTCCAGAAGAATCCTTACACCTTCCCGGATATCCGCATCATCTTCGATCAGCAGTATTACTTCTTTCTCCATTTCATTTCCTCCCATAATCCGAATACTTTCTCTCTTTTACTGTATCAGCATTTCTTTAAAATACTATATCAAATTTCTTAATAATTCTGAAAGCGCACGGCGTGAAATGGAACGGTCAGCAGGCAGGGCTGGCCGCAATAAATGCCCGGAAGAAGAGCAGGACTGTGCAATCGCGGAATACGTAGTATCCGTATTTGAAGAACTGACAAAATAAGGAGCCAGCGTGTCCGGCTCCCTGGAAATCACTCCATCTTACTGTGAAGCGACTCCACGACCAGATCACGCAGCTCCCACATTTTTTTCTCTGTTTCACGGTTGCTGTAGGGAATCCTCCGGATAATCCTGTCCGGATAATGATTCTCCAGGATTATCTCAGCAGACGCCGGATAATTAATGTCGAAAAAGTATGCTATGTAAGATACCCAGTAATCCATTTTTGTTTTCCTGTTCGCCAGATGGATGGATCTGCGGCTCATGCATTCCTGCCACGTTTCCGGCGAGATTTCCTGCTTTCCGGCGTCTTCCCCGCTGCATCCCAAAAGGACTTCCAGTTTATCTTCCAGCTTTACCCTGCAGTTATCCAGCTTATCCGCATCCCGGATCAGACGGGCATGCAGCAATTCCCGCTCCGTCAGATCATCCCCCAGCGAATAGTCACTGTGTCTTGCGATGGCCTGCCGTATGATATCGTCCCACGTATCCTCCGCTGCAAATTCACGGATCATCTTCTGATCTCCGAACAAAAGCTGCACCCCGTACGCTGCATGGTCCATCACGGAAGGTTCAAAACTGTCAAACTGCCTCACCTGCTCAAAACGCCCGATATCATGCAGAAGAGCGATCAGTTCTGCCAGTCTGGAATCCTCCTCATTCAGGCGCATTCTCCTGCAGATTTCAGAAACACTGCGGACGACTCCGTCCGTGTGCACGATCTTTAACCTGATTTTTTCATCTTCCCGGCTGAACCCGTCCAGATAGCCGTCAAATACTGCCCTGGCATGCTGTAAATCGATCATTTTCGTTCTCCTCTTCCACATCTTTATCTGTCTCCCGTATCATATCATCTTGTACCAGTTTCGGCAATTGCAATCTGTCGGTCTGAAACCTGCACAGCGGTTCTTTCATCTCCCACAAATATGCTTTAAAATGAGCATAAAAAGTAGAGCGGCTGACCTGCGCTCTTTCACATATTTTCTTCACTGTTATTTTTTCAAATTCCGTTTTTCCAACAGCTCCAGCATGGCTGATTCCATCCGGCGTTCCGTCTCCATAAAACGCTGATTCTTTTTCGTATTCATGATTACCGCCTCATTATTCCAACACAAATCGTAACATTGGTGATTGATCTCAATATTATTGATCTGCCGCACCTGGCTTATTCTCAGAAGAGCATCATCGGCTCCGGCGGCTATATGCCGGAAGATGTACAGGATGTCATGACGATCAAAACAACCGGCCGTTCACTCTTCCCCGCTTCTGTCCGGCAGTTCTTCTGTCAGCTCCTTTGCGCTTTGCAGAAGGCGGATCAGCCGGTCAAAGCCCTTCGATCCATGTTTTCATTTGCATCCCGCACTCTCTGCTCATCCTTGCCTCCTGCTGCCGGCGGTCATGTTACCCTGCGGCCTGTGGCAGCTTCAAAATGATACTTCGCAATTCCGAGGTCCATTTTTGCATAAAATCCTATTCCCGCTTTGGCTGTCACCTGGTCTTTCTCAAGCGTAAAAGAAAACTTCTGCTGATTCATTGCCGTCGGAGCCAGCATCGCCGCTTCCATCCCTCTGGCAAACCATTCCGGAGCGTCTTTCGGGGAATTGCAAAGGCTCTGCACGGGTTTGCTCTTATGGGCGCTTCCCTGTGTCACGCCGTAGCCCAGCGCGATGATGCAGGCCAGCTTTTCCCCTTTCGCTATTTTGGCCGCACTTTTTCCATGTGTCATTGCGACCCAGCAGGTATTCAGTCCGATTTCCTGCGCCTTCAGCACGAGCTTCTCTCCGTAATACCCCGCTTTTTCATCCAGATCCGGGCCCTTTTTCCCTACCAGTGCGATATAATTTTCAACGCCTTTGAATTTCCCGTAATGCGCCATCATGCTGTCAAAACATTTCGGTTCGTCAAAGAGAAGCTGTATATTCAGGCCGCTCTCCCGGCTGCATTCTTTTGCAAGTGCCGTCAGGAGCTCCCTTTTTTCCGGTTCAATCTTTTTTCCGCTGTATTGGCGCACGCTGTGACGCGCTTTCATAATTTCCATCATATCCATTGTCATTACTCCTTTGGTTTAAATATTCGAACTAATCATACCATACTTTCAGCGAAAAAATTCATTGGTAAAGAAAATCGAGACGAACGAACCGGTCAGCTGATCTGCCATACCGCATGGCTGCCGTCCTTATCTTTGGTCACAATGAGCTGATCCTCTATTTCCTGTTTCAGCTCCGTCACGTGCGAGATGATCCCGATCAGCTTCGAGCCTCCGGCCATCTCCTGCAGAACGCGGACTGCTTTTTCTCTTGAGTGGTCGTCCAGAGAGCCGAAGCCCTCGTCAATAAACATCATGTCGAGATTGACGGACGCGGCGCCCGCCTGGATCAGATCGGCCATCCCGAGCGCAAGGGAGAGCGCAGCCATAAAGGACTCACCGCCCGACAAAGTCCGAACTTCCCGTTCTTTTCCGGTCACTGCCGAATATACCATCAGATCAAGGCCGCGGTTTTTTCCGGCCCCCGCCTGCTCCTGGCTGCACATGCGCAGTTCGAACTGTCCGGCCGACATCTCCTGAAAACGGCGGTTTGCCGCATACAGGATCTGCTCCAGGTAATACCGCTGCACATACGTCTCGATATCCATGCGTCCCCCGGTGACGTTTCCCGACAGAAGACTGTACAGATCATCCAGACGTTTCTGTTCCGCCATGACCCTGCCCCGCTCTTCCATCTTCGGCGCAAGTGCCCGATACACACCTTCATTTCTCCGGTACTGTTCCCGCACCTCATCAAACGATGCCCGAGCCATCCTGTACCGCTCCTCTGCCGCCTCTTTTGCTTCTCTTAATTCCGCCAGATCAGGACGCTTCTGCCCGCCGATCGCCGCCTGTTCTGCCGCCTGCATCCGCTCGGCGGCAGCCTTTTTCCGGACATGTGCGCTGATCCTGCCGCGCAGGACCGCCGTCTCGCTGCGGCCGTAATGTTCTGTCAGACTCTGCCAGTCCGCTTCTGGCAGCTCTTTTTCTGCCATGACTGCTTCATAGCCGGATTTTCGCTGGGCATATTCCGCTTCCTGACCGGGCAGATTCTTCTGATACTGCCGGATCAGCGTCTCCGCCGTTTCTTTTTCTGACCGTTTCTGCTGTTCCAGCGCTTTGGCTGTCTTCAGTTCCTTTTCCGCGCGTTCTTTTCTCTCTTTCGCCTCCCGAAAGGCGTCTCTGGCCTCCGCTTCCGTCTGATAATCTCTGGAAGCTTCCAGACTTTCCAGAGTCGCCTGACAGCCTGCAAGGGCGGCCTTTGCTTCCGCTGCCTCCCGGCCGGCCTGCTCCGATGCCGCTTTCAGCTCCTGTTTTTTCTGTTCCGCACGCTCCAGAAGCTTCTGCAATTCTTCCAGTTTCTGCAGTTCTTTGCTGAGACGCAGTCCCTCTTCCTTCAACGAACGGTTCCAGGCAGCAAGCGCCTCTTCTGCCCGAAACAGAAACGATTCCTCCGCCATGCGGCCGTTGTCACCGGAAAAGTTCCTGTCCGGAACGTATTCCGACAGTTTTCCGGCAAGCTTCTCAGCTTCTTCCGCCAGATTGCGTTCTCTCTCCGCCAGCAGATCCGCTGCTGAACGGGCGTCTGCCGCTTCCTTCTCCTGTCTGTCCCGTAAATTGGCCGCTTCTTCTCCCAGTGCATCCAGAGATTCCCTGTCAAGACCGCGGTGTTCGTCTTCCAGCTCGCATGGATGCGGATGGTCAAGAGAACCGCAGACCGGACAGGGCCTGCCGGGCCGCAGCTGTTCCTTTGCAAGAAAGCCTGCCTGTGTATTCAGAAAAATCCTTCTTGCCTTTTCGTATTCTGCATGTTTTCGTTCATACGCATCACTCGCCTGGCCAAAACGGAGGGCAGCTTTTTCGGCAGCGTCTCTCTGGGAAACGGTATTCTGCTGCAGGGCTTTTACCGTTTCCAGATCGGCAGCCATCTCGTCTGCCCTGCTTTTCTTCGTCTTCCAGTGTACCAGAAGGGCATGAACGCTGTTTAAACGATCTGCCTGCCCTCTCCACTCCTGTTCCATATTCTCCAGCCGCTCCAGTTCTTTCCGGGCGGCCGTTTCCGCAAGCTGCGCTTTTTTACAAACCTCTGTTCCTCTGTCGATATCTGCCTCTGCTTTTCTGATCTTCTCCAGAATACCGAGCGCCTTTTTGACACGCTCAGAAACTTTCGAAAAAACTTGGAGTTCCCGGTTCAGCCGTTCCTCCGCCGTCCCCGACAGGGACTCTGCTGCTTCGCAGGCCCGTTTCAGTTCCGGCAGCGCATCCTGCTGCTCGCCAAGTCTGCGTTTCACATCTGAAACTGCACGGGCCGCATCTGTATACCGCTCCCAGACCGCGCGGATCTCGTACGCCGCGTCAATCTGTGCCGCCAGCTTCTCCGCCTCCTGGATTTCGGTTTCTTCCTCTGCACACTCCGCCAGATCCTTCCGGGCTCTCTCCAGTTCCTCAAACCGCCCAAGCAGCTGCTGTGCATTGGTATAAGCGTCCCTCTTCGCAAGATGGTCGCGGTTCGCCGAATCGTGCTCCTCCTCCGCCTGCTCGCAGCGCTTTTTCAGCGTTTCACAGAGGCTTTTCAGCATTTCCAGCAGACGCTCCATATCGACGACAGAAAACCGTTCGGAAGAAAGGATCCGTTTTTTCAGTTGCCCCAGCGTTTCCGCAGCCGCGTCTTTCGCCTGCCCGGAACCTCCGTTTTCCGTACCTTCCTCACCGGTTTCCTCCCCGCAGATCTCTTCCGGGATTACGATATGTGAAACCTCTGTCTGGCACACGGTCCGGATCTGTGAGATCTCCTGCTGTTTTTCCCGCCTGCGTCCCGCCAGCTCCTCGACGATCTTCTGGTACAGTTCCGTGTGAAACAGTTTCCGGAAAATTACTTTTTTATCATCTGACCTGGCACGCAGAAGCTCCATGAATTCCCCCTGCGCGATCATGGCCACCTGCATGAACTGACTCTTTGTCAGTCCTGTGATCTCTTCCAGTTTCTTATCCGTTTCCTTCTGCGGATACTCCATCCCGTCCGGCAGGATCAAAGAGACGGTCTCACTTTCTTCCTTCACGCCGCTCCCCCGCTTCAAGGGCCGCACATGCCGCGGGATGCGGCGGACCGTATACACCTCGTTCCCCTCTGAAAATACGAGTTCTACAAAAGGCTGCGTATCATAACCGACATACTGGCTCTGCAGCTCTGTTCCGTTTTTTCTGTTAGCCCCGGAGCTCGCTTCGCCGTAGAGCGCAAAAACAATAGCGTCAAAAATAGTGCTCTTTCCTGCTCCCGTATCCCCGGTGATCAGGAACAGATTCTGATTTGTTTTTTCAAAATCGATCACCTCACGCTTCCCGTAGGAACCGAACGCCTGCATGGTAAGTCTTTTCGGTCTCACTGCCCCGTCACCTCCCAGACTGTATTGATCACATCGCGGAGGATGTCTTTTTCTTCCTCATCCACCTCTTTTAAAAAGGAGCAGCACAGTTCAAACGGATCCATCTGATCCTGCGCGCCGTACCCCCTGCTGTAATCGGCCGTTCTCACCGTCTCCCTGCGGATTTCCAGAAGAAATGGAAATTCATGTCGGATCCGTTCCTGTATATCAAACGAGTCGATCGCCGCACGGTCTGTCAGGATCACGGTCACGTAATCACTGCATCCGTTTTTCAGGATTTCTTCCAGACTGCCCTTTATCACACGTACCTGGCGCAGCGGCGTGAGCGGGAGCACCGTCGTGCAGACGGTTCCTTTCTCTTTCAGTTCCACCATGACGATCCCTTTTTGCTGTCCTGCTTCGCTGACGGAACACGCAAGAGGCGTTCCGCAGTAGCGGAAGCATTCGCCGCCCACTGTCATCGGCTTGTGAATATGCCCGAGCGCCGCATAATCAAACCGCCTCAGAATATCCGCCGAAACCTCGTCAATATTTCCGACCGTCCGTATCTCCGAGTCCATCCGCTCTACTTCCTCTGCGCGCTTGCCGGCCGGAAGATAGAACTGGTGGCTCACCAGCACGTTTCTCTGTGTCTCGTCAATCTCTTCCCGTTCAATGAGGCGGCGCACCGTCTCATTGTAAGTCAGGTTGTTCCCGTTCTCATCCACTCCCGTGATCTGTTTCACCATAGAGGGCTTCACAAAAGGCAGCAGATAAAAATTTACGTCCCCGTATGGATCCCGGAGAACGACTTTCTCAATGTGTTCGTCTTCCTGCTGCGGCGGCATGCCGATCATATACAGACGCTGTCTGGACAGCACGCTGCGGAAACAGTTCACGCGTGGAGCGCTGTCATGGTTGCCGCTGATCATCATCACCACGGTCTCCGGGACCTCAGCCTTAAGCCCTGCGATAAACCCGTCAAACACTTCCACTGCCTCTGCGGACGGAACCGACTTGTCGTAGATATCTCCTGCAATGACAATCGCATCCGGCCGTTCTCTGACCGCAATATCTGTGATCTGCTGCAGCATATATTCCTGATCTTCCCGGAGGTCTCTGCCGATGAGGCGGAGTCCGATATGAAGATCTGATAGATGGAAAAATTTCATTCTTAGTGATCATCCTTTCCTCACGATTGCCATTAGTATATCATATTGCCGTTCTTTTTTCCTCCCCAAGCTCTCCGTAAGTACGATAAATTAAAACAACTGCTACTACAAAAGTCAGAACGTCTGATACCGGCATAGAATACAGTACTCCGTCCAGCCCGAAAAAGACCGGAAGAAGAAGCGCGAACCCGACGCCGAACACGACCTCACGGATCATGGAAAACATCGTGGAAGCTGCCGCTTTGCCCATTGCCTGCAGAAAGATAAAGCATGCCTTGTTGATACATGCAAGGATGATCATACACAGGTAAATACGGAATGCTCTGACTGCAAATTCTGTGTAATAACTGCTTTCATTCGCCGCGCCGAAAATCATGATCAGCTGCTTCGGGAAACATTCAACGAGCAGAAATGCAACAGCACCTACAGCAGCCTCGGCAATCAGCAGTTTCGTAAACA
The DNA here is from genome assembly GCA_018711885.1 of Candidatus Choladousia intestinipullorum. Taxonomy (GTDB): domain Bacteria; phylum Bacillota; class Clostridia; order Lachnospirales; family Lachnospiraceae; genus Choladousia; species Choladousia intestinipullorum. The sequence goes on along the minus strand of DVHT01000042.1, from coordinate 5,422 downwards.
GTTCCCTGACTCTGGAATTTTTTCCGGCTCCCTTATTAAATCCGACGATCGGGATACAGCCGGCAGCCATACCGACTACAATGGAAATCACGATCTGGAAAAATTTCATGACGATCCCCACAACTGCCATTGGAATCTGCTCATACTGAGGCTGTCCGAAAATCTCATCCATCGCTCCGTATTTGCGGATCATATTATTGATCGCTGCCATTGCCGCCACCAGAGAAAGCTGAGACAGAAAACTCGTAATACCGAGCAGCAGCGTCCGACCGCAGATCCTGCGGGACAGGCGGAAATCTTTTCCGCGCGGTTTTATGATCTTCATATGAAGAATATACCACACGGAGAGAACAGCAGTGAGAATCTGACCGATCACAGTGGCAACGGCCGCTCCCATCATTCCCCACCGAAAACAGAAAATAAACACCGGGTCAAGGATGATGTTCGTGACTGCCCCGGCCAGTGTAGACACCATTGCGAATTTGGGATTCCCGTCCGCACGGATCACCGGGTTCATCGCCTTCGCCTCTCCCGAGACTGATGCTGACAAATGCACAGCAGCCGTCTCCGATCATAACGGCAACCGCCAGAGCCACTACCGTAAGCGGAAATACGACCGTGTTGGCCGCATTGCCATAAGAGCCGAGGTAATCGGCATTGGCAATAAAGATCTGAACGACTTTCCTATGACATAAAAAACGTGCAGCTCATACGCAACCGGGATTACGCATGAAGCTACACGTTGTATTTTTATTGTACTGATTTTTCACTCTTTTTGCAAAGGTGTTTTTGAACAAAAATTCTGCCGGTCTGCGCAACAGGGTTTACCAAAACAATGGGAAGCGTTATAATGGAACCATACTTGTCAGAAAATTGCGAAAGGGATACCATTATGAAAAAGTTGTCTTTCAAAGAAATCATCACCGTAGCCAGCATGCTGTTCGGCATGTTTTTCGGAGCCGGCAATCTGATCTTCCCCGCCTACATGGGACAGATGGCCGGCCGGAATATGTGGCAGGCATCTGCCGGTTTCCTGATTACCGGCGTGGGGCTGCCGCTTCTTGGAGTCGCCGCTCTCGGAATCAGCCAGGAAAACGGTCTGCTCGGGCTGAGCAGCCGTGTCGGGAAGCGGTTCGGCCTTTTCTTTACCTGTGCGCTCTATCTTACCATCGGTCCATTCTTTGCGATACCGAGATGCGCGACCGTTTCTTATACCGTCGGGATCGAACGGATGCTGCCCGGCACAGACCAGCGGCTCGTACTGGCAGTATTCTCTCTTCTCTTTTTCGGAGCCGTGCTGTTCTTTTCGCTCCGTCCCGGAGAGATCCTGACCTGGATCGGAAAAGTACTGAACCCGCTGTTTCTCGTTTTCCTCGGCATTCTCATCATACGCGCACTGGCTTCCCCGCTTGGAACGATCTCTGAGATTTCCCCATCCGGCGCCTATCTGTCCGGAGCGTTTTCTACCGGTCTGCTGGAGGGGTATAATACGATGGACGCACTCGCAGGGCTGGCATTCGGGATCATTGTAGTAGAGACGATCCGGAGGCTGGGAGTCCGGGAACCGGGCGAAATAGCAAAAAACACGGTACTGGCCGGAATCTTCAGTTCTATTTTAATGGGGCTGATCTATATCCTGGTAACAATGGCAGGCGCCCAGAGCCGCGGAATGTTTGAGGCGGGCAGCAATGGCGGAGAAGCCCTTGCGCAGATCGCCATGCACTATTTCGGAAATGCCGGGCTCATCATCCTGGCTGTCACCGTCACGGTCGCCTGCCTGAAGACAGCGGTCGGACTGATCACAAGCTGCGGCGAAACCTTCACAAAGATGTTCCCGGGAGGACCATCGTACCGTGTATGGGCGGTCATTTTCTGTGTTCTTTCCTTTTTGATCGCCAATTTCGGACTGAATACGATCATTGCCTATTCCCAGCCTGTACTGATGTTCCTTTACCCGATTGCAATCGTTCTGATCCTGCTGACGCTGTTCGGGTCTTTCTTTCAAAATGACCTCACAATGCTGCGTTGGACGATCGGACTGACCTCCGTGTCTGCTGTATGTGATTTTCTGCGGGCACTGCCAGAACAGGCGCAGTCGGTTCTCCATCTGGAGAGCATCATTGAACTGACGTCGGATCTGTTTCCGTTTGCAGACCGCGGATTCGGATGGATCACTCCGGCTCTTGCCGGCCTGGTCATCGGCCTTTTGATCCGGTATTTCCGCAGGAGCGCAAAAAACAATTGACACGCATCTTTTGACCCTGTATACTACATACATACGAAACGAATGTATTTGGAGACTGCAATGGCAAGAAATAAATATCCGGAAGTGACGGTTGAAAAAATACTGGAAGTATCCCAGCGGCTGTTTCTCGAAAAAGGATACGACAACACAACGATCCAGGACATCGTAGATGAGCTGGGCGGACTGACGAAGGGTGCGATCTACCACCATTTCAAATCCAAAGAGGAGATTATGGACGCCCTGTCCTACAAGATGTTCGTCAATAACAATCCTTTTGAAACAGTCCGGAAACGCAGCGATCTCAATGGCCTTGAGAAAATGAAGCTGGCCATCCGGTTAAACCAGTCTGACGAAAATCAGATCGAGCTCATAAGACAGGCGGTTCCGTTGCTGAAGAATCCTCACCTTTTGTCGAGAATGATCGATACAAACCGCCGGATCCTGTGTCCGTACTGGCTGGAACTGATCGAAGAGGGCCAGAAAGACGGTTCCATAAAGACCAGCTATGCGAAAGAACTTTCAGAACTTCTCGTACTGCTGGATATCTGGATGATCCCTTCCGTATTCCCGTCGGACTCAGAGGGAGTACAGCGGAAGTACCGGTTTATAGCAGAGATGCTCGCCAAAATGGGACTTCCGATCTATGACGAAGAAACGGAGCAGAACATCGGGTCACTTCCATATTTTTAAAGGATTACGGGATATCGCAAAAAGTCATAATCATTTTGCGGCATCCCCTTTCTAATAACCTTATACATTCATTCGGTTGGTATTAAAAATTTGTATCTAATTTTTTAACAGACAGGAGGGATTTCATTCGTATGTCAAGATCAAACTACGCCATTTCCGTATCTGCGCTGAAAAAAAGCTATCACGAAAAAGAGGTGCTGAAAAATGTAAGCTTTTCCGTGCCGCCCGGAACGATCTACGCTCTGCTCGGCTCAAACGGCGCGGGCAAAACGACCACCATCCGCATCCTTACAACACAGATCCTGGCAGACAGCGGAAACGCTGCCGTCGCTGGATATGATGTCATGCGCGATCCGGAAAAGGTACGGGAAGCCATCAGCCTGACGGGACAGTTTTCTGCTGTAGACGAGGCCCTGACCGGAAAAGAAAACCTTATCATCATGGGAAGACTCCGCCACATTCCCGCCCCTGAAAAAACGGCGGATGAACTGCTGGAAGCCTTCGGATTGACTGCTTCAGCTGAGAAGACAGCAGCCCTCTATTCAGGAGGCATGAAGCGGAAACTGGATATTGCCATGAGTCTGATCGGTAATCCCCGCGTCATCTTTCTGGACGAACCGACGACCGGGCTGGACCCTCAAAGCCGCAGAAGTATGTGGGAGATCATCCGTACGTTAAAGGAGTCCGGCGTCACCATTTTTCTGACTACTCAATACCTGGAAGAAGCAGAGCAGCTTGCGGATCAAATCGCCATACTGGACCGGGGGATTCTAATCGCTGAAGGAACAGCAGACGAGTTAAAGTCCGGCCTCGCGCACGGGGCGGCCCGATTTCTGTTCGAAGACGCAGAAACACGGAAACGGGCGGCAGCCCTGCTGCCATACTGCCGCTGTTCTTTTGATCCGGAAGAATCCGGCCTGACCGTTTTTACAGACGGAACGGCAGATGCGCTGGCACGCATTTTTCATACGCTGTATCAGAACCGCATCCGCATCTGTCATTTTTCAGAAATCACCCCTGACCTGGAGGACGTCTTTTTCACTATGATCACAAAAAAGGAGGAACACAATGAAACACCAAATCAGAAATCTCTCTGACACCGCTGTCATGGCAAAGCGCTGCCTGCTTCTCTCGAAAAGGAACCCTGACACCTTTTTTGCAAGTATACTGCTGCCGGCCCTGATGATGCTCCTGTTTGTCTCTCTGTTCGGAAACCTTATCACAGTAGAGGGGACTTCCTATGCCAATTATATTGTCCCCGGCGTTTTGCTGCAGTGTATCGGACAGTGCTCTTCTACTACAGCAATCATGCTGAATAAAGATATAACAAGCGGCATCATCCGCCGCTTCTGTACCCTGCCGGTCCGGAACAGTTCGGTCTTAAACGGACATATCCTGGAAGCCTTTGTCCGCAACCTCGTCACTTCCTCCGTCGTTCTGCTCGTGGCAGTGCCTGCCGGTTTTCGTCCGTCCGCCTCCCTGACCGGCTGGTGCGTTGTATTCCTTCTGCTGGCCAGCACGATCCTGGCAATGTCGTGGCTGGCCATCCTGACAGGCGTGGCCGCGAACAGCGCGGAAGGCGCGAGCGCTCTGTCATCGCTTGCCATCATCCTTCCATATTTGAGTTCCGGGTTCGTTCCGGCGGAAACGCTGCCTGCCATTCTGCAGCCATTTGCCAAGTACCAGCCCATGACGCCGATCATTGATACGATGCGCAACGCCCTGCTCGGCAAACCTCTGGAAATGCACACGTTTCTTCCCGCAGTATCCTGGTGCGCTGTCCTGACGGCCCTGTTCTGCACCGCATCACTCGTGCTGTTCCGGAAGCGGCTGAAAAGGGAGTAAGGAAAAATAAAAAACGAAGCAGGCGAAAACCCGCATCGTCTCTGCATGTTCTTCGCCTGCTTTTTGTCAAAAGATCAATCTGCATCCTCGCAGCACTTGATCAAAACCTTTCCATCCTTTGTGTATAGACGCTGTCTCGTGGATATCATTTTTCGGATCATTATAATTTGCCCAGACAGGGGAATTGCGGAAGTACCACGCATTCTCGGAAAGGAATGCTGCTATTCTTGCCGGGGCCTTCACTTTAAAAAGGCATTACTGCAACGCTTTTCTCAAATCTGCAACATATCGTTCCTGCTGCTTTCTCAGGTATATTTTGACAAATGGCTTCATTATGATTTTTTTAGCTGTGACCTCCTCGGTAAAATCAATCTCAGTACAGCCATCTTTCGTCTTAAAAACACCCGTCCAGTGTCCTTTCATGTTACTGTTTTCCATATCAAATTCCCAACGTTTACATGGTTCTATGCAGGTAACAGTGAATGTTGTTGAATATCCATCTTTTGTATATTCAATAAACTGATTTTCACTCACGATTTCAACCTTACTCAGATCGCTGCGCCATGAATAGTTTTGCAAAGAAGTTATAACATCCCAGACTTTTTGAATATCACACTGAAAATTAGCTTTTATATTTGAAAC
>DVHT01000041.1 GCA_018711885.1 Candidatus Choladousia intestinipullorum | reverse complement strand
CTCCTCCCAGCCAGTCTTTTATTTTTTCAGATGGAACCTCTCATTGTATTCCATCCGGACTTTGTCACGTTTGTAACTATATCACACAGAAAAAAGACTCACAAGCCGCCCGGGGGGATATAATTTTGTCAAATTCTAATTCCGGAGCGCCCGCGCCATCACTTTTATATACTCCGGAGTCGTCCCGCAGCATCCTCCGACGATCTGCGCCCCTTTTTCCACCAGCCGCTTCATGGAGGCGGCAAATTGTTCCGGCGTCATACTGTAATGCGCCGCTCCCTTTTCATCCATCACGGGGATTCCCGCGTTCGGCTTTGCGATCACCGGCACGTTCGCCACGCTGCGCATGGACGCCACCACGGCCTCCAGCTGATCCGGCCCGACCGAACAGTTCAGTCCGACCGCAGCTGCTCCCACTTCCTGAAGCGTCTCGACCGCTTCAGCAGCCGTGCCGCCGTACAGCGCCGTCCCGTCCGCTTCTACCGTCAGCGAACACATCACCGGAAGCTCACAGACAGACTGCACCGCATCCAGAAGTACGACCGTCTCTTCTACATTCATCATCGTCTCTGCCACGATCAGGTCCGCGCCGCTCTCGGCCAGCACACGCGCCTGTTCCTGATAGACTTCATACAGCTCCTGATACGAGAGATCGCCGCGCGGTTCCAGCAGCTTTCCGGTCGTCGTCATATCTCCTGCCACATAAGCCCTCCCCCCGGATGCCTTTTTCGAGAGCTCCACCAGTTTTCTGTTAAACTCCGTGAGGTGTTCCTGCATTTCATGCATGGAAAGGGCGATCCTGTTTGTTGAAAATGTCGGTGCATAGAGGATCTGGCTTCCCGCCTCTACGTATGCCTGCTGAAGCCGCTCGATCACCTCTGGATGCTCCAGTATCCAGCGCTCCGGACAGATTCCCACCGGCATACCGGCCTCGCGCAGATTTGACCCGGTCGCGCCGTCAAGGATCACGATCCCGCTCTCTGTCAATTTTCTGAATTCTTCTTTCGTCATAATCCTGTATCCTTTCTGTTTCCCTTTTTTCTTCCTGTGTTACCCTTCCTGTATCAGAGAAAGCTCCGAAATCCTGCGTATTTCCATTTCCGTATGCTCCGAGCAGACAGCCAGTGTATACGCCGGCTCGGAACAGAGAAGGAAATACAGATCTCCGTATGGAATCCGGTACATGCCCTCTTCCTTCACATCAAAGGGCATGTGCCCGGCAAGATTGATGCGGTCCATCCCATAGGATAGCCCCGTTCCCTGCCATTTGACGAAACTTTCTTTTAAAGACCACAAAAAAGGAAGCTGTTCTTCTTTTTTTTCCTCACTCATACCCTGCAGGGCTGTCCGCTCATCGGGATGGCAGATCTTCCGGGCCAGATTTGCCCGGTACGGAAATTTTTGTTCAATATCAATCCCCGTCTCGCATTCTCCCACTGCGGCGGCACAGGCTATGCTGCAGTGACTTAAGTTAAACCGGATCTGCGGGCAAAAGCTGCTGTACGGTTTCCCGTGCTCTGTACGGCACAGCCCGAATTTCTCAAACGGCAGCCCGTATTCGCTTTTCAGGGCGTAAGCAAGCAGCAGCCTTGCAAGGATCCTCTCTCTGTGTTTTTTCCATTTCACACTGTCTGTCTGCTCCCCGTCGAACGGCAGCAGGAGCGCCTCACAGCGCTCCCGCAAAACCGCGTCATCCGCCAGACCGTCGTATTCACAAATATAGATCATATGCCTATCCTATCCATTCTCCCGATTCCGGTTTTTGCGTTTTCAGTATAGCAACCTGCTTTTCAGATGTCAACGCCGCCCGTTTCCCGGGCGCTTTCTTCCCGCCCGACTTTTTCCATACAGTCGAACGCTTCCCGGAGCTTTTCAAGCGCTTTCTTTTCCAGGCGCGATACATGGCGACTCGCCTATTGTAAACGATTTGCCCTAAGAAATTGCTTCCAGTTCACGGAAGCGGAATTTGATGATGATTTGTTTATCCTCGGTCAGTTCCACACGCTCGATGAGACTGACCAAGAGTTCCCGGCTGGTATAGGCAGAGTCCAGAAATTGCTGAACCAGTTCTCTGGCTCGGTCTTCTGTGCTGACCGGGCTTTCTTTTTGTGATTCTAACTCCTTCAGCTTTTCTTCCAAAGAACTGCGCTCCATTTTGACTCTCTGATAGATGCGCTCGAAATCAGATTCAGCCAACAGTCCGGTCAGGCGATCCATATACATCTTATCCAGATTGGCAGTCAAGCTGTCGATCTTGCTGTGTAACGACGGGATCTCTGCTTCATGGCTTTCTGCCTGACGAGCTTTCTCCACGGCATCGGAAGCGATAGACTGCAGCTTCTTGGGATCAAGATAGGCTTCACAGACTTCTCTCACTTTCGCCAGAACTGCTTCGGTGACAACTTGCTCCTTGATGGAGTGACAGGAACAAACACCTGCTTTCGTGAAGCGCTGATAGGTTCGACATACGAAGAACAATCGATCCTCACCGGACACCGGCGGTCGATTGAGCACCGCCATGGGATAGCCACACTCGTGACAGAAGATCAAGCCTTTTAATAAGAAGTCATAGGTTCTGCTGCGGGTGTGCTTGCGACTGTTGACCAACATTCGTACCTTTTGGAATGTCTCCTTGTCGATCAGCGGTTCATGGGTGTTTTCAACGACCACCCAGTTCTCTCGATCCTGCTTCAAACATTTCTTGGACTTGTAGCTGATCTTCACAGTTCGTCCCTGAACCATATTACCCAGGTAGGTCTCGTTCTGCAGCATCTCAGAGATACGCTCGCTGGACCACAGACCTGCATAGGGACCTTTACGTCCCATGTTCCAACCACAGTAGGTTGCGGGAGTTGGAACACCTTCTTCATTAAGAGTTGCTGCAATCTTTCGGCAGCTCATACCGTCCAGCGCCATAGCAAAAATTCTGCGCACCACAGGAGCCACTTCCTCGTCAATGACGATTTTGTTTTTCTCCGTCGGGTGCATCTTGTAGCCATACATGGGCTTTCCCCCGATGAATTGACCCTTCCGCTGCTTATCTCGCTTGACCGACTTAATCTTCTTGGAAATATCCTTTGCGTACATGTCGTTCATAATAGCACGGAACGGGGTAATGTCATTAGCCGTGGATTCCACGCCAGTATCGATGCCGTCCAACAACGAAATGTAGCGCACTCTCTTTTCCGGGAAGTAACGCTCCATATAATGACCGGTCATGATATAGTCACGACCCAGACGGGAAAGGTCTTTGGTAATGACCATGTTGACCTTCTTGGCTTCGATGTCGCTAATCATGCGCTGGAAGTCCGGGCGGTCAAAACTGGTGCCACTCCAACCGTCATCGATATAGGTATCGTAGACGGATAAGCGGTGCTGCTGAACGAACTCGTTAAGCAGGGATTTCTGGTTGGTTACACTTTGGGATGGTCCTTCGGTCTCATCCTCCTTTGATAATCGGATGTACAATGCGACATGGTAATCCATTGGGTTGCTTATTTCTAAGTACATAGGTTCCTCCTTGAAATAAGCGACCACTCATCGCAAACATTGTACAACAGGCTTCTCAGGTTTCGCAAGGATGCGGATAAGATAAAGCCGAAAAGACTCCTCCAGCAACTCTGCGAGGCTCTTTTCGGCTTCGGTATATGTGCAATGCACTACAGGCAAGGTTTGTTTCATACGTTCTACCTCCTTTGTTCATCGTATGTAAAGGGGCAGATTTACTTGCCTGTCCATGTTATGAAATCGTTCCATTCCCTAAAAGTGTGCAGCTGCACAGTTTTAAGGAATGGAAAAGTGACCTGCAATCGAAACAGGTCACTTAAAGATTCTGTATCTTATATTCAAAGTAGGTTCGGAACATCTGCTTATGGTTCTGAGGAACCATCTTAAATGGATCTGCTTTTAGCAAATCCGGTTCGATCAGCAAACTCATCGCAAAACAGTGGGCAAAGAATTCCGGAACATCGCACTCAACAGTATCAGCTCCAATGAGCTTCATTACCAGAGTGAAATCCTCAGGAGGCACTTCCGGATCACCAGTCAGGGCGATGTTCACGCAATGGCCCAGTTCGTGGAGAAGCATACTCCGAGGAGTAGCTTCATGGTCTTTATGTGGAATCAGCATGTAGATGTCTGCCGCCACACTACCATCGGTCGTATTCATGCAACGGCAGAAGGAATCTTCTGTGCGGTGTTTTGCATGGAATAGGAAAATAAACAAATGCTGTTTACATAGAACTCGTTTGGAAAAATCATAAACACGCTCTGCAACCTTCATGGTTTCCGCAGCCGCTTCTGCTGTCAGAAAACTATCATCACAATCGTCGTAATTCTCAGTAATATCATTAGCCAGAGCGCTCAACTGTGCAACATTCTCTTCCGCTCTTCTGCTGAACGACCAGTTGCGATAAAGGTACATCATGCAGGCCGCATTGCCTTCCGCAACGCTCCATCCAGGATGACGATCCATGAACGCTTCCATGATCAGCTGCTCATATCTGGCTCGCAGTTCCTGATGCAACTGCTCATAATCGTGCTGAGAAAACGTCACAGCCACTTTTTTCAGATATGCCGCCAGATCACTTAATCTTGAAATTGTATTCATTAATCCATCCTCCTTTCAGAGTGTATTTTTTGCTAACTAGACCGGAATCGAACGACACTCCATCTTCTTAGGAGGGAGATGTTCCATCCTACTGCAAAAAGCCGCCTGATTGCGTCAGACGGCTCTTTTTACATCCCCTTATAGAATTCTTCCTCGAAATCCTGGGCGCACTGCTTACGACAGGAATCGATGATGTGACCATATCGCTCCGTGATCATCTCCGCCTGAGCGTGACCTGAATCACCCTGTACAGCCTTGATGTTGCCGCCGGTCAACACCAGCTTATAGCTGATACTGCTGTGCCGCAAACTGTGAAAGGATACGACCGGAAGACCAAGTTGCAGCAATTGCTTTTCCAGCAAACGTGGCAAGGTTTCCTCCGAGAAGGGCCTGCCATTGGAATACCGCAGAATCAGATCCGGATGATTCCGCTTGACTGGTTTCAGTGTTTCCTTCCACTCCTGCAACGCATCCAGAACATAATCCGGCAGGTATACCGTTCGAATGCTGGATGTCGTTTTGGGGCGTTTCAACACTGTGACCGTCCGCCCTTCATCAAAGACAGCAGGGAATTGATAGAGAATATCCTTTCCATTCAGCACATCCACCGCATCCCTGCGGACACGTTTTAATGTCTTGCTGACTGAAACAGTCCCTTTCTGGAAATCCATATCATCCCAGGTCAGTGCCAAGATCTCTGCTTTTGTCAATATAAGTCTAAAAAAAATTTGCTTTTAATTCGCAAAAAGCACCACTGTTTTCATCCAGTGATGCTCCTGCGAACAATCTTATTCCGTTTATGCTTTTTCTTCTTTGTAGAAAATGTCATCCATCTTCCAGCTTATCTCCATACGACCTGGTTCATAAATAAAGACTTTCTCAATAATCTTTGACAGCTGTATTTTGTCAAAATCCTGCAATGCTGCAATCTCATTTACTTCCATTTCTTTTTCTGTTGCTTCATCACATTTTTTCTTCGCTACTGCAATCTCATTCTCCAATTCTGCTATCTGCAAAGTGATTTCTGAAATACGGGAAGTCGTTTTTTCCAGTTCTTCCATATACCCTTCCTTGTCCAACACTTCTGAACGATAATCAGAATACAGTTTCATTTTTCTTGACGAGAGTCGCTTTTTTTCACTTTCCAGTGTTGCGATATTTTCTTCTTTCAAAATTGTTTTATGCCATTCACTTTTCTTTTTCTCAAGATTTTCCGAAATGAGTTGTGCCATATTTCTGGCTGCATCCAGTACTGTTTCTTCTGCTTCTTTCCTGTCCATTTTACTTTCCGCACACCCACTAAGACCGCTGATATGTGCCTGCATACAGCGATACCCAGTCTCTCTGCTGGTAAAACCAAGTCTTCTTCCACAGGTCGGACAAAAGAAAATAGGGCAGGCTACTCCTCTTTTTGTAAGAACTCTTTTCTGGTTAGTAAATGCTTTTTCATTTGCTTTCTGGAATAATTCATCGGATATAATTGGTTCATGTGCA
>DVHT01000040.1 GCA_018711885.1 Candidatus Choladousia intestinipullorum | reverse complement strand
GCGGTAGATAACTATATCGTGTTTTATCTTCCAGATATGGAAGAACAGGTGGTAACAATTCTTCGTGTCATGTACAGCGGACGCAACATTGAAGAACAGCTAAGCGTCCATACAAAGCAATAAACAATTTCATATCTCACACAAAGCGGTTACTCCTTTGGAGATCAACCGCTTTTTCTATACTCAAATTTAAGATAGGAGTGATTGACTGAAAGATATTTTGCAGAAATGCCGGCAAAATCGGGCGTCCGTATCTCTCCGGCCTGCCTTACTAGAAAAATTCGAAAAATATTAGCACTCACCTATTGACAGTGCTAACAATCAGTGTTATAGTGTGGATATAACAGAAAGCGGGGTTGCAGTGATGGATTCTGGGATGTTGCTGCAGCCGCTTTTTGGGAGTACTGGTATGTGAGGAGGTTTGATTATGAATATTAGTAAATTTACACAGAAGTCTATACAGGCGATCAATGACCTCAATAAAATAGCGCTTGACGCAGGAAATCAGGAAATCGAGCAGGAGCACCTGCTGTATGCTCTGCTGCATCAGGAAGACAGCCTGATCGCGAAGCTGATCGAGAAGATGGAGATCCAGCTTACGTATTTTGAGGACCGCGTACAGCAGATGATCGATGCGCGCGTCAAAGTGTCCGGCGGAAATCCGTATATCGGGCAGTATTTGAATCAGGCGCTTGTCAGAGCGGAGGATGTGGCGAAACAGATGGGGGACGAGTACGTATCGGTAGAGCATCTGTTTTTGTCCCTGCTGAATCATCCGAGCCCGTCCATGAAACAGCTCTGGAAAGAATTCGGTATTACGAAAGAGCGTTTTCTGCAGGCGCTTTCAACGGTGAGAGGAAATCAGAGAGTCACCACGGACAATCCGGAGGCGACGTATGATACGCTGAACAAGTACGGTCAGGATCTGGTGGAGCGGGCCAGAAACCAGAAACTCGACCCGGTGATCGGGCGAGATGCAGAGATCCGGAATGTCATCCGGATTCTCTCCAGGAAAACAAAGAACAATCCGGTGCTGATCGGTGAGCCGGGCGTCGGCAAGACGGCGGCCGTAGAAGGGCTGGCGCAGCGTATTGTACGCGGCGACGTGCCGGAGGGCCTGAAGAATAAGAAAATTTTTGCGTTGGACATGGGTGCGCTCGTGGCAGGCGCGAAATACCGCGGCGAATTTGAGGAACGTCTGAAAGCCGTACTGGAAGAAGTGAGAAAGAGCGAGGGCGAGATCATCCTCTTCATTGATGAACTTCACCTGATCGTCGGCGCCGGAAAGACAGAGGGCGCGATGGATGCCGGAAATATGTTGAAGCCTATGCTGGCGCGCGGAGAGCTGCATTGCATCGGCGCGACGACGCTCGATGAATACCGGAAATATATTGAAAAGGACCCGGCACTGGAACGGAGATTCCAGCCGGTGCTTGTCGATGAACCTACTGTCGAGGATACGATTTCGATCCTGCGTGGATTAAAGGAGCGGTATGAGGTGTTCCACGGTGTCAAGATCACGGACAGCGCTCTGGTAGCTGCCGCTACACTGTCGCACCGTTATATTTCCGACCGGTTCCTGCCGGATAAGGCGATCGACCTGGTCGATGAGGCGTGTGCGCTGATCAAGACAGAACTGGATTCTCTTCCGACGGAGCTTGACGAGCTGCGGCGAAAGATCATGCAGATGGAGATTGAAGAGGCAGCTCTGAAGAAGGAGACAGACAAGCCGAGCCGCGACCGTCTGGAAGTGCTGCAACGTGAGCTTGCCGAGCTGCGCGACGAGTTCAATGCGCAGAAAGCACAGTGGGATAACGAGAAAAAGGCAGTCGAGAATCTGTCCGCGCTCCGTGAGCAGATCGAGGCGATGAATAAAGAGATCGAGCTGGCAAAGAGAAATTATGATCTGAATAAGGCGGCAGAGCTGCAGTACGGCGAACTGCCGAAGCTCCAGCAGCAGCTTGCGGCGGAGGAAGAAAAGGTCAACAGCCGGGAGATGACGCTGGTACACGAAAGTGTGACAGAGGAAGAGATTTCAAAGATCATCTCACGGTGGACCGGCATCCCGGTAGCCAAGCTGACACAGGGCGAGAGGGCAAAGATCCTTGCGCTTGACGAGGAACTCCACAAACGTGTCATCGGTCAGGACGACGGCGTTTCGAAAGTGACGGAAGCGATCCTCCGCTCCAAAGCCGGGATCAAGGATCCGACGAAACCGATTGGCTCGTTCCTCTTCCTGGGCCCGACCGGAGTCGGCAAAACGGAGCTTGCAAAAGCCCTTGCAGAGAATCTGTTCGATGATGAACAGAACATGGTGCGTATCGACATGAGTGAGTATATGGAGAAGCATTCTGTATCCCGTCTGATCGGAGCGCCTCCAGGATACGTCGGATATGAAGAAGGCGGCCAGCTGACGGAAGCAGTCCGCAGAAAACCGTACTCTGTCGTACTGTTCGATGAAGTGGAAAAAGCACATCCGGATGTATTCAACGTTCTGCTGCAGGTGCTGGATGACGGACGAATCACAGACTCTCAGGGAAGGACGGTCGACTTTAAGAATACGATCCTGATCATGACGTCCAACATCGGTTCCCAGTACCTGCTGGATGGGATTGAAGCGGACGGAAGTATCCGAAAGGAGAGCCAGGATCTCGTGATGGAGCAGCTTCGTGCAAGCTTCCGTCCGGAGTTCCTGAACCGTCTCGATGAGATCATTATGTTCAAGCCGCTTACGAAAGAGAATATCGGCAGCATCATTGACCTGATGGTAGCCGATCTGAACCGCCGTCTTGCCGCACAGGAGATCCATCTGGAGCTTACGGCGGAGGCTAAGGATTATCTGATTGAAGGCGGTTATGATCCGGTATACGGGGCACGTCCGCTGAAGAGATTCCTTCAAAAGAATGTCGAGACGCTTGCCGCCCGGCTGATCCTTTCAGGTGAGGTCACTATGGAAGATACGATTCTCTTCCGGATGAAGGACGGGGAGCTGACGGCAGAAGTAAAGCCGCAGATCGAGACCGTATCATAAAAAAGAGTGAGGCGGATAAGGGAATATACCGAAGAAGCCGTACTGGAAAAGGCGGAAGCCTGATATGTGACAGAGCAGAAGAAAAAGAAAGAGAGACGTTGCCATGAACCTTCCCAAAGACCCGATTATGCTCTTGAGCTACGTCAATACGCAGCTGCGCGACAACTATGCTTCGCTTGATGATTTCTGCGCGGGCGTTGGCGCAGACAGAGCAGAGATTGAGGAAAAATTAAGAGCAGTCAATTATGAGTACGATGCGGAGCGGAACGCATTCGTATAAAATCATTGAAACGAAAAAAGGCCGGCCGGAAAGGAATCTTTTCCTGTCCGATTGTCGCAGGGGGTGTCGCAAAAATGCTTTGCGGCCCCCTTTCTTTTTTATAGTACTGTCAAAAAGTCAAGTGATCCGGGGGGATTGTCTGTTCCTTTTTCGAGGAGGGAGATCAGCCCGCGGATGGTCGTATCGATCTCCTGCGGAGTGGATGGGAGCAAGATGTTCGCCATCTTGACAGAGAGAACGATCAGCACGATTTCTGCCAGTGCGTCAGGATAGTCAAAGTTTATCACGCCGGAATCGATTCCCTGCCGGATGATCTCGGACAGCGCCGGTTTCAGTTCTGTGATCAGGTGCTGCAGGTATTTCTGGTGCAGGAATGCCGTTTCATAAGAACTCTCAGAGGCTTCGGCGCTTTCCGTTTCTGCGGCGGTGTTTCCGAGACGCAGAAATTCCGAGGAGGAATTGCGGCACGCCTGAAAGAGCATCGCCATCCGCGTAAATGGCGAGACTTCCATCTGTTTCGCAAGATTTTTGGCCGTTTGCAGCGGCTTTTCATAGTTTCGCTCTACGAGCGCATCCAGAATCGCGCTCTTGGATGGAAAATAATAATAGATGCTTCCTTTTCCGATGCCTGCCTTCTGTGCGATTTCGCTGACGGAAATCGCCTGGATATCTCTGTTTTCGAGCAATTCCTGAAGGGCATCAAGAATCTGATTGTATTTTGCCTGGGTTTTCATGTACAGCAGCCTTTCTTATCAGTGAGTCGGACAAAATAGTCAATAAAGCAACATTCAAAGCTAAAATCCAGTATAACATAGATAATTTACATCATACAACTGAAAAAGTTCACAGAAAAAAAACGAAACAAATCTTCGAATTTGTGAGTTGAGCATATTGACCGATGGTCGAAAAATATGTTACTGTTATGGAAAATAAAACCGACTGCTGGTCGAAAAATGAACTTTTCTGTAATCGGGACAGGCCGGCGGGATTTTTAGAAACAGAATTGGAGGGGTCAAAATGACGTATGCGGAATTTTTTTCCAGCGTAAAAACAACTTTTATGAATGCAGACGTGAGTGATATCACGGAACATCTGGCATACCAGTTTAACATCATTGGGGAAGCAGAAGGAATTTTTTATGTAGAGGTAAAGGACGGCAGACTTTACGTGGAACCATACGAATACTTTGACCGGGACGTGATCTTTATTGCCACGGCAGAGACGTTTACTGCGATCATAAACGGAAAACTCGACCCGGTGCTTGCGTTTACGCTCCAGAAGCTGAAGGTTGAAGGCGACTTTGACAAGGCGCTGAAGCTTGGAGAGCTGATCAAGAGGAGATAGTATGAACAGAAAAAGGGCAGTAAAAAAAGCGGCGGTCCTGATGGGGCTTTTCACTGCTGCAGAGGCAGGCAGCTCCGCGTATTTTTACCGCAGGACCATGAAGCGCAGCAATGCAAAAGTGGAGCGCACTATGAAGATGGCGGGGACAGACTGGAGCCAGTATTTTCCGCTGATGGAAGAGCGGAAGGAGTTTATGATGGCCCAGCCGCACGAGGAGGTCTATGTCCGGTCCGAAGACGGACTGAAACTTCACGCGACCTGGTTTCCGCAGGGAGATCAGAAAAAAACGGTGATCTGTTTTCACGGCTACACCAGCCGCGGCATGAGTGATTACATCGGCCTTTCCGGGTACTATTTAAAACACGGATATTCGATGCTGCTCGTGGATGAGCGTGCACACGGTGACAGTGAGGGGACGTATATCGGATTTGGCTGTCTCGACCGGTTTGACGGAATGAAGTGGATCGACTGGGCGGTCCGGACGTGCGGTGCAGATGCGGAAATCCTGCTTCACGGGACCTCTATGGGCGGTGCGACTGTGCTGATGATGAGCGGCCTTAAGCTGCCGCCGCAGGTAAAAGGGATTATTTCAGACTGTGCTTTTACTTCGGCAAAGGAAGTGTTTACACACGTACTTCATTCGATGTACCACATTCCGGCTTTTCCGATGATCCAGATCGCGGATCTTGTGAACCGGAAAAGAGCGGGATACGGGCTCGACGAATGCAATTCAGCCAGGGAAGTAAAGAAAGCTGCTGTTCCGATCCTGATGATTCACGGATCGGCCGATACGTTTGTGCCGGTCAGCATGTGTGAAAAGATCTATAAAAACTGCGCGTCGCCGAAACGGAAGCTGATCGTGGAAGGAGCCGCACACGCAGAAAGCTACTATAAAGATACGGAAGCGTACGAAACCGCTTTGGATGAATTTATTTGGGATTATGGAAAATAAAAGCGGTCCGACAGGATGCCGGCCGCAGCGTGGAGGATTTTGATTATGATGAGAAAGAGAAAAGGGTATCTGGTATACCCGCTGACAGTCGCACAGAAATTTCATTTCTTTTACCAGGATTTCTGTCCGAAGAAGGAAGTGCTGAATATTGGTACGAGCCTGACGATCGAGGTAGAACTTGATTTTGACGTACTGAAACAGTCCATCTATAAAGCATATGAGCGGTGTGAGTCTATGCGTCTCCGCTTTGCGCAGGATAAAGAAGGAAACTGGTATCAGTATGTGGTGGACAAAGAGGAGCGGGATATTGAGTTTGTCGATTTTTCGGGTGTGAGTATGGAAGAAGCGGAAAAAACGATGACAGAGTGGACGCGAGTTCCGTTTAAACGTGCGGATTCTCCGATGAACCGTATTGTCATGATAAAAATGCCGGACGGTTTTGAGGGGATTTATCTTCTGGTAGACCACATGACGATGGATGCGCAGTCTCTGATCTGTTTTATGAAAGACATCATCGAGCTTTACTGCAATGTGAAATACGAGGGCGTGCCGTACCCGAAGGATATGGCTTCTTACATAGAACAGCTTAAGAAAGATCTGGAGTATGAAGCAGGGAGCAAAGCCAAAGCGCGCGATGAAGAATACTTCCAGAAGCTGATCGACGCATCGGAGCCGATCTACAATGGAATTATGGGGCCGCAGGCGCTTTTGGCTGAACGGGAGCGGTACGGAAATCCGGATCTCAGAGCGGCAGTCAATGTGTCTGACAGTGTGGATTCCGCGCTTGATATTTTCCATCTGGAAGGCGAGCCGACCGCGCGGCTGATGGATTTCTGTGAAAAGTACCATGTATCGCTCGTTTGCCTTCTGCTGATGGGACTGCGGACTTATTTCCAGAAGATGAACGGAAACGATGATGTCTCGATCAATACGGCGATTGCCAGAAGAGCTACATTAAAAGAGAAAAAATCCGGCGGCACAAGGATCCATTCCTTCCCGTTCCGCACGATCATCGGTGAGGATAAGACATTTCTGGAAGGAATCTACGAGATCCGCGACCTGCAGAACGAGTATTTCCGCCATGCTAATTATGATCCGGTAGCCTACTTTGCTTACCGCGCGAAAAAATATCCGACCAATCCAGGAGAGACATACGAGTCGATGTCACTGACGTATCAGCCGCTGACGCTGAAAGAAAAAGGTCTGGATAAGCTGGGCGATATCCGCTATAAGACTAAATGGTACCCGAATGGCGCGACGACGCAGGCAATGTATCTCACGGTGATGCACCGTCCGGAGGACAACGGACTTGATTTTAATTTTGAGCACCAGATCAAAGCTGTTTCCAGAGAGCAGCTGGAATACCTTTACTATTACCTGTGCAAGATCATGTTTAAGGGAATTGAAAACCCCGATCTGCCGGTAGGGGATATTATGAAATTGATTTAAGGCGACTGGATGGCAAGAAGGGAGAAACGGATATGTTTGAAAAATTAGTGGAAATTATCTGTAATTATGTGGAAGTGGAACCGGCTGACGTACAAAGAGAGTCACGCTTTATGGAAGACCTTGGATTTACTTCTTTTGACTTTATGAGTATGCTCGGCGAGCTTGAGGATGAATTTGACGTGGAGATCGAGCAGCAGGAAGCAGCGGGGATCCGCACGGTCGGGGAAGCAGTTGATTACCTGACGAAGCTTGCAGAGAAACAGTAAGGGGCTGCAAAAGCCGGAAAGGAAGGAAATCTATGGTCTGCAGTACGATTCGTGAAATTATTACGTACACATCGCAGAAATACGGCGAAGCCGATGCTGTGCGCTATAAAATAAGCAAAAATGAGATCGGGGCAAAATCATACCAGGCACTGAGAACGGACAGCGAGCGGTTTTCCGCGGCTTTGAAAGAGCTTGGGGAGCAGGGACAGCATGTGGCGCTGACCGGAATGACCTCCTATGCGTGGCTGGTCGCCTATTTCGGTATTGTAAACAGCAAAAGTGTGGCGGTCCCGCTTGATGTGTCGCTTCCGGCCGCGGAGATGTGCGACCTGATCGACCGTGCGGATGCGACGGTGTTTGTCGCAGATGAGGTGCGCGCCGATGTGATCGCTGCCGCAAAAGAGAGCTGTCCGAAGCTGAAATACATCATCTCGATGCAGAAAGAGGAGTCCTCGCCGGAGGTGCTTTCTTTCTGGCAGCTTGTAAATGGACAGGAGCCGGGCTTTTCGTGTGAAGTGCAGCCGGACGATCTGGCGACGATCATGTTTACGTCGGGGACGACCGGGAAGAGTAAAGGGGTTATGCTGACACACCGCAATATGGCGGAAAACGCGACCTGTCTTGATATGAAATTTGAAGAACATTCCGTTCTTTTATCGGTGCTGCCGATTCATCATGCGTACTGTCTGAGCATGGATATCCTGAAAGGATTGTCAACGGGAGCAGTCATCTGCATCAATGATTCACTGATCCGCATGGCAAAAAATATCAGGCTGTTCAAGCCGAACATTATTTTGATGGTGCCGCTGATGATCGAGACAATGGCAAAAAAACTGGAAGATGCACAGGGACTTCCGCCGGAAATCGTAAAAAAGGAAGTGTTCGGAGAGCAGTTTCATACGATCTGCAGCGGCGGGGCCTACCTGCCGCCTGCCATGCTGGACCTGTTCGGAAAGTATGGAATTACGATCCTGCAGGGATATGGAATGACCGAGTGCGCGCCCGTCATCAGTACGACGGTCAGCTGGAATGTCAGAAAAGGGACGGTCGGCCAGCTCATCCCGAACTGCGAGGCAAAGACGGTGGATGAGGAACTCTGGGTACGCGGAAGCAGCGTCATGCAGGGATACTACAAGATGCCGGAAGAGACGAAGGCAGCTCTGACAGAAGACGGATGGCTCCGCACGGGGGATCTTGGATATGTGGATGAAGACGGATTCGTACATCTGACCGGCAGAAAGAAGAATCTGATCATTACGAAGAACGGAGAAAATGTTTCTCCGGAAGAACTGGAAAACAAGATCGGAGAGAACCGGCTGGTACAGGAGATCCTTGTCAGAGAAAATGAAGGCGTCATCGAGGCCGAGATTTTTCCGGACTACGAGTATGCTGAGAAAAAAGCGATCACTGACATCCGGGCTGCCCTGCAGGAAATCATCGATGCTTACAATGAGGGAGCTGTGGCATATAAAAAAGTGTACCGCCTGAAGGTGCGCGAGACGGAATTTGAAAAGACACCGTCGAAAAAGATTAAACGATATTGAAATAAAAAGGGGCTGTCCACAAAAATGCAGCTATGCTTCCTGGCATCCGTGTTCACCTAGTCCTCTTGACATCTGTCCGTATCAGGCGGATACATCCGCCCCATACAGGACATCTGTCTCGGACATGTGTACACTGGATGTCAGGAAAGCAGCCGCAAAGCATTTTTGTGGACAGCCCCCTGCAGTTTATTATGCTCCGAGCGGCTGGATTTTTTGCCGGTAAATCCTCCGGAACAGAACGAGAGTGATGACTGTAGATGCAATCTCTGCCAGAGGGAAGGCCCACCATACGGCGTGGAGTCCCAACGTTACAGCCAGGACCCATGCGCAAGGGAGCAGTACGACGAGCTGGCGGCAGACAGAGACGATCAGACTGTAGACGCCGTTGCCGAGCGCCTGGAATACAGAGCCGATCACGATGCTGAATCCGGCGAAAATATAGCTGATACTGATGATGCGCAGCGCAGGGCGTCCGATCGTAAGCATTTCTTCAGACGCGTTGAACAGGCCGAGCAGGACGTTGGGAACCGTATTGAATGCAAGGACGCCGAGCAGCATGATAACGGTCGCCGCGATCGCGCCAAGCCGGATGGAGTCCGTAATACGCTTCCGGTTTCTTGCTCCGTAGTTAAAGGCAATGACCGGGACGATTCCGTTGTTCATGCCGAATACGGGCATGAAGAAGAAGCTCTGCAGCTTAAAGTAAACGCCGAAGACGGCTGCAGCCGTTGATGAGAACATCAGCAGGATCTTGTTCATGCCGAAGGTCATGACGGAACCGATCGACATCATCAGGATAGAAGGAATACCGACAATGTAGATCAGCTTGACGGTCGGCATATGGAATCTCAGCCGTTTTATGGAGAGTTTCAGATCCTTGTTTTTGCGGAGATTAAAATAAATACCAAGGAACATTGCGACAATCTGTCCGAAAACAGTGGCGGCAGCCGCACCGGCCACGCCCATTTCCGGAAAACCAAAATATCCGAAAATCAGGATTGGATCAAAAATGATATTGATGATCGCACCGGTTCCCTGAGTGATCATGGTATAGAAGGTGAGTCCCGTCGACTGCAGCAGACGTTCCATGCTGATCTGCAGGAATATGCCGAAGGAAAAGATACAGACAATACTCATATACTGGAAACCGTATTCCCGGATCTGGGGATCCGCCGTCTGTGAAGCAAAAAAAAGACGGGAGCCGAAAATACCGATCAGGGCGAATACGATGCAGCTGCAGATGGAGAGCAGAATGCTGTTATGGGCTGCTTTGCTGACCTGATCGTAATTCTTTTCCCCAAGACTTCGGGATAAAAGCGCATTTACCCCCACACCCGTACCGGAAGCGACTGCTATCATCAGATTCTGAACGGGATATGCAAGGGAGACAGCGGTCAGCGCGTTTTCATTGATCTGGGCGACAAAGATACTGTCTACTACGTTGTACAGAGCCTGCACCAGCATGGAGATGATCATTGGGAGCGACATAGATACCAGCAGCTTCGGTATTGGCATCGTACCCATTTTATTCTCAGCCGGCGCACTGTTTGGTTTGGTTTTCTTCTGCATGGGATTCCTCTCTTTTCTGAAAAATAATTAGTTATCTAATATTCTATAGTGTAATATCTGGATTGTCAATCAGACACCGGGAGATATCTGTAAAATAGAACGGGACAGTGGAATTTCTGTCTGACCGGGTGTATACTCATGAAAGAAAAAATGGTATACAGACGGGGAGGGAATCATGATGTCTGTCCGAAAACTGGCAAGGACCCTGTATTTGGTTAATCTGCTGCAGCTTGTTCTGGGAATGGGGATTCTGATCGGTCTTTGGAGCGACCTGCTTACGTATTCTGAAGAGATACAGGATGCCTCTATCCTGCTCGTACTGCTGGGAAGCCTGCTGTCTATGGGAGGGCTTTTTTCTCTGGTACGGTATCAGCGAAGAAATTATGACGAAAGTCTGAAAAACCTGGAAAATCTGAACACACGGCTGCGGGCGCAGCGCCACGACTATCTGAATCAGATACAGATTGTACACGGCCTTCTTGAGCTTGGAGAATACGAAGATGCGCGCGACTATCTCCGCCCGGTATTTCGCGATATCATGAAGGTAAACCGCGCGCTTAAGACGGCGCAGCCCGCGGTCAATGCGCTTCTGCAGGCGAAAATGGAGGAGGCGGAGCGGCAGGGAATCGACTTTTATCTTGAGGTCGGCGCCCAGCTTAAGGGACTTCCGGTGGAGCCCTGGGAGCTGTGCAAGGTCCTGGCAAATCTGATTGACAATGCCATTACGGCTGTCTCCGCAAAAGAGGACGGAAAGTGGATCCGGGTTGAAATCGAAGAAAGAAGAGAGCGGTACGTATTTTTGATCAGCAACAATGGGCCGGAGATTCCGCCGGCACAGCGAAAGCAGATCTTTCATATGGGCTATACGACGAAAAAAGGGGAAGGACACGGGATGGGACTGTCCATTGTCTCTTCGATCGTCAGAGAGGCAGGAGGCGAGATCCGGCTTGAGAGCAGTCCGGAGCAGACTGTGTTTGGCATCACGATTCCAAAGAAAGAGAACTGCATTGTCAGTTCAGAGGCGAAACGCGACAGGTGGATGCGAAAATTGTATAAATAATAGATTTTCTCTTTTCTTTTTGCAGGATCAGAATAAAATATCAGTAAACACAGGTTCCGAAGACTGCATGGATCGGAAGGAGCCGGAAAGGGGGAAGAAGCATGGAAATATGGGATCTCATCGGTATCGTATGCCTGATCGCAGGCTTTGTCCTGGTCGGGATCGAGATGGTGCTTCCGGGATTTTCCGTGCCGGGGATCAGCGGGATCATCTGCCTGATCGCAGGCGTTTTCATTCTGGCGGATTCCGTGATGGAAGCAGCGGTGATTACGATCGCCATTCTTGCACTGCTCGGGATCCTGATGGCGGTGATCCTGCACCTGCTGTCGCGGGGAAAACTGAAGTCGCCGATCATCCTGAAGGAAGAACAGAGGCGGACAGAAGGGTATTTAAGCCCCAGCGATCTGAAGTATCTGCTCGGCAGGCAGGGAAAGGCGCTGACGGATCTGAGACCGTCCGGAATCGGTAGATTTGATGATGTGAACTTTGACGTACTCTCGGAAGGAAATTATATTTCTAAGGGAGCAGAAATCAAGATCATCAGAGTAGAAGGCGCCAAACTGGTGGTAAATGAAATAGGAGGAGAAGATTATGAGTAATTTTATCGCGGGTAATATCGGATGGATCATTCTGATCGGAATAATCGGACTGTTGATCATTCTGTTTTTTGTTTTTGTACCTGTAGGACTCTGGGTATCATCCCTTGCAGCAAATGTAAAAATCAGTATATTTAATATGATTGGTATGCGGCTGCGCCGCGTAAAACCGGCAAGGATCGTACTCCCGCTGATCAAAGCGAGAAAAGCGGGACTGAATCTCGGGGTGAATCAGCTTGAGGCACATTATCTGGCGGGCGGTAACGTCGATAATGTCGTCAATGCCCTGATCGCATCAGAGCGTGCCGGAATTGAACTGGAATTTGAAAAGGCTGCTGCGATCGATCTGGCAGGACGCAACGTTCTGGAAGCAGTCAAGATGAGCGTCAATCCGAAGGTCATTGAGACGCCGAACGTATCGGCGGTCGCAAAGGACGGTATCGAGCTTCTGGTAAAAGCGCGTGTAACGGTCCGCGCTGACCTGGAACGCCTTGTCGGGGGCGCAGGGGAAGCGACCGTTCTTGCCAGGATCGGAGAGGGCATTGTCACGACGGTAGGATCGGCAGATTCCCACAAGGAAGTGCTGGAGAATCCGGACGGTATTTCGAAGCGTGTCCTGAGCAAGGGCCTCGATTCCGGAACTGCATTTGAGATCCTCTCGATCGATATTGCGGACGTTGACGTCGGAAGGAATATCGGAGCACAGCTCCAGAGCCTTCAGGCAGAGGCGGATAAGAACATTGCGCAGGCAAAGGCAGAGGAACGCCGTGCAATGGCGGTCGCAAAGGAGCAGGAGATGCGCGCGTCCGTTGTGGAAGCGGAGGCGGAAGTGCCGAAGGCGATGGCGTATGCGCTGCGTGAAGGCAAACTCAGCGTGATGGATTACTATGAACTCCAGAACCTGAAAGCAGATACGCAGATGCGGGAGACGATCGGCGGGCACGATCAGGATAATCCCACTATCGTATAAAAGCCGCAGGCGGAGACCTTCCGGCGTCCGGGAATTTCCGGCCGCCGGAAGAGCCGGGAAGGAGCTTTGAATGAAATTAACGGATATTCAAGATCAGCTTATCAAAATGGACGCGCAGATGCGGGAAGTGTCAGAATACCGCAGAACGCTGTATTCCATGGCAGACAAAAAGATGTCGGAATGGATGGCTCCGAAAAAGCCGAAAAAGAGTGCGAAGAAGAAAAAGAAACGGCCGGACGGGAAGAAGCAGGCAGGCGCGGCGCCCGGAAAAACGGCGGTGACAGAAACGCGCGCGCAGGAAACGGCGCGGGAGGTGCGTGAGGAAAAACCGGAAGAAGCTGCCGGCCGTATGCAGGAAGAACAGCGGCCGGGGCTGTCTGCCGGCGCAGTGAATCTGCAGGAAGCGGTGGCGTGGGCCGAGATCCTCGGTGAACCGGTATCAAAGAGGCGGAAGAGACAGCGGCGCTCAATGCAGAATATGGGAAAAGGTGAATCGGCTGTATGGCAATCAAGGTAATGCTTATTGAGGATGAAGAAGGGATGCGGCTTCTCCTCCGGAAGATCATAGAAAAACATAAAGAATTTGAGATTGCAGCGGAATGTGACGAGCTGGCGCAGTCGGTCATTTTATTCCAGCGCACCCGGCCGGAAGTCGTGTTTCTCGATATCGGGATCAAAGGTCAAAGCGGAATCGACTGCGCGAAGATCCTGACGGAGCTCGACCCGAAGGTAAAGATCATTTTTGCAACGGCACACGCGGAATACATGCCGGAAGCATTTGAACTGTATGCGTTTGACTATCTGGTAAAGCCGTTCAACGTCGAGCGTGCAGACCGTACGCTGAAGAGGATTATCTCGCTGGAGCAGCAGGAAAAGAAATTTGAACCGGAAGAACAGATCGAAAAGCCGCGCTGCCGTCACGACAGGCTTCTGGTAAAGGGGAAGGAGAGCATGAGTTTTATCCCGATCTCCGATATCGTACTGATCCAGCGCGAGAATCATGCGACCATCATCTACACAGAGAAAGACAGCTACGCTACCTCCGCGAGTCTGTCTGAGCTGGAAAAAAAGCTTGACAAAGAACAGTTCCTGCGCAGCCACAAATCGTATATTATCAACCTGTCGCGGATCAGCAGGATCGAACCGTACGGAAGGTGGACTTATGTGGTACATTTTGAGGGGAGAAAGGAAGATGCGCTCCTGACTGCAGAGAAATTTGAGGAAATCCGGAGAAGGTTTGTCTAAGCCGGTCATTTATTGAAGAAAAAGGTGATCTGTTAATATTGCAGAATAAAATGATTGACACCATATACAATACCACATATAATATTGGCAGGAGGTATAAGAAATGTCTAAATGGGATAAGCTGATAACACGAATCTGCAATTAATCGAAAGACCTCCGATTTGACGAGCTGCGGAAGGTATTGGAAAGCTATGGATATGAAATGAATGCGCCGAGAAGCGGCAGCAGTCATTATACCTTCAGAAAACAAGGCTGTATGCCGATTACAATACCGAAGCACGAACCAATCAAGAAAGTGTATGTGGAAATGGTAAGGCAGATTGTTGAAAGTGAGGCGAAGAAAGATGAAGACGCTGAATGATTATATGGAAATGTCCTATCGCATGGAAATTGTAGAAGACAAAGATGAAGGCGGATTTGTAGTTTCTTATCCGGATCTGCCTGGCTGTATTACCTGTGGAGAAACGATAGAAAGCGCGGTGGCAAATGCTTTGGACGCGAAAAAAACCTGGATTGAAGCAGCATTAGAAGAAGGTGTGGAGATCCATGAGCCGGACAGTCTGGAAGAGTATTCCGGGCAGTTTAAGTTGAGGATTCCGCGAAGTCTGCATAGATCTCTGGCAGAACATTCTAAGAGAGAAGGAATTAGCATGAATCAATACTGTGTATATCTTCTTTCAAAGAATGACGCAGTGTTCTCAAAATAGAGCTTGCCAAGCCAAACGAGAAGTTTGTTTAGTTCCTGAAATCACGCTGCTGCACCCTTGACAAAAGAAATGGAACTGGATATACTTGAGAAAAGCTGTGATGGGAGCAAGTAGAAACCGTTGGAACGTACAGAAAGTAACCGGGTGATGAGAGGTGCACAGGTAAGCCGGTTTTGAATACATCCCGGAGCTTCGCACCGAACGGGCGGCGCAGGCATACGGCCGTGCTGCATATCAGTAGGCTGCGGCGGCTGACGACCGTTACTGCGTCAGAGTATACGCACAGGTGTACTCGGTGAGGCAGGCAGTGTGAGCTGTCTGTGAAATAAGGTGGTAACACGGGAATGATTATGACTCTCGTCCTTATAGAAATTATAAGGCGGGGGTCTTTTTTGTCACAGGAACGTAAAGAAGACTCCCGTACACGATGAAAGCAGGAGGAAAGAACATGCAGATTTATGAAGAACTGGTAGCGCGCGGACTGATCGCGCAGGTTACGGACGAAAAGGAGATCCGTGAACTCATCAATAATGGAAAGGCGACGTTTTACATCGGGTTCGACCCGACGGCAGACAGCCTGCATGTCGGACATTTTATGGCGCTCTGCCTGATGAAACGTCTTCAGATGGCAGGCAACAAGCCGATCGCGCTGATCGGCGGCGGGACCGGAATGATCGGCGATCCTTCCGGAAGGACGGATATGCGCCAGATGATGACCCCGGAGACGATCGAACACAACTGTGAATGCTTTAAGAAGCAGATGAGCCGTTTCATTGATTTTTCCGAAGGAAAGGCGCTGATGGTAAATAATGCGGAGTGGCTGCTGGATCTGAATTACGTGGAACTTCTGCGGGAAGTCGGACCGCATTTCTCAGTCAACCGGATGCTGACGGCCGAGTGCTACAAGCAGAGAATGGAACGAGGGCTGAGCTTCCTGGAATTCAACTATATGATCATGCAGAGTTACGATTTCTACGCACTGTACCAGAAATACGGCTGCAATATGCAGTTCGGCGGGGATGACCAGTGGAGCAATATGCTCGGCGGTACGGAGCTGATCCGCCGCAAGCTCGGGAAAGACGCGTACGCGATGACGATCACGCTGCTGCTCAATTCCGAGGGCAAGAAGATGGGCAAGACACAGAGCGGCGCCGTATGGCTTGACCCGAATAAGACTTCTCCGTTCGATTTCTACCAGTACTGGAGAAATGTGGCGGACGCGGACGTCTTAAAGTGTCTGAGGATGCTGACGTTTCTGCCGCTTGAGCAGATCGATGAGATGGACAAATGGGAAGGCAGCCAGCTGAACCAGGCGAAGGAGATCCTCGCATATGAGCTGACAAGTCTCGTACACGGAGAAGAAGAAGCGAAGAAAGCCCAGGAGGGAGCGCGCGCGCTGTTCTCCAGCGGAAATGCGGAAAATATGCCGACGGCGGAGCTTGCAGAAACGGATCTGGAGGATGACGGGATCGACATTATCTCGCTGCTGCAGAAGGCAGGGCTTGTCCCGTCCCGTTCGGAAGGCCGCCGCGCCGTAGAGCAGGGAGGCGTAGCAGTGGACGGAGCGAAGGTGACGGATATCAAGGAAGTCATTTCAAAGGAGCGTCTTCTGGGAGACGGAGTGGTAGTAAAGCGCGGCAAGAAAAACTTCCGTAAGGTCACGCTGCATCAGGACTGACAGGACGAAAGTGAAACAGCAAGAAGGAGGACTGCATGACAGAAGAGCAGAAAAAAAAGATAGAAAATAAGATCATGTTTCTTTCCATCGGGATCATAGCAATACTGATCGTATTCCTGATTCTGATCGGAGTCACTCAAAACGCGGATTCCATCATATTTCCAGTCGTGGTTGCGCTGTTCCTTGCGGCATTCTGGGCCGTGACGGACGTCCTTCCCATCATCTGGATGAAGCAGTTTGAAGGAAAAACGGACGAACAGAAAAAGTCCTACTACGTGTATGCAGGCATGGACCTGATCGGACTGGGCGGTCTTGTATACTTTCTGGTAGATATGAACAGTACGACAGGAGCAATCATCTATGTTGCCTGCCTGTTCCTGAAGAAGCGTTTCCGCGACGAATTTTACGGAACGGCAAAAGAGGAGGAGGATGACGAGGAAGAGAGCGCCGGATCTGAGACGGCGGGAGAGCTCGCAGAAGGTTCCGAAAGCCTCGCAGAAATAACTGCAGAAGAGCAGGAAGCAGAAGGACTGCAAGAAGCAGGGTCAGAGGAGCAGGAACCGGAAAGCTCTGAAGAGGCAAAGCAAGAGGAACAGCCGTCAGAAGCGGCAGAAGAAGAAAAATAATTTCCGGAGGTTTTTCCTCCTGTCTGAAATACCGGGGCAGTATCAGCCATATAATATGGAAAACAGGAAAACAGCAGGTGGAAAATGCAGCAGCAAAAGTGGTATTTGATATTGGGGCTGTCGGTTGCGCTGACAGCCTCGGTCTGTAGTTATCTGATGCAGGGAGAACAGACCGGGATCATTGCAGCCGATGTGCAGGGAGAGGCGACCGGCAACGGGAACCGCGCGCAGGAGCAGGATGGAGAGGAAAAACGGATTGCCATCACATTTGACGACGGTCCGCATCCCAGCTATACGAAACAGCTGCTGGACGG
>DVHT01000039.1 GCA_018711885.1 Candidatus Choladousia intestinipullorum | reverse complement strand
GGGGTCAGCGAGAGCGGTACGGCGGAATTTGGGACGAAGGAACAGGTCTTTACCGTAGCTGAGGTGACGGAAGTAAGCTCCTCGTCCTCTGTGCAGGAAGATACGGCGTCGGATGCGTCCGCACAGAGCGGTACGTCTGCGGAACAGACGGGGAACGCCTCGCAGACCGGGACGGGAGGTCAGGCAGGAGGAGGCGCCGCGGCAGGAAGCACAGCGCAGGGAAGCACAGCAGCGGGAGGCGCCGGGACAGGAAATGCGTCGGGTACCGACGGCGGAGCGGACCAGAGCGGTACTGCTGCCGGGAGCGGAACAATGATGACAGGGAGCGGAAGCACTTCTTCGGAGGGGAACACTTCTCTGGAGGTGGAAGAGGTGTATGCCGCAGCAGGCCAGACGGTTCAGGAGGGAGACCAGATCCTGAAAATTACGCAGGAAAGCATCGAAGATTACAGAGAACAGCTTGAAGCAGCGGTGGAGGATGCGCAGCTTGCCGTATCGGAGGAAGAGATTAACGTCGAGAGCAAACGTGCAGAAGCAGATTATACGTACCAAATGTATCTTGTGCAGGGAGAGTCGGCGGAAGAGACGTACAACGCGACAATCGCCAGCCTGGAAAATGCTGTGGCTGAGTTGGAGGAGGAACTGGAAGAGGCCGATGATGAGGAGGAAATTGAAGCGCTTGAGGCCGAACTGCAGATTGCAGAGAATAATCTGAAAACACAGTCGATTGAAGCGAAACAGACGTATGAGAATGCAATGACGAATTATAAGTATGCAGATCAGCTCTACGAGATCGATACAGACGGACTGGAGGATGATTTAAACGATGCGAAAGATGCGCTGGAGACGGCGGAAGAAAATCTGGCTGATTTTGAGGAACAGATCGGAGACGGCGTGGTATACGCAGAATATGCGGGGACGGTGACAGAAATCGCGTGTGCAGCGGGGGATACGCTGAGCAGTGATATGACGCTTGTAACGTACGCGGATCCGGAAGAAGCGACGATGACCGTATCTGTCTCACAGGAGGATATTTCTCAGATTGCCATCGGAGATGAAACAGATATCACGCTCTCGGCGTACGAGGACGAAGTGTTTCCCGGAGAAGTGACCAGCATAACGACATCGTCGTCTGCCGGGACATCCACGGTCAATTATGATGTGACCGTCCGCTTTACGGGCGATACGGAAAAGGTATATTCGGGAATGACGGGAGAGGTCACTTTTGCCGGACGTACGACAGGGGAAGTCCTGTATATTCCGAATCAGGCGGTCCATCTGGACGGGACGAGACAGTGGGTGAAAGTGAAAGCAGAAGACGGAACGATTTCGGAACAGGAGATTACGACCGGCTTTTCCAATGGAACAAACGTGGAAGTTACCTCGGGGCTGGAAGAAGGCCAGGTCGTTCTGATAGAAAGTCAGGTGGTGCAATGAGAGTTTCAGAGCTTTTACGGCTGGTCTGGCTGAACATCAATCAAAATAAATTCAAATCCATCATGACTTCTATCGGAATCGTCGTCGGGGCAGCTACGATTGTTCTTGTGATGGCGATCGGGCGCGGAGGCCAGATGGATATAGCGGAACAATTTGCTGAGTTGAATGCGGGAGCGATTGATATCAGTTACGATTACGCCGGAGAAGAGGAGGAAGGCGGCTTTTCGTTCGGCGGCCTGCGGCAGATGTTTGGAGCTGTGTTCGGAAGAGGATTGGATCGTTCAGATGCCGGGGCTGCGGAGCAGAGACCGGGAGAAGCAGCGGGAGGAACAATGCCGGAAGCAGCAGGGGAGATGCCCGGCGGGGCGGCGCCGGAAGACATGGGGGAAGCAGCAGGAGGAGCCATGCCGGGAGAAACAGGAGAGATGCCGGACGGGGCGGCACCGGGCGATACGGGAGAAGCAGCGGATGCTGCTGAAGGAGCAGAAGACGGTCAGGCAGAAGGCCAGACGGAGCAGGCAGCAGAAGACGAGACGCAGGCGCAGACCAGTATCGTGGACGAACGGCTGAATCAGGAGAATATTATTCTGACACAGGAAGATGTGGAGGACATTGAACGATTTGTCACGGGTATTACAGGAGCGACTATTTCTTACAGCACCAGAGGGACTGTAGAAGGAGGAGAACTGACATCCGGCCAGGTCTATACCATCGCGGGAGTCAAAGACAGTTATGCGGCGGTGAGCAGGCTTACGATGGCGGAAGGATATTTTATTACGGTAGATGCGGATAAGGCAAAGGAGAAGGTATGTGTGCTCGGGGCGTCTGCGGCGCAGGAGATATTCGGAAGCACGCAGGAAGCGGCGGGCAGCGAGCTGTATATTGACGACCGGGCTTATACGGTGATCGGAGTCCTGGAGCAGACCGGAACGGTATCAGCAGGCATCAGTCCGGACACGGCAGTGTTTATCCCGTATGAGACGGGAATCAAATATATTACTGGGGAATCTGTCAGCCCGGTGATTACTGTTGTCGCAGAAGACGTTCAGTCGCTCCAGGATGTGATCGATGATGCAGAAACTGTATTAGAAGAAAACTACAGCACTGCGGAATTTACGTTTGAAGATTCCGGCAGCAAAATGGAGGCAGCGGAATCATCGAACGCCATATTGACGATGCTATTATCAGCGATGGCCGCGATTGTGTTTATCGTCGGCGGGATCGGGATTATGAATGTACTGTTTGTATCTGTAAAGGAACGGACGAATGAGATCGGTATCCTCAAGGCGATCGGGACTTCCAGATTCATAATCCTGACGGAATTTCTGATTGAGTCTGCGGCGATCAGCCTGATAGGAGGCGTGATCGGAGTAGCGCTCAGTCTGGTGATTGCCCCGGTCGCGGGACATTACGACATCCGTACGGAAGTCAGCGCGGCTGCATGCCTGACTGCGCTTGGGTTCGCGGTACTGACAGGAACGTTGTTTGGTATTTATCCTGCGTGGAAGGCGTCGAGGCTGGAACCGGTAGAGGCGCTGAACGAGGAATAGCATGTTCCTGCAAGAAAACAATAAGGAGCGGTAGAAATGAAGAAATCATATCGGAACAGATACAGCGTCCTGCTGGCAGCTGCGCTTGCGGCGGGAAGCAGTATGGCGGTCCGTGCAGAAAGCAGTACGGAGGAGCTGAAACTGGAAGAGGGGCAGCGCATGGCTTCCATCCGGGTCGTATCCATCACAGGAAATGAACTGACGTATTACGAAATAGCTGCAGAAAATGAACCAGAAACGGAAACAGAGGGCGTGCCGGATGAAGACACAGAAGGGATTCCAGAGACGGAAACGGAGGGTGTGCCGGACGCAGACACAGAAGAAGTGCCGGATACGGGAGACGTGCGCGAGAAGGAAGCAGGACGTATACAGGAAGCGGGCACAGGGAGCACGCCGGAGACAGAACCGGCATCCGAAACGTCTGAAAATGCCGGAGCAGGGGGCAGAGGCCGGATGGGGATGGAAGCAGAGACTGAAACGGTGTATCTCCCGGTTGCGGTGACAGTCCATACGGACACGGACGAAGAACGGACATTTTCTATTCTGGAGGCCGGGGATGAGCTGGAAGTCCTGATCGCTGAAGACGAATCCGGAGCAGATATGATCATAGAAATCTGGATGACAGACCCGGAGGATCAGGAAAATGAAGAAAATAATTGAAATGCAGGAAATCAATAAATTTTATTCGATCGGAGAGGCAAAACTCCATGCTCTGAAAAATATCAGCCTGGAGGTAGAGGAAGGGGAGTTCCTCGCAATATTGGGACCGTCCGGTTCCGGAAAAAGTACGCTGATGAATCTGATCGGCTGTATGGACCGGCCGGACAGCGGAAACTATTTTCTGGATGGGATCGCCGTACATGAGGCAAAAGAGAAACAGCTGACACGGATCAGGAATGAAAAGATCGGTTTTGTCTTTCAGCGGTATCATCTGATCCCGACGTATAATGTTCTGCAGAATATCGTCATGCCGCTTCTGCTGCGGGGAATGTCGCTGCAGGAGGCACAGGAGGCCAGCCGGGACACAATACAGATGCTGGGTCTGGAAGAACGCATCCAGCATAAGCCGGGCGAACTGTCCGGAGGACAGCAGCAGCGCGTGGCGATCGCCAGAGCTCTCGTTGGCGAGCCGTCCATTCTGCTTGCCGATGAGCCGACGGGAGCGCTGGATCAAAACAGCGGAAAAGAGGTCCTGAAGCTGTTTCACCGGCTCAATGAAATGGGAAATACGATCGTGATGATCACACACGATCTGCAGGTAGCCGAAAATGCAAACAGGATTATCCGGATCGTGGACGGGGAGTTATCCGTCTGACAGAGAAAGGGGCAGCGCCACAGTAAAGGTGCTGCCTTTTCCCGGCTCACTGTGGACAGAGATTTCTCCTTTGTGAAGTCCGATGATCTTTTGGGCGATGGAAAGACCGAGTCCGTGCCCTTTTGCGGCATGGGAGGTATCGCCCTGATAAAATTTTTCAAAGATATGTCGGACGACCGCAGGCTCCATGCCTTCCCCGTGATCGGTGATGGAAAAAACGGTAGAGGAGGACGTCCGATGGAGTGAAAGCTCCAGCTTTCCGTTTTCCGGTGAAAATTTGACTGCATTGTCGATCAGATTCAGCCATACCTGTTTGAGAAGCGGTTCGTTTCCCCTGATATACAGTTCTTCGATATCCAGGCTGAAATCAAGGTTCTTTTCCATCCATTTACTCTCAGACTGGAGGAACGACTGCCGTATCTGCTCGCTCAGATTAAATTCGGATAAGTCGGAGGGCAGAGACATACTCTCGATCCTGGACAGGTTCAGGATGTTTGCGGAAAGCTCGGTCAGACGGGAGGCTTCATCAATAATAATATCGAGATACTCGTTTCGCTCTTCCCCGGAGAGTTTCTTGCTTCGCAGTATTTTGGCAAAACCGAGGATCGAGACCATCGGCGTCTTGAATTCGTGGGAAAAGTTGTCGATAAAATCGGAGCGCAGGATTTCGATCCCGGACAGCTCCTCGGTCATCTGATTGAAGCTGTGCGACAGTTCCCGGAACTCCCTCGGATGTTCTATGTGGAGCTTCGTGTCAAAACGGCCTTCTGCTACATCGTGGATAGCCTGAATGATCGAATGGATCGGACGCAGCGGGAAATGGCTCAGCAAAAAGGTCAGTAAAGTTCCGCTGATAATGCTGAAACACGCATTCTGGAACAGCATCGGATAGAGCGGATTGCCCGGACGCATCGGCGGAAGGGAATTCCGGTGGATCAGCATAAAAATGCCGTTGGAGACAAAATGTGTCAGCAAAAGCAGGAGAAAAACGAGTCCGGTGACGAGCAGGCCGATTCTGGTAAAATAAAATTTCTTTTTCTTTTGTTTCATGAGATATCCTCCCTGTGCCTGATGCAGGCCCTGTAACCAAGTCCGCGTATCGTATGGATCGAAAAATCGGGATTGTGTTCATAACGCTTTCGAAGCCGGTTGATATGGACGCTTACAGTCGCTTCTGTTGATGTGGAATCCGGTCCCCAGATATCCTCCATTAGCTGAAGCCGCGTAAAAATCTGGTTTGGGTAAGAGAGCAGCTTGTAGAGCAGAAAAAACTCCTTCTGCGGGAGAACTTCTTCCCGGCAACCGGTGCAGACAGTCAGGGTATCATAATCGAGAGTGGTGCTGCCGACTGTGAGACGCCGTTCTGAAACGATCCGCGCTCTTCGGAGAAGTGCTTTGATGCGCAGCAGCATCTCGTCTTCGTCGACCGGCTTTGTCATATAATCATCCGTGCCGACGAGAAATCCTTTTTTAATATCGCAGGGCATCTGTTTTGCAGAAACCATGAGGATCGGGATTTCATTGTTGCAGTCCCGCAGCATCTGGGTAAAGGTAAAACCATCCGTTCCGGGAAGCATGATATCAAGAAGGATCAGGTCTATTTTTGTGCCGTCC
>DVHT01000038.1 GCA_018711885.1 Candidatus Choladousia intestinipullorum | reverse complement strand
CAATGGCCCGGAGCACTGTCGCTGTATCAGTGGAAAAATACGGATGTCCCGTCCCGCCTGCAAAAAATGTGACCATTCCTTTAGAGAAACACTCATTCACTCTGTCTTTTGAAAACAGCTCCGTAAATGCCCCGCATACAAACGGTGTCATCACGGCTGTCGGTATCCCCACAGAACGGAAGATCTCAGAAACATAAATACAGTTCATGACCGTCGCGAGCATTCCGATCTGGTCCGCCTTCGTCCGGTCGATGTTTTCACTGGAACGTCCGCGCCAGAAGTTTCCTCCGCCTATCACAATGCCGATCTCCATGCCCTGTTCGACCAGTGTCTTTACCTGCATGGCTACCTTTGTAACGGTCGGCTCGTCAAATCCGGTCCGTTTCTCGCCGGCAAGAGCCTCTCCGCTCAGCTTTAAAAGAACTCGTTTCATACATTTTCTCCTTCATTCGTTTTCATAACCAAAGTATATCAGCATTTGCGGTCAAAATCCACTAAAATTTACCGGCACTTGTCCGCAGAGCGTCCGCTATGCCGCTTTCTGCTTCTGTTTCCTGCCTGCGTACATATTGGAAAGTTTTTTTATAATGAGGCTCAGATAACGGAATGTCGGCTCTGTAATGATCGCAAAGATCACAAGCAGCATCATGCTCTTTTTCGAAATACTCGTGATCGCAAAAATGCTGCTCACGAAGATCATGCAGTAAATGAGTCCTGCCGCCATGCCAAACCACAGCAGCCAGTGCGCCTTCGTCATCGGCGAAGCGATCTGGTACAGGATCATCAGTCCGACGATCGCCAGTACGATCGTGGAGGAAGTCGCCGCGTCATCCGCGCTCACATTAAACTCCAGGCAGAACAGGTACAGCCCGCTCACCACGATAAAATCTGTAAGTCCTCCCGGAAGCGCCTTGAACAGCACATTGCTCAGGAAATGTCCGCGGATCCGGTCCGTATTCTTTTCGAGCGACATGATAAAAGCAGGAATGCCGATCGTAAACATACTGATCAGAGATATCTGCGACGGCTCCAGCGGATAATCGACCATCAAAACGATTGAGAGGATTGACATAAACAGCGAAAAAATATTCTTCACAAGGAACAGACTGGCCGTCCGCTCAATATTATTTACCACACGCCGTCCCTCTGCCACTACAGAAGGCATCTTGGAAAAATCGGATTCCAGCAGGACAAGCTGCGATACCTGTGCAGCGGCGTCGCTGCCGGACGCCATTGCAATGCTGCAGTCTGCATCCTTCAGCGCGAGCACATCGTTCACACCGTCGCCGGTCATTGCCACCGTATGACCTGCTCCTTTGAGCGCACTGACCAGCTTGCGCTTCTGATCCGGCGTCACACGGCCGAATACCGTGTACTTCAAAGCCGCCTCGCGGATGAGGCCGTCATCCGTCAGTGTGCCGGCATCTACGTATACTTCGGCGTTCGCAATGCCTGCCTCTTTTGCCACTTCCGATACAGTCACAGGATTATCGCCGGAGATCACCTTGATCTCCACGCCCTGATTTGCAAAGTAGGAGAACGTCTCGACTGCGTTTTCCCGGATCGGGTTTGCCAGAAGGATCATCCCCATCGGCTGCGCCGGTACGGTAAGCGGCTTCCCGTCAAGGACTTCCGGATACGTTCCGAATACAAGAACGCGGTATCCCTGCCTGCTCCACCGCTCGATCTGAGAGGCATACTGCGCATACGATTCTTTCAATATAAATTCCGGTGCGCCGAGAACGTAGTTGGCATCTTCGAACACAGCACCGCTGTATTTCGTCTCAGAAGAAAAGGAAAATACTTTTTCCGGACGCTTTCCGCTCCGCTTGCGGTAATAATCTTTCATCGCTTTCATGGTGATATTGTCCGTCGCCATCGCTGCGGCAAAATCACCGACTGCCAGTTCCATCTCCGACTGTTCCTCCGGAGTGAATAAAAGTTCTTCCTCTGACAGTTCTGACTGCCCCGTCCCGTTATCTTCTATACCGGATGCATCCGCACTGCCTGCCTGGGCGCGCAGCGGGAGCATTTTCTTTACCGTCATTGTATTGTCCGTGATCGTACCGGTCTTATCGACACACAGCACATCGACACGGGCCAGCGTCTCAATGCATTTCATATTGTGCACGAGTACTTTCTGCATTGCAAGACGCATCACACTCACTGCCAAAGCTACGCTTGCAAGCAGGTACAGTCCTTCCGGAATCATGCCGATGATCGCGGCCACCGTAGCTGTCACGCTGTCACGCAGCGACGTCTCATTGATAAAGTACTGCTGGCTGAACAGGATCAAAGCGATCGGAATGATCAAAATACCGATGATCTTTACCAGACGGTC
The DNA here is from genome assembly GCA_018711885.1 of Candidatus Choladousia intestinipullorum. Taxonomy (GTDB): domain Bacteria; phylum Bacillota; class Clostridia; order Lachnospirales; family Lachnospiraceae; genus Choladousia; species Choladousia intestinipullorum. The sequence continues at coordinate 4,577 of DVHT01000038.1, read as the reverse complement.
CAGTGAACGGATCATTTCCGATTCTTCTTCGTCATTCATCGCCTTCGCCTCCAGCGTAAGCTGGGAGACGTAAGAATCCTTTCCTACTTTTTCAATCCTTGCCCTGCACTGGCCCGATACGATAAAGCTTCCGGAGAGAAGAGTATCTCCTGATTTTTTCGCTATCTGGTCTGCCTCTCCGGTGATCAGAGATTCATTGACAAGCACTTCTCCGTCTTCGACCAATGCATCTGCAGGAATCTGGTTTCCGGCAGAAAAAAGTACGATATCATCCAGCACAAGCTCCTCTGCCGGGATCACCCTGCTCTCTCCGTCCCGGATCACCGTACTCTTCGGAGCGTTCAGAATACTCAGGTTGTCCAGAACCTTTTTGGAACGCAGCTCCTGTATGATACCGATCAGCGTATTGGCAATGATAATAGGCAGAAACGTCAGGTCCCGGAACGATCCGACCAGGATCAGACATACCGCGATAATGAAAAAAACAAGGTTAAAATACGTAAAAATATTGCTGAGGATGATCTCTTTCTGCGACTTTGAAGCAGCCTCCACCGGTGTGTTGACAGCCTCCTGCGCGATCCGCTCCTCGACCTGTTCCCTCGTAAGACCTTTTTCGATATCCGGCGTATAACGTTTGATCACCACGATCTTTTCCGGTATCCTGTATTCTTCCGGAATCACCTTCGTTTTGCTCAGTTTTTGCCTGAGGGCCTTGATGCTGTGCCAGAGATCTCTGCTCTCTTTCTGCGGCGGATCAATCCCGTCTTTCTTAATTTCATTTATTTCCACATTTACTTCTTCTTTTAATTCTTCCCCGATTTTCTGTTTTTTTTCCAAAATTTCACTTCCTGTTCTTATCTCTCTACACTATGGTTTATCTTACCATACTTTCCCTCCTTTTTTAACCCTTCAAATTCTGAAATTTTTTTAAATAATTCTAATTTCTTGTAACCTAAAGTAAATTCTGTTATACTGCTAGGAAAACAAGAAACATCAAAAGGAGAACGATTTTATGAGCCTTCAGATACGAAAGAAACTGATCAATGCCACTACTTTCTGGTATCTCCTGAAACTTGATAAAACAATGTCCGCTGATCCGAAGAAGAGTAAAGCCATTCAGAATAAAAACATTCACAAGCTGATGAAACGCGCTTACGAAATACCATTTTACCGAAAACGCTTTGACGAAAACGGGCTGACTCCGGATGATTTTCACTGCAGCGAGGATCTGGCCAGATTTCCGGTCCTCACAAAAGATGAACTGCGTGCCTGGATGAAGGAACTGTACGACACCCATCCGAAGGAACGCGACTCCTGGGATGCCACGAGCACGAGCGGTTCTACCGGAATCCCGCTGCGCCTGTACCAGTCCCAGCGCGAACATGCCTGCGCCAATGCAAGCTGGATTCGGATTCTGATGTCTTTTGGCTACAATCCGTTCTTTGGCAGAATGGTCACCTTTGAATCGAGCTATCGTACCGAAAAGAAAGCCCGCGACTCTTTTATCCAGAGATTCGGCATCCTGCAGCGGCGGAAGCTGTCGGAAAAACGGTGCGTCGGCGACGGAATGCGGGACGTCATCCAGGAGCTGAACGATTATGCCCCGGACCTGATCTGTCTGCGCAAAAACTGCATCGTCCGCATCGCGCTGTACGCACAGCAGCATCATCTCGCGATCAAAAAGCCGAAATGGTATATTCCTGTCAGCGAAATGGTCGATGAGATTACCCGCAACATCCTTGAAAAAACATTCGGGCCGGGACTTGTGGACGCATACGGCAGCGATGAGACGGGAAGCTGCATCATCAAACGCCCCGGCAACGATTACTACGATATCTGCAACGACACGCACGTCGTAAATATTTACGATGAAAACGGGAAGCTTGCAGACAACGGAAGAGTCATTATCACTCCGCTTTATAAAACGGATTTTCCGATCATCAATTACGACATCGGAGACACCGCCTCGTCTTACACCAAAAACGGCCTTCGGTACGTGACAAAAATACACGGTCGTCTGAATGATATGGTAAAGCACGAAAACGGTGAAGAAACTTCCGTTCTGGAACTCCGCAAAATACCAAACGGGATCACGGGAATCGCACAGTTCCGCTACGTGCAGGATTCTTACCACGATCTTACGGTTGAACTCGTGCGCGACCCGCAGGATATGACCTATACAAACGAGCAGATTTCCGACTATTTCCGGGAGCAGCTGAAACAGCTCTACAAAGATGAATTCCGTATCGAGATCAAATGGCTGGATGTCATTCCGCCTGACCCGAACGGAAAGCTTCGCTGTTTTGTCTGCAACGTAGAATAAAAGAGGGGGAATATTGTGGCTGAACAGAAAAAGGATTCATCTCTGAACAGGCTTGCCTTTAAAGCCGGAATTTTTTACATCATCGCGCAGCTCTTTGTAAGAGGCATTTCCTTTCTTATGACCCCAGTCTTTACGAGGCTTCTCAGTCAGGACCAATATAATCAGTACAAGTTTTTCGAATCGTGGCTGCTGATCTTCGGCCCGGTCATGTCTCTGTGCCTTTGGCGCAGCGTAGAACGCGCCAAGTACGATGTAAAAGAGAAATTTAACGAATTCGTCTCCAGTGTGCAGACGCTTTCTTATCTTTCGATCACCGTATTTTTTGTTATTTTCATGATTTTCCGTGAACCGGTCAAACAGTTTTCTTCGATGACCGGTCTCGTGCTGTCTGACTTTATGCTGATCATCGCGTTTCTGTATACGTATGCGCACACAAGCATTTTCTATTATCAGCGCCGCGAAAAACAGATGATGCGCTATAAAGCCAGCACCGCTTTTACGGCCCTTACCGTCGTGCCGGCGACTCTTCTGTCCGTTCTGCTCGTCGCACTCGGCCGGGTAAACGAACACGCAGAAGATCTTCTCACACTCCGCATCGCCGGTTATTACATACCAATGATCATCGGTGGTTTCGGGGTCGGCATCCTGATGCTGGTGCAGGGACGGAAAATAGCAGACCGCCGCTACTGGAGCTATGCGCTGCATTTCAGTCTGCCGCTGATCCCGGAAGTCCTTTCCATCCAGATCATGAACCAGGCCGACAAACTGATGGTATCGGCTATGACTGGCTCCGTCAACGGTTCCATCCTGGCGCTGTCCACGACCGTATCCTATATTATCTGGATCCTCGAGGACTCCGTCTGGAACGCATGGCTGCCGTGGATGTATGAAAAGATCGCACGCGGAGAAAGCCGCGAGATCCGTCCAAACTGGACCGTTCTCATGCAGTCATTCGGCGCAATTTCCCTGGCGCTCGTATTATTTGCGCCGGAGATCATCCTGATCCTCGGCGGAAGCAAATACCGGGATGCCGTTTATCTGATCGCGCCGATGGTGACCGGCACTCTGTTCCGGTTTTACAGCTACAGCTACACGGCAATCCAGAATTTCCATAAAAAAACGAGATTCGTCGCCGCATCGACCGTATCTGTCATGCTGCTTAATGTCATTCTGAATTACATCTTTATCCGCCTGTTCGGCTATCAGGCCGCTGCCTACACGACGGCATTCAGCTATCTTGTGCTGATGTGGATTCAGGCAGTCATGGAAAAACGCCTGACCGGAGAGCAGCTGATCCCGCTGGGAAAGACGCTTCTGATCTCCTGTGTATGGTTTCTTCTGTGCATGGCGGCTATGCTGCTTTTTGACCTTCCGGCCATCGTCCGCTACCTCACGGCCGCAGCGGCAGCTGTCCTTGGACTGAAATACTTTATGCCGCAGATCCGCCAGGTCATGAAAACGCTGAAAAAGAAATAGAGAAAGAATCCTGCAAAGCAGGATTCTCCGCCTGCGGCGGACTGTATCAGCGGCATCTTCGTCTCCACCGCAGTGCCGCTTTTGTTTTTATATTGACCTCGCTTCCGAGGTCAGGCTTCTGTACATCTCTTTTCGGAGCACCGATCAATTTCCCTATCCAAATTTTGCAAGTATAAATTCTCAAAAAACATCTATACAAAAGCCATCAAGAATATGTACAAACTTGATACCTTATATTATAATGGTGTCAAGTTATAGCAAGAGAGGTGAGGTTATGACCGATTTAGATTCTTTGAAAAAACTTGTCAGAGAAAATGGCTATCTATATACGAGAGACGTAACCAGCGCGGGGATTCGCCGGGAACAGCTCAAAAAATATCTGGATGAAGGCAGTCTGATCCGGGAAAGCCGGGGAATCTATTCCTTTGCGGACAGTATCAATGACGAATTTGTATTGCTGCAGAGCAGATGTAAAAAAGGGGTTTTTTCTTATGGAACAGCATTATATTTTCATGGCCTGTCTGACCGTTTTCCACAGATGATTTCCCTGACAGTGCCAAAGACCTATAATGTATTTTATCTAAAGGAAGAATTATTTCATGTAGAGTTCCACCGGATCAAGCCGTCCTTATGGAGCATTGGAATGATGGAGATGGTCTCACCGCAAGGTGGAAAAATCACGGTCTATGACAGAGAACGTTGTATCTGTGATATGATACGGAGCCGTAAACAGACAGACCCACAGGTTTTTACCCAAGCGGTGAAAGGCTATTTTTCT
>DVHT01000037.1 GCA_018711885.1 Candidatus Choladousia intestinipullorum | reverse complement strand
CTCTGTGCGTGGCTGATCGTATCAGTGGCCTATACGAAGCGGAGGAACATCCTGAAGAACGAAATGTGGCAGCTTCTGCTGGTGACCGGTATCGGGATCCTGTGGGATGTTTTTACCGGATGGCACGCATGGTCAGTGAACTTTTTATTCCCCTTTGGAGCGCTGGCGGTCCTCTGTTCCATTCCGGTCATTCTGGTTTGGGCGGGATGTGTGACCATCCCTGTTCCGTCTGTAATCTGCGCCGGGATCAGCTTTCTCGTCCTTGCAGGATTGTTTATCTTCCAGAAAAAAGACACGCTGCGCGAATTCAGGAAGAAGCTTCGGATGTAGCGATTTCCTTCTGGATCGCAAGCTCCCGCTCGGAAAAGAGGAGATGCCTGCAGCACTCGGCGTAGGCGCCGCACGGATGGGTAAACAGAAATGCGGCGGCCTGCGGGTTTTTGCTCAGATCCGTTGTGAGATGCAGTACACAGATATCTTCCGATCCTCTTTCCAGGATCAGGCGGTATGCGCGTTCCATTCGCGATGATACAGCCGCGGCCAGACCGGCCGCGGTTTTTTTCTGCGCTTCTTTCCGGGAAAGGAGCTGCTGCACCGGATCATCAGACACAGCGCTGCCGGTTTTTTTCTGTGTCCGGATTTCCAAAAGCCATTCTTCCAGAAGAGCGGTCACTTCCCGCTCTTTCGCGGCTTCCTCCGGGGAATACAGGGTGTTTTTCTCGCGGATGGAGATGATATCGCGCTGTTTTTTCAGGTAAGCAGATCCATCGTCGAAAAAGGAGCCGGACCGGCATGTCCGGCACAGCGCATCGCAGTGGGCGGAAATTTTTTCGGCAAAATCCTGCTTTTCGTAAAAGGAGGCAAGGCACGTACTCAGATAGTCGTAGAGCAGGGAGGACAGTGCAAGCCCCTCGTCGGCTGAAGCGCAGGCGATGCGCCGACAGCGCTCTTTCCAGAAAGGCGCATCTTCGTCTGAACTTAGCAGCGCAGCAATGTCGTACTCCTCTCCGTATGTCCGGAACAGACGGTAATACAGCGCGAAATCGCGGGCGATCTCCTCATGCTGCAGATACTGTTCCATGAGCTGCTGCGATACAGGTTCCTCCAATTCTTCGTAGGAGAGAAGAATGCAGGAAAGATCCTCCCACCCTCTTGCAGTGACGAAGGCGTGATGCTGCGCCGCCAGTCTTGAACTGTAAAAATATTCCGGATGGATCTCCAGGTAGGAAAGGATGGCGGGGTGGATCCCGGCAGTAAGCGCGTATTCCTTCCAGACGCCGTAATCAGCCTCAAGCTCTATTTTCCGGACGCGGTCCAGTGTCACCATGTCAAACTCCCGTACAGAACGGTTGTATTCCGGCGGATTGCCGGCCGCTACGATCATCCAGTGGTCAGGGACGCGGTGGGTGCCGAAGGTCTTATTCTGCAGAAACTGGAGCATGACCGGAAGCAGCGTTTCAGAGACGCAGTTGATCTCGTCAATAAACAGGATGCCATAGCGGCAGCCTGTCGTGCGCATGCAGTCATAGACGGAAGCGATGATCTCGCTCATCGTATATTCCGTCACCTGGAACGTTTCACCCTCAAACGTTTCGCTTTTCAGATACGGCAGGCCGATCGCGCTCTGCCTCGTATGATGGGTCATCGTATAGGAGACCAGCCCGGCGCCGCACTCTTTTGCAATCTGTTCCATAATGGCGGTCTTTCCGATCCCGGGCGGCCCGATCAGCAGGATCGGACGCTGTTTGGAAGGCGGGATCGGGCGGGCCGGCTGTCTGCCGCAGCCTGTGTATGCCTTTAACGTCCGTTTGATTTCTTCTTTTGCTTCTTTTATATTCATACGTAATTTCATTCCCTTTCTGGCTCTTCGGACAGATCGAGGCAGAGCGGCGTGATCCAGCCGGGCACTTTGAAGTTAAGAAAGCGCCGGTCGGAAAATACAAAGGCCGTCTCATAGTCCGTCCTGGTCTGCGGATAGATGCCGTCTCCGTCCGTGAAATAGAGCAGTCCTTTCAGCCTGCCGATCTGTCCGTTTTTTCTGAGTTTTTCCACATAAGAAAATACCGGTGTAAAATCAGTTCCTCCGCGTCCCCTGATCTGGATCTGCGAACTGCGGCTGCGCCATTCTTCCCGGCTCGTGATGATCTGATGGTCTTCAATGACTGCGTCGCACTGGATCAGGTGGACCCGCATATTGCAGAAGAAATATTCCTGACTCGTCAAAATGCTGCAGGTTTCCTCCAGAAAGCGCTGTACCATAGAACGCGAACAGGAACCGGAAGTGTCGATCGCGATGACCAGTTCCTGGATTTTTGCGAATTCCCCCGTTTCCAGCGGTTCGATCAGGGGCATATTGCCGAAATGAGTCTGACCGTAATAATACGGAATGGGGTCGATGCTGTCCGGGTCAATCTGCATTTCTTCAGAAATCACGGTAAAGCGCCTCAGATATCTTCGGAAATCGTATCTGCCGTTTTCGCGGAGGATCGCCCATTCCAGCCGGCTTCCGCCCAGGACGCCGCGGTTTCCGGCCGGCCGTCCGGTCTTTTTGGATTCTGGCATCTGAGAGCGCAGAAGGGTCCAGAGCTTTTTGGACTCTGCCGCTTTTTCCTCCGGATCGCTGCCGTCGCCGCCGGAATGGTCGCTTTGGACAGGAGCGTGCCGCTTAAACCAGAAGCGGTGGGAATCAAGCGGAGGCAGGCCGGAAGAACGCACCGGCGGGAATCCCATATGCTCAAGTTCCCGCAGGACAAACGCATCGCAACGCCGGTTCCAGAGTGCTTCATCCGTCCCGCAAGGCGGCAGAAAATGAAGAAACAGACAGTGAAGTACCATGTGCAGAAGCAGCTCCTCTAAGAGACCTTCCTGATAGCAGCGGATCAGAAGGCCGGGCGAATAATAGAGATACGTTCCGTCTGTGCCGACCTCTTCCTGCTGTATCGGGCAAAAGGTGAGTCTGGCGGCTGCACTGCCGAAAAACGGACGGCTGCTGTAAAGCTTATCGGACTCAAGGCGCAGAATCTTTTCGCACAGCTGGATCCGCTCCGGGCGTACTCTGCCTTCCGGGACCTGTACTGCCGCTGCCTTTTCACCGCCGGAGCGGAGGGGCGTTTTTGATCCTGACACTGTTTTTGGACTGTCGTGATGGCTGGACTGCTTCGGCGATCTCAGCACGAGAGCCGCCGTCAGTTCCGTCTTTCCGAGCCGTCCGGCCAGCGTTGCCGCCTCCAGAAGCAGAGCGCTGTCCGGATGGAACAGGTCGAGAAGCCTGCCAAGCATCTGCGGCGAACCGTGTCCGATGATCCAGAGAAGGGCAGGGCGGAGCCGTTTTTTCAGATAGGTGCTGTATCTGCCGCCGGGGTCTTCGTTTTCTTCCAGAAGGCGCGCGATGGCGATTTCCAGCTTTTTCTGCGGCTGTCCGGTTGATAAAAAGAGCGAATCCTGTGCAGTCATGGCGCCTCTCCTTCGTTTCATGCATAGTAGTCAGCTTATTTTATCACAGGTCGCAGAAGATGAGAATACGGGAAAAAGACTTGCATATTTCCGAAAAAGGGTTAGAATACCGATAAAAGATAAAAAGGGGAGCAGAACAGATGGCGCTTCAGTTTATTATGGGAAATTCGGGAAGCGGAAAGTCCCGCTTTCTGTATCAGAAAGTGATCGGGGAATCACTCAGGCATCCGGACTGTAATTATCTGGTGATCGTGCCGGAGCAGTTTACGATGCAGACGCAGAAGGACCTCGTGATGATGCATCCGGACAGGGGGATCATGAACATTGACGTCCTGAGCTTTGGCCGGCTGGCGCACCGCGTGTTTGAAGAGGTGGGACGCGACGGCAGGACCGTGCTCACTGAGACGGGAAAGAACCTGATGCTGCGGAAAGTCGTAATGGAGCAGAAGGACCATCTGCAGGTGCTGGGCGGACGGATCCATAAGCCGGGCTATATCTCAGAAATGAAATCCATCCTGTCGGAGCTGATGCAGTACGAGATCACGGATTTTGAACTGCAGGAGATGATGAAATTTGCCGGGAACAGGCCGCTGCTTCGCGCAAAGCTCGGAGATGTGCGGGTTCTTTACCGCGCGTTTCTCGACTATCAGAGAGAACGGTTTATGAAGCCGGAAGAGCTTCTGGACGTCCTTTGCCAGGTGGCCGGACAGTCAGAGCTTTTGAAAAAGAGCTGTCTGGCGTTTGACGGATTCGCCGGGTTTACGCCTGCTCAGATGAACGTTCTGGAAGAGCTGCTGGCAATCTGCCCGCGCGTATGGATGACCGTCACGATCGATGCGAGAGAGCCTTTTTATGGAAAAATAGAAGAGCATGAGCTGTTTGCCCCGAGCAGGAAGCTGATAAAAAACGTAAGGGAGGCGGCAGGCAGAGTGTCCGAGGGGGGCATTGCCTGTGAAATAGAAGAGCCGGTGGTCCTGGGCCGGGAACGTGTGCCGAGATTCCGGGAAAAGGGGGCGCTGCTTCACCTGGAGCAGAATCTGTTCCGCAAAAAACGTGCGGTATACAAAGAAGAGACACAGGAGGAGATTTCGCTCCATCTGTCGGCGACTCCGGCAGAGGAGGTACATTTCGCGGCGAGGACCATCTGCCGTCTCGTGCGCGAATGCGGTTTCCGGTATCACGATATCGCAGTGATCACCGGAAATCTGGGTTCTTACGATCATTATGTCAAGAAAATATTTCCGATGTACGACGTGCCGGCCTTTCTGGATGAGACGCGCCGCATCCTGTTAAACCCGTGTCTGGAATTTATCCGCGGGGCGCTTCTTGCTGTGGAAAAGGACTTTTCCGGCGAGGCAGTATTTCGTCTGCTGCGCACAGATATGCTCGGTCTTTCTTCCGATGCGGTCGACCGTCTGGAGAATTATGTGATGGCGGCAGGGATCCGCGGCTATGCCTCCTGGATGCGGGAATGGGAGTATCTTCCGGGAAGGATGACGCAGGAGGAGCTTGCAAAATGCAATGAATACCGGCGGTCAGTCATGGGATATCTGCAGCCGTTTGCGGAAAAAATGCGGCAGAAAAAGAAGCCGTATTCTTTTTATGCGGGGGCGCTCTGCGACTTTCTGGAAGAAGTGGGGGTGCAGCAGAAGCTGAAAGACCGAGAGACGGCACTGCTGGAAGAGGGCGCGCGCGAGGAAGCACGGGAGTACAGCCAGATTTATGGGATCCTGATCGCGCTGCTCGATGAGATGGTGGAACTGCTGGGCGGCGAAGAAGGGACTGGAAAAGAGTTTTCCGAGGTCCTCGACGCCGGTTTTGAAGAAGCGAGCGTCGGCATCATCCCGCCCGGGATCGATCAGGTACAGGTCGGTGATATTGAGCGGTCCAGGCTGGCGCATGTGAAGGTGCTGTTTTTCCTCGGACTGAATGACGGCTGGGTTCCGGTGCGCCCGGACGGGAGCGGGATCATCTCCGATATGGAGCGGGAACTTCTGGCCGGACAGGGCATGGAGCTTGCGCCTTCGGCAAGAGAAAACAGCTATATTCAGCGGTTTTATCTGTATCAGAACCTGACGAAGCCAAGTGACCGCCTGTATCTTTCCTGGTGCGAGAGCAGCGGCGACGGGACTGCCATGCGGCCGTCGTATCTGGTATCCGTGATCCAGAAGCTGTTCCCTCGGATACAGACAGCCGTGGAAGCGGAGAGCGGAACCGATATCCGGCAGGTAACATCGAAAAAGAACGGACTTCTGTATCTGACCAAAGGGCTGGAAGCGGTCAGAGAGGGATGCGTAAGTCCGGCCTGGATGGAGCTGTATCAGATGTATCTGCACGATGAAGCGTACTGTGAACGGGTGCAGGAACTTGTGCAGGCTGCGTTTTCCAGAGGAGGGAACGGAAAATTATCGTACCAGATCTCAAAAGAGCTGTACGGGGAAGTGATGACAAACAGTGTGACGCGTCTGGAACAGTTTGCAGCGTGTGCATTTGCACATTTTGCCTCCTACGGACTCCACCTGTCGGAGCGGGAGCTGTACGGTGTGAAGGCGGCGGATCTCGGCATTATTTTCCACCGGGCAATGGAGCTGTTTTCCAGACGGCTCCTGGCGCAGAAGAAGGAATGGAACGAGATACCGGAAAAGGAGCAGGAGCTTCTGATGGAACAGTGCGTGGACGAGATCTCAAAAGAGTACGGTATGGGGATTCTTCATGGGAGCGCCCGGGACGAATATACGATCGTGCGGGTAAAGCGGATCTTGTGCAGAACGATCTGGGCCATGCACCGGCAGCTTGCGGCAGGGACGTTCCGGCCGTCGGGGTTTGAGGTTTCGTTTGCCGATGCCGGAGATCTGGAAGCCGTCAATGTGCGGTTTGCACAACACGGGAGGATCCGGCTGCAGGGCAGGATCGACCGGATCGATACGGCTTCGGAAGAGGACAAGGTATACGTAAAAATCGTGGATTATAAATCCGGCAATACAAAATTTGATCTCGTCTCTCTGTACTACGGGCTGCAGCTTCAGCTGGTCGTCTATCTGAATGCGGCGCTCGAAATGGAGCGCAGGCTCCACCCGGAAAAAGAAGTGATCCCTGCAGGAATCTTTTATTATCATTTTGAAGATCCGGTCCTGGAAAAGGAAGCGGGACTTACGTCAGAGGTGGCAGAAGAGCGGATTTTGAAAAAACTGCGTCCGGACGGGATCTTAAACGGCGATCCCAGGGTGCTCCGGATGCTGGACGGCGCGATCGGCGGCGATTCTCTGGTGATCCCGGCAGGATTGAAAAAAGACGGATCGCTCAAGGCAGCCTCAAGCGCGGTCTCAACAGAGCAGTTTGAACAGCTCTCTGATTTTGTCTCTTCCAAAATGGAAAAAATGGCGGAGGAGATCATGGACGGCGTCATCGACGTAAAGCCGTTTGCCGACCGGACACGAAGCGCATGTGACTACTGCAGTTATGCAGACGTCTGCGGATTTGACCGGAAAATTCCCGGAATGTGCAGGAAACAGGCACCGGAGCTCTCAAAAGGTGAGGTATGGGAACGGATCGCCGGTGAGGCGGAAGCAAGACAGAAGGAAAAGGAAGATGAGACGGAGGAAACGTCATGGCAGTAAAGTGGACGGAAGAACAGCAGAAAGTCATTGATACCAGAGACAGAGATATCCTTGTCTCGGCAGCGGCCGGTTCCGGAAAGACGGCGGTCCTGGTGGCGCGTATCCTGTCGATCATTACGGATGAGAAGAAGCCGGTAGATATTGACCGGCTTCTTGTCGTAACGTTTACGAACGCTGCGGCGGCAGAAATGCGGGAACGGATCCGCGGCGCCCTTGAGAAACGCGCAGAAGAAGAGCCGGACAACGTACATCTGCAGCGCCAGCTCGTACTCGTCCATAATGCGAGGATCACGACGATTCACAGCTTTTGTCTGAGCGTGCTGAGAAACCATTTCCAGCTTGCGGGAGTCGATCCTTCCTTCCGGGTGGCGGATGAGGGCGAAATCATTCTGCTGGAGCAGGAAACGGTGCATGATACAGTGTCTGAGGCGTACGAGACGGAAAACCCGGACTTCCGGGAGTTTCTGGAAGCATTTGCACCGGGAAAAAGCGACCGGATCGTAGAGGATACCGTCCTTGGACTGTACCATTATGCACTCGGCCAGCCCTGGCCGAACCAGTGGCTTGAGGACTGCTGCAGGATGTACGAAGGGGAAGACGCGGATTTCGGAGAGACTGCGTGGCTTGCCTATCTTGTGGAAGATACGGAAAAACTGCTCGCGGATGCCTGCGCACAGGTGGAAGAAGCCATTTCTGTCTGTGAGGAGGCAGACGGACCGTATCCGTATCTGAAAGCGCTTCAGTCAGACCTTGCTCTGATCGATGCGCTGCGGCAGGTGCCGGAACACGCGGGTCCGCAGGAGGCGTACCGGTTTTACGCACAGGCATTTCGCATGATGCCTGCATATGCCAGACTCGGGACGAAGAAGGACGAGGGGATCTCTGAGGAAAAAAAGCTGCTTGTCCAGTCGATCCGTTCCGATGTAAAAGAGTCGCTCGCAGCGCTTCGGGGCAGATATTACTATGAGAAAGAAGAAGTGCTGCAGCAGGAATTTAAGGCGAGCGGGACGTATGTCCGTGTGCTCGTCAATCTTACGGAAGCATTCATGGACAGACTCGCTGCGGAAAAAGCGGAGCGGAATATTCTGGATTTCGGAGATATTGAGCATTTTGCGCTGCAGACGCTGACCGAATACAAAGACGGCTCATGGAAACCGACAGCAGCCGCGCGGGAATATGCGGAAGTGCTGGAGGAGATCATGATCGACGAGTACCAGGACAGCAATCTGGTGCAGGAGATGATCTTAAAAAGCGTCAGCAGGTCGGAAGAAGGCATCCATAATCTGTTTATGGTGGGAGATGTAAAACAGAGCATTTACCGTTTCCGGCTGGCGCGTCCGGAGCTGTTTATGGAAAAGTATAAATCGTACCGCACTGATGGGGGCGGGACATCGTGCAGGATCGACCTGCACAAAAATTTCCGCAGCCGCAGTGAGGTGCTGGAGGGTGTAAACGATATTTTCCGTCAGATCATGACGGAGGAACTTGGCGGGATCAGGTATGACGAAGACGCAGCGCTGTATCCGGGCGCGGAATTTGCCGGAATGGAGCAGGATACGAAGACTCTGCGGACAGAATGTCTGCTGATTTCCGCAGCCGCGCAGACGAAGCAGCAGGAAGAGGCGCAGCTCGTCGGAAGAAGGATCCGCGAGATCGTCGGATGCGAAATGGTGCTTGATAAAGAGAGCGGGACGTATCGTCCGGCAAGATACGGAGATATTGTGATACTGCTGCGCACGGTGAGCGGATGGGCAGAGACGTTCGGCGAGGTACTCGGCGATATGGGGATTCCGTGTTTTACAGGTTCGCAGAAGGGATATTTCTCTGCGGCGGAAATCCGGATCGTGCTGTCGTATCTGCAGATCCTTGACAATCCGATCCAGGATATCCCGCTTGCCGCGGTGCTGCGGAGCGCGATCGGCAAGCTCACAGACGAAGAGCTTGCGGTGGTGCGCAGTTTCTCGGATCAGAGATATTATTATGATGCCTGCCAGGAGTACCGAAGAAACGGTACGGACGAAACGCTGCGCAGCAAGCTGGAACAGTTTTTTTCTGTATTTGAGCGGCTGCGGGCAAAGTGCGGCCATACGCCGGTCCATATGCTGATCTGGGAGCTTCTGGAGGTCACCGGATACGGGGCGTACGCGGAAGCGCTGCCGGCCGGCCGGCAGAGAAAAGCCAATCTGGATATGCTGGTCGAAAAGGCGATCGCGTATGAGGCGACGAGTTACCGCGGCCTGTACCATTTTGTGCGCTATATCGAGAATCTGAAAAAATACGAGGTGGATTACGGGGAAGCGAACATCGGCTCAGAAGCGTCTGATACGGTACGCATTATGAGTATCCACAAGAGCAAAGGCCTGGAATTTCCAGTCGTATTTGTGAGCGGTCTCGGAAAGCAGTTTAATGAATCCGATATCAGAAGCAGGACCGTCATGCATCCGGAATTCGGAATTGCATGCGACTTTGTTGACACAGAACTCCGGCTGCGGCAGCCCACGCTCCTGAAAAAGGCGATACAGAATAAGACTGCGTCAGAAAATCTCGGGGAAGAGCTGAGGGTACTTTACGTCGCTATGACGCGGGCAAAAGAAAGACTGATCCTGACGGGTTCTGTGGCGGATGCGGAGCGCAGGATGGAAAAATGGCAGACAGCCGCCAGAAACCGGGCACCTGAGCTTTCCTATTCGTATCTTTGCGCAGCGTCTTCTTACCTGGACTGGATCGTACCTGCCATACTGCGGCGCCCGGACGGATGGGCGCTGTCGGAACCGGCCGGAGAGGAGGCCGAAAAGAACAGTCTGGAGCGTCTCCGGGAGGAAACGAAAGAGACGGTGCTTCTGAATGAACTGCTGAACACACCTGGCGATCAGTACCGCAGCAGGGAGATACAGGCGTATCTGGAACACGTATTTGAGACGTCGTATCCATATGAAAAGGACAGCGCCATCATCGGAAAATTATCTGTCTCTGAACTGAAGAAGCTCTCGCATATGCAGGAGCAGGAGGATGTGGAAGAGCTGTACCGTCCGGAGGTTGTGATCCCGCTGATCCCGGGATTCCGGGAAGAAAGAAAGCCGCTTTCCGGCGCACAGCGTGGAACTGCTTACCACAATTTTATGGAAAATTTAGATTATTCCCGCAAAGATGAGCTGGAAATACAGTTGGAAGAACTGATAAGTTGTGGTAAAATGTCCGCAGAAGAAGGCGCGGTCCTGTGCCTTGACGATATCCGAACCTTCCTGCGCACTGACAGCGGACAGCGGATGGAGCGCGCAGCGGCGAACGGGATGCTGTTCCGCGAGCGGCCGTTTGTATTGGGCGTACAGGCGGATCTGGTCCGCAGCGGATGGAATCCGAAGGAGACGGTGCTGGTACAGGGGATTATCGACGCTTACTTTGAAGAGGAAGGACAGATCAGTGTCCTTGATTATAAAACAGACCGGGTCGGCAAGGTACAGGAGCTGGCGGATAAGTACCGGGCGCAGCTTGACTACTATGCGCTCGCGCTTGAACGGCTGCTGGGCCGTCCGGTAAAAGACAGGATTATTTATTCGTTTCATCTGGGAGAGGACATTTTATTATGAAAAAATTTTTTGCCAGCCGCCGCAGAGGAGATTTGACAGATACAAGAGACGCAGGCGGCGCCGGCAGGTATTTTCTGGCCGGATTTATCTTGACGGTTCTGGCGGCAGCGATTGGCTTTATCAGCCTGGGCGTCTGGCCGTTCGGCGACCAGACGCTTCTGATTATTGATTCGCTGCATCAGTATCTTCCGTTTTATACGGATCTGCAGCAGAAGCTGTCTGAAGGAGAGTCGCTTCTGTATTCATTTTCCGGAGGGCTGGGCTACAATTTCTGGTCGACGATTGCTTATTATATGGCGAGTCCGGTCAACCTTCTGCTGGCGTTCATACCGCGGGAAAATGTCTGTGATTTCATGGATCTGATGATACTTTTGAAGATCGGTCTGTGCGGCGGGTGCTTTTCCTGGTATCTGCACAGGCGCGATCCTGCGCGGAAATATCTGCCGGCTGTATTTGGAATGGCATTCGGGCTGAGCAATTTTGTGATCGGATATTACTTCAATCTGATGTGGCTGGACAGCGTGGCGATGCTCCCGCTTATTATGGCAGGCATTGAGCGCATCACGGAGGGAAAAAGCGGAAGACTTTACGGGATTTCCCTGTTTTACGGGCTGTGGTGCAATTACTACATCGGATTTATGCTCTGCTTCTTTTCCTGCCTGTATTTTCTGGTGCGCCATATTTCGCAGAAAAAGATCGTGTGGAAACGGGTGGGCAAAAGCTGTCTGAGCTTTTTCTGGTACTCCCTTCTGGCCGGAGGGATGGCGGCTCTGATTCTGCTTCCCGCCTTTATGGGGCTCAGCACGTCGGAATCGATGCAGGGGAATACGTTCCCGACGACGATCCGGTTCTATGAGAGTCTGGCAGACCTGCTGGAGAACCATCTGGCATTTCTGCCGCCGGTGAATATTTCGAGCACACAGGTGGGGTTGAATGCATACTGCGGTATTTTTACGGTGCTTCTTGCGCTTTTGTACTTGCTGGACAAAAAGATCAGCCTGAGGGAGCGCCTGGCACATCTGGGACTCTGCGCGTTTCTGCTGCTCAGTTTCGCCTTTAATATCCTGAATTATATCTGGCACGGTTTCCATGTACAAAACGGGCTGCCGAACCGTTTCGTATTTATCTATATTGCGCTGCTCCTTGTGATAGCTTACGATGCGCTCGGTCATATCAGGAGTTTCCATCTGGTGAAGCTTACGATCGCCTTTCTCGTACCGGTGGGATTTGTCGCATACTGTTACCTGCGCCCGGAGCGGGAGCATGAACCGATCGTCTATCTCGTATCGGCAGGACTTCTGTTCCTCTATTTCGGACTGCTCCTGCTTGGGAAATTTGCAGGGCATATGCGGCCGGCTGTATACTGCGGCGTGCTCTCTGCAGTCATGCTCTCGGAAGTGACTGCCAATGCGATCTACGGCATTGCCAGCAATGGAGGCGTGACGCGCAGTATTTATATTGCTGACCAGAAGTCTTACCAGACGATGATGGCGCAGCAGCCGGACGCACAGGCAGGAGAATTCTTCCGCAGTGAAGTGGACCGGCAGCGGATGAGAAATGTGACGATGTACGCCGGGGGCAATGCGATGGTCATGTTCAATTCCACTATGCATGAATCAATTGTCGATTTCTGCGACAGCCTCGGGATCGAAGCGCGTACGAACAAAAACGGCTATCTCGGCGTAACGAAGCTGATCAATGATGTACTGGGAATCCGTTATGTGGCGTCGCCTTCCAAACTGGCGGATACGATGTATCAGTTTACCCGTGTGGCGGAAGACGGAGAACTGGCATTATATAAGAATGACCAGGCGCTCTCGCTCGGATTTATGGTGAAGGATTCAATTGCAGACTGGGATATCCGGGCAGGAGAGCCTCTGCAGGTACAGAACAGCTTTGTCGAGCTCGCGACCGGTCTGGATCCGATCTTTGTACTCGACCGGACCATCGATATGGAAGACGGAGAGAATTACGGGATCAAGATCCCGGAAGATAAACAGGTGTATCTCTGCATCGACACGAGGGTGGCGGGCATCACCCTGAATACACCGGAGTATACAAAAACATTTGAGGATTATACGGATCATCTGTACGTGATCAACAGTGCCAACGGAAAGGATATGGCCGACTTTACCGTAACGCTGAATGAGGGACAGTCTTCCGTCCAGGCGCATGTGTACACCTGTGCAAACGACGCGTACGAACAGGTTGTCCGGAAGCTTGCCGAAAGCCAGCTTACGAATGTAAAGGTGGACGGAAGCCGCGTAAGCGCGGATCTTGACGCAAAAGAGGACGGCACGCTGATGCTTACAGTACCGTACGACGAGGGATGGACGGTATATGTAGACGGAGAGGAGACGGAATATTTCCGCATTGGGGAAGCGCTGATGGGACTGAAAGTCGGAGCAGGCGCTCATACGATCGAGATGGAGTATATGCCGCCTGGATTTGTGCCGGGAGCGCTTCTCAGTGTACTTTGCATCGCGCTTTATATCTGTTCCGGTATCGTGGAGCGCCGTCATCCGAACTGGTTTGCTGCGGCTGCAGAAGCAGAGCTGCCTGCTGCACAGCCGGAAGCGGGGGAGGGACATCCCTCTGCACAGCCGGAAGCGGAGGAGGAGCATCCTGCCGGTACACAAGAGGCAAAAGAAACACAAGAGACTCAAGAGACAGAAGAACATTCCGAGACAACAGCAGAAAGGGAAGAAGACAATGAAGATACAGTTTTCAGATAAGGCACAGAAACTGGAGGCAGGTATTTTTGCCGTCCTCAATGAGAAGAAGGAGCAGCTTGCGAAGCAGGGGAGAGAAATCTACAATCTCTCGGTAGGCACACCGGATTTCCGGACGCCGCAGCATATCATCGACGCAGTCAGCGAAGCGGCAAAAAAGCCGGAAAACTACAGATATGCGCTGGTGGAACTGCCAGAGCTTCTGGAGGCTGCGCAGGGATTCTTCCACAGAAGATTCGGCCTTGCGCTTGAGCAGGATGAGATCATGGCGCTGTACGGCTCTCAGGAGGGGATGGCGCATATCGCGTGGGCGCTGTGCAATCCGGGGGATCTCGTACTCGTCCCGAATCCGGGCTATCCGATCTTCAGCATCGGACCGCAGCTCTGCGACGCCAGGACATGGGAGTATCCGCTGTATCCGGAAGACGGATTTCTGCCGAGGCTCCATGAGATCCCGGAAGAGATTGCCAGAAGCGCGAAACTGATGCTCGTAAGTTATCCGGGGAATCCCTGCTGCAAAGTAGCTCCCGATGAATTTTACCGTGATCTGATCGCTTTTGCAAAGAAATATGAGATTGTGGTCCTGCACGATAATGCGTATGCAGACCTCGTTTTCGGAAGAAAGGGCGGTTCCTTTTTATCCTATGAGGGAGCGAAGGAAGTCGGCATTGAATTTTATTCCCTGTCAAAGACATTTAACTATACGGGAGCGAGAGCGTCCTTTGCGATTGGAAACAGAGAGATCATCCAGAAATTCAAAGCGCTCCGCACCCAGTTCGATTACGGAACGTTTCTTCCGGTCCAGTACGGGGCGATCGCAGCGCTGACAGGACCGTTTGACGGAGTGGAGAAGCAGTGCCGCGAATACGAAGAGAGAAACCGCGTCCTGTGCGCAGGACTGCGCGAGATCGGATGGAATGTGCCGGACAGTGAAGGGACCATGTTCGTGTGGGCGCCGCTGCCGGACGGATATGACAACTCGGAACAGTTTGTGCTGGAACTGATGGAACGCTCCGGCGTCATCTGCGTGCCGGGCAGCAGTTTTGGAAGCCTCGGGGAAGGGTACGTGCGGTTTGCCCTGGTGCTTCCGCCGGAAGGACTTGAGAGGGCAGTCCGGAGCATACGGGACTGCGGGATTTTAAAGAAATAAAACAGGAAACGGAGAATCGAAATGCAGAAAATAGCAGAACTGCTGCGGGAGGCCGCAGGCTCTGACTGTATCATGGAACAGGAGAGCATGAAAAAACATACGACCTTCCGCATCGGAGGTCCGGCGGATATTTTTGCCGTGCCGGATACCGAAGAGAAAGCGGCAGAGATCATCCGCATTTGCAGAGCCCACCACGTACCGTTTTACGTGCTGGGAAACGGCAGCAACCTTCTTGTGTCGGATGAAGGATACCGCGGGGTGATCGTACAGATTTATAAGAACTTAAGCAAGATCACAACGGACGGAGATACGATCACGGTCCAGGCAGGAGCAATGCTCTCCGTGACGGCAAAGAAAGCGCTCGCGGCGTCTCTTACGGGACTGGAATTTGCGTCCGGCATCCCGGGGACGGTCGGAGGGGCCGTAGTGATGAACGCGGGCGCATACGGAGGCGAGATGAAGGATGTGACCGTTTCTGTGACTGTGATCGGCCAGAACGGAGAAATCCGGGAAGTGCCGGCAGAAGAGATGGAATTCGGATACCGGAAAAGCGCCGTTTCAAAATACGGCTGGATTGTCCTCGGGGCAAAACTCCGTCTCCAACCCGGAAAAGAAGAAGAGATCCGGGCGCGCATGGAGGAGCTTAAGCAGATGCGGGTGACGAAACAGCCGCTCGATCTTCCGAGCGCGGGAAGTACATTTAAGCGGCCGGAGGGATACTTTGCCGGGAAGCTGATCATGGATGCGGGACTGAGAGGATTCTCAGTCGGCGGTGCGCAGGTATCAGAAAAGCACTGCGGCTTTGTGGTCAATACAGGAAACGCGACTGCTGCTGACGTACGGCAGCTGATCGCAGAGGTTTCGGAACGAGTAGAGAAACAGTTTGGCGTGAGACTGGAACCGGAAATCCGGATGCTCGGGGAATTCAGATGATCCCGGCCGGAGAGAACGGCGGATTACGGTGGCACAGGAAAGGGCAGGGAAAAGATGAGGTTTGTGATTGTTACAGGGATGTCCGGGGCTGGAAAGAGTACGGCGCTCAATATACTGGAAGATGAGGGGTATTTCTGTGCGGATAATATTCCGCTGCCGCTCGTGGAGAAATTTGCGGAGCTGTCAGGAATGCAGGAAAACGGCTACAGCAAGGTGGCACTCGGAGTGGATATCCGTTCCGGCATCGATCTGAAAGGCATGCCGAATGTGTTGGAGAGCCTGACGTCAAAAGGGATCGACTATGAGATCCTGTATCTGGACGCCAGCGATCCCGTACTGCTGAAACGGTTCAAAGAGACACGCAGAAGCCACCCGCTCGCCAGAGACGGCCGTCTGGAGGACGGGATCGCCAGAGAGCGCGAGGCCCTGCAGTTTTTGAAAAAGCAGGCCGATTTTATTATTGATACTTCGAAGCTTCTGACGAGAGAGTTAAAAGAGGCGATCGAAAAGATTTTTGTGTCCTGCAAGGAGTACCGCAACATTTTCGTTACGATCCTGTCGTTCGGGTTTAAGTATGGGATTCCGGCTGATTCCGATCTCGTGTTCGATGTGCGTTTTTTGCCGAATCCCTTTTATGTAGAAGAACTGCGCAGCAAAACGGGACAGGATAAAGAGGTGCAGGAATACGTGATGAAGACAGAGACTGCAAACCGGTTTCTGGAAAAGCTGGAGGATATGATCGAATTTCTTCTGCCGAATTACGTGGCGGAAGGGAAGAACCAGCTTGTGGTCAGCATTGGCTGTACAGGCGGACAGCACCGTTCCGTCACTCTGGCGGAATATCTCTACAAACATTTGAGCCAGTATGCAGAGTACGGGCTGAAACTGGAACACAGGGATATCGCGGCGCGTAAAAAGTAAGAGGAGGATGAAATGTCATTTTCCAGCGATGTAAAAAATGAATTATCATTACAAGTCCCCAAAGCAAGACACTGTATTCTGGCAGAACTGGCTGCGATTGTCGGCATGTGCGGAGCCATCTGCATTTCTGCATCAGGGTCTTATAAAATGAGAATTCATACAGAAAATATCACTGTAGCAAGAAAAAGCTTTACATTATTGCAAAAAGCATTTAATATAAGTAGTGACGTTTCCGTTCATATACATAAAGGCAGCAGCAGGAGCAACCGGATCTATGCGGTACAGGTCAGACAGCATGATACCGTAATGCGTATCTTGCGTGCGCTGAAGCTTTTAGACGAAGACGGAGAGGTAGCGGAGCAGGTATCGCCGGCGAATCAGCTTCTTGTGCAGGCGTCATGCTGCAGGAGAGCTTTTATCCGGGGAGCCTTTCTTGCGTCGGGGTCCATCAGCAATCCTGAGAAGTCGTACCACTTTGAAATCGTCTGTTCCTCCGTGGAACGAGCAGTGCAGCTTCAGTCACTGATCCGAACATTTGGTCCGGATGCCAAAATTGTACAGCGTAAAAAATACCATATTGTGTATATTAAAGAGGGAGCACAGATTGTTGATATGCTGAATATCATGGGGGCTCATGCCTCTCTGATGGATCTGGAAAACATCAGGATCGTGCGGGACATGAGAAACAATGTAAACCGAAAGGTAAATTGTGAGGCGGCAAATATCAACAAAACCGTAAATGCAGCAGTCAGACAAATGGAAGATATCCGTTATCTTGAAGCAGTAAAAGGGATCGATAAGCTCCCGGGCAGCCTTGCGGATGTCGCCATGGCCAGGCTGGCAAATCCGGACGCCTCCTTAAAGGAGCTGGGGGAAATGCTGCGTCCTCCTGTGGGAAAATCCGGAGTCAATCATCGTTTGAGAAAACTGAGTCAGCTGGCAGAGGAGTTAAGGCAAGACAAGGAGGAATACAAATTATGACCAAGAAAGAAATCACAATCCAGATTCCAAGCGGTTTGGCAGCCAGACCGGTAGCGATGCTAGTTCAGGTGGCAAGCCAGTACGCAAGTGAAATCCATGTGGAGAGTGAGGGCCGTACGGTCAATGCAAAGAGTATTATGGGAATGATGACTCTTGGCCTGTCTTCAGGCGAGACTATCGTGGTGACGGCAAATGGCGTGGATGAATCAGAAGCGATTAAAAATATAGAAGAATATTTGAGCTCGACGAAATAATCGAGTGTTATGCAAAGAAGGGACACGCCGGCTGACATGCAGTTACAGTCGGCGTGTCCCTTTTGACGGTCTTTCCGGCGGGGCCAAACTGCCGGAAAGGA
This sequence comes from Candidatus Choladousia intestinipullorum, assembly GCA_018711885.1. Taxonomy (GTDB): domain Bacteria; phylum Bacillota; class Clostridia; order Lachnospirales; family Lachnospiraceae; genus Choladousia; species Choladousia intestinipullorum. Next base: position 2,230 of record DVHT01000037.1, on the reverse strand, counting down.
GGACGCAGAAGGAGAGGCATATGAAGAAAAACAGCACACTCAGATACGCATTTTACGCGTCCCTTCCGGTTATGGCCGGATACCTCGTACTGGGCATTGGGTTCGGCGTACTGCTTCAGGATAAAGGGTACGGCTGGTGGTGGGCGGCGCTTATGAGCCTCACGATCTATGCGGGATCGATGCAGTACGTAGCGGTCGACCTGCTTTCCACAGGCGCTTCTGTGGCGGCGGCAGCGCTTATGACGGTCATGGTGAACGTAAGACACCTGTTTTACGGCCTTACTATGGTGGAAAAATACAGCAAAACGGGCCGGAAAAAGCCGTATCTGATTTTTGCCCTGACGGATGAGACCTTTTCCCTCGTCTGCGCGCCGCAGATTCCGGAGGGAGTCGATGAAAATAATTATTATTTTCTGGTCTCGCTTTTCAACCAGATCTACTGGATCGCAGGCAGTGTGATCGGAGCAGCGGCAGGCGCGGCGCTGACGTTTGATTCAACGGGAATTGATTTTGCCATGACGGCGCTGTTCGTTGTGATCTTTGTCGAGCAGTGGGAGAAGACGAGACAGCATCTGCCTGCCGTACTCGGGGTTGTGATCTCCGTCATCTGCAGGCTGGCGTTCGGAGCGTCCGGTTTTCTGATACCGGCGATGCTCGGCATTATGGCAGCTATGTTTGCGGGAAAAAAGATGATTAAGACAGGAGGAACAGTATGATTGATCCGATTCATTCCCTGATACTGGTGGCCGTGATCGCCGGAGTCACGATACTGCTCAGATTTCTTCCGTTTCTGCTGTTTGGCAAAAATACACCGAAATCAATCCTGTATCTGGGGGAGGTACTGCCGTATGCGATCATGGGAATGCTGGTCGTATACTGCCTGAGAAATATCACATTTTTTTCCGGTACACACGGAATCCCGGAAGCAGTGTCCGTGTTGCTCGTCGTACTGCTTCATAAGTGGAAGCACAACACGCTTTTGTCGATCGCGGCGGGAACCGTATGTTATATGGTGCTGGTGCAGGCGGTCTTCTAAGGGCTCAGACTCTTTCTGATCAGAAGCAGGGGGCAGAAGACAGAAAAGTATGGAAGAACTGGAAAAGAAAAATTATGGAAGATCTAGAAAAAATGAAAAGCATGAAAGAACTGGAAAAGAGAAAAATCATAGAAAACAGGAGGGAAAGAACAGTGAAAGAGCCGGTATTGGTAATTATGGCAGCAGGTATGGGAAGCCGCTATGGAGGATTAAAGCAGATTGACCCGGTTGATGAGTATGGAAATATCATTATGGATTTTTCCGTCTACGATGCGATCCGGGCCGGATTTAAAAAGGTAGTATTCATCATCAAGAAGGAAAATGAAGAAACTTTCCGCGCAGCAATCGGAGACCGCATTGCGGCCCATATTGAGACGGCGTACGTTTTCCAGGATCTGAACAATATCCCGGAGGGATATTCGGTGCCGGAGGGCAGGGTAAAGCCCTGGGGGACAGGCCATGCCGTCATGAGCTGCATCGGAACGGTGGACGGGCCGTTCGCCGTAATCAATGCGGACGACTATTACGGCAGCAAGGCTTTTGAGATGGCATATGAGTTTCTGTCGGAGAGCCAGGACGATGAGCAGTACCGCTATATGATGGTCGGATACCAGCTTGAGAAAACGCTGACGGAGAACGGTCATGTGGCGCGCGGGATCTGTGTGACGGACGCAGACGGACATCTGGTAAAGATCAATGAGCGGACGCATATCGAAAAGCGGGGAGACGGGACGGCCTACACAGAAGACGATGGAAAGACGTGGACCGTGATCCCAAAGGGCAGCACGGTATCAATGAACATGTGGGGATTCTCCAGGAGCATTCTGGACGAGCTGAGCGCCAGATTTCCTTCCTTCCTGGAGGAAAATCTGGAAACGAATCCTCTGAAATGCGAGTATTTCCTGCCGTTTGTCGTTGATGAGCTCCTTTTGGAAGGAAGGGCTACGGTAAAAGTTCTCCGCACAGAAGACAGATGGTACGGAGTGACGTATAAGGAGGATAAGCCGCAGGTCGTAGCGGCGGTGCGCGCCTTAAAGGAGAAGGGGCTCTATCCCGAACGGCTGTGGGAGGACTAGGACGTATCCGGCGGACCAGCTCTGCAGGTGCGGGAACAACTTCATAATTTCTGCATATATTACGGTAGTTGGAAAAAAGGAGAGAACGCTTTATGAAAAAAAGAATTCTGTCACTTGC
>DVHT01000036.1 GCA_018711885.1 Candidatus Choladousia intestinipullorum | reverse complement strand
TATTTTAGTAGATGGTGGATTTTATCGCAAACGCGCTACATATTTATGTGGTAAAAAAGATAAATGAAAATAAATGCCGCCCGGTGTTACCAGCACCGAACGGCTTTACATAGACTATACAGGCCGGAGGCCAGTACAATCATCCCGACAAGATGATTATACCACAATCCTCCGGCACCTGTACAGGTGTATTTTTTATACCAAAAAGGAGGATTTATTATGCCAACTGCGAAGAAACTCCCGTCTGGATCATGGCGCTGTCAGGTATATTCCCATACCGAAGAGATTGTACAGCCGGACGGCACGATCAAGAAAAAGAGAATCTATGAATCTTTTACGGACACTGATCCGAGCCCAAAAGGCCGAAGACGCTGCGAAAAAGCGGCAGCTGACTGGGCGGCTGATAAGGAGCGTCTCAGGAAGAAAGGCGATTCCTTGAATCTTACGCTCCGCGAAGCAATTGACAAATACGTTTCCGCGAGGGATTCTGTCCTCTCGGTGACAACATTGCAGGACTACCGCTGCATCCAGAAAAACGCTTTTGCATCTATCATGGACAAAAAACTTTCAGAACTGGACGAAGAGACGCTGCAAAACGCGATTAATGAAGAAGCCAAACGTCCATCCAAAAACCGCAGCAAGAATCCTGTTCCATTGTCCCCAAAAAGAGTTCTCAATGAATGGGGGCTTGTCGCAAGCGTCATCAACAAATACGGGCTTCGCGAGGAAAAAGAAGATCTGATCCTGCCAACGAAAGAAAGGCGGTTCCATGAGCTGATCGAGCCGGACACGATATTCGGGATCGTAAAGGGAACTGACATTGAGCTTCCTGTTTTGCTTGCGATGTGGCTTTCTTTTACGATGTCGGAAATCCGTGGACTGACAAAATCAAGGTCCATATCAGGCAACTATATCACGATCGTTGAGGTGGTTGTCGATGTGGACGGGCGTCCGGTACGAAAGTCACTTGCAAAAAACAGTACGCGCAACCGACGCCACAGGATCCCTCCGTACATAGCAGATTTAATCAGCAAGGTGGAGGGAGATACTATTGTACCGGAGAGCGGAAAAGTGATCTACCACAGGTGGAAACGGCTGCTGCAGCGTAACAACCTCCCACCGCTGACCTTCCACGACCTCCGTCATGTCAACGCTTCTGTCATGGCAATGCTTCGGATCCCTGATAAATACGCGCAGGAGCGCGGCGGATGGAAATCCGACAGCATCATGAAGAGTGTATACATGGAAACATTTTCGGATGAGCGGAAGCGGATTGATGCGGTGATTGATGCTTATTTTGAAAATATGATGCAACACGATATACAACACGAATTTGCACAAGCCTTGTAAATACGCGGTTTATAGTTATTTTCCAACGGGTTCGATTCCCGTCATCAGCTTGCAGAAAGAAACCGCGTGTTTTCGGGAAAGCCCGTAAATACGCGGTTTCTTTATTGAAAGTCTCTTGAAGCCAGACTGAGCTTGCGGCCCTGCCCTGCTTGACATGTCCGGAAGCTGTATTATAATTATAATACAAACAAAGGCAGAACCTCAGAAAATGCCAATTAATAGACTATACCTGCTCCCGAAAGGATGTGTTCTATGCCATTATTAAAAGAAAGAATCTATACTCTTGAGGATATCTATAATCTGCCGGATGGGCAGCGCGCAGAGCTGATCGGCGGACGGCTTTATGACATAGCACCGCCCAGCCGGATTCATCAGCGTCTCGTGACCGAGCTGGCTACAGCCATTAATCATCACATAAAATCCCAGGATGGACAGTGTGAGGTAAACGTCGCCCCGTTTGCTGTCTTTATAAATGCAGATGAGGAAACTTATGTCGAACCAGATATCAGTGTGGTATGCGATCCTCGTAAGCTTACCGACAAAGGCTGCAATGGCGCTCCTGATTTTATTGTAGAAATTGTCTCTCCAGGCAGCCGCAAACTGGACTATACAACCAAAAACGCGCTTTATTCCGATGCTGGCGTCCGTGAATACTGGATCGTTGATCCCGCAAAAGAACGCACTACTATTTATCGTTATGAAGAGGATGCTGCCCCGACAGTCATCCTGTTCGATCATCCGGTACAAGTTGGTATATACCAAAATCTAAGCATCACGATCAATGATCTCCTGAAATGAGAATCTTATCCGGCGGGCGGAAAGGCACAGGATATGCAAACCTCCGCCACAAGATACTGGCTTATATAAATGCTTGATTAGAACGAGGTGTCTCTTATGAATTCCAGATCTGATTATCGGTTCAGCAACAGCGATCTGAGGAAGCTGATCATTCCTTTAATCCTTGAACAGGTGCTGGCTGTCACCGTCGGCATGGCGGATACCATTATGGTAGCCAGTGCGGGAGAAGAAGCTGTCTCTGCCGTATCTCTGGCGGACAGTATCTTCGTTCTTCTGATCAATCTGTTCTCTGCACTCGGAACAGGAGGCGCCGTCATCTGCGGGCAGCAGCTCGGCCGCAGAGACCCTGATTCCGCCTGCCGTGCCGCGAATCAGCTCGTCCTTTTTACAGCTGTATTTTCGACTGTGATCATGGGACTGGTCTACATTTTCCGGCCGTTTATCCTGCACGTAGTCTTCGGCAGGATTACCGAAGAGGTTATGGCAAACTGCAGCACCTATCTTCTGATCGTCGCAGCTTCCATCCCATTTATAGCTTTGTACAACGCCGGAGCCGCAGTTTTCCGTTCTATGGGCGATTCCAGGACTGCCATGTATATGTCGCTCATCATGAACGGCATCAACCTTGTCGGAAACGCCATCTTGATCTTCGGGCTGCACATGGGCGTCGCCGGAGCAGCCATTCCGACGCTGGTTTCCAGAATTGTCGCAGCAGTCGTGATCCTGAAGATCCTGACGGACCAGACGAAAGCGGTACACCTTGTGCTGCCGTTCAAGCTGCGTTTTGATATCCCCCTTTTGAAAAAAGTGCTCGGGATCGGCATCCCGAACGGGTTGGAGAACAGTATGTTCCAGCTTGGAAAGATCATGGTGCTGAGCATCGTATCCGGCTTTGGTACAGCTTCCATAGCTGCAAACGCAGCCAGCAACAATATCGCCATGTTTGAGACACTGCCGGGTATGGCCATGGGCTTTGCAATGCTCACCGTCGTCTCCCAGTGCACCGGAGCCGGCGACTACACGCAGGCCCGCTACTACATAAAAAAACTGCTTGCAATTACGTACGTACTGATTTTTGCGGTCACTGTCGTGACGACGGCCGCACTTCCGTTTTTAGTGGATCTGTACCACCTGTCCGCTGAAGCGACCGGCTATACTGCAAAAATCATCTGGGCCCACGGAATCGGCGTCTGCACGATATGGCCGCTCGCATTTACCGTTCCGAATGCACTTCGTGCATCTTCTGACGTAAAATACACAATGGTCCTTTCCATCGTGTCCATGTGGATCTTCCGCATCGGCTTCAGCTACCTGCTCGGCGTCTGGCTCGGACTCGGCGTATTCGGCGTCTGGCTCGCAATGGAAATCGACTGGATCTTCCGTGGAGCCTGCTTTTTTCAGCGTTATCTCAGCGGCAAATGGACCCACGCGATACACCGTTCCTAGATCATTGTCCCTCTCCGGCCTGGAATTGAGTATATTTCTGATTAATCCATTTCACAGCCTGCTCAATTCCCTCGTCGGAGAGTTCAAACAGTTCTGACTGTTTTTGCTCCTGCGGAGTCGCCTCCCAGCTGAACGGTTCCGGGTAGACCGTCGCCTGAAGCTGGTCTTCCGCCCGGCAGAGCATATAGCGCATGCCGCAATGCGAACCGCAGAAGCGCTCTTTCTTTACAAGTGCAAGCGAAAACATTCCTTTTAATGAAATTTCTTCCATTCTCTTCCCCCTGTTTTACGCCGTCCCATGACATTCATCACAGATCCGGTATATGCTGGCAAGCGGAAGCAGCCTGCCGCAGTACGGACATCTGGAAATATAGCCCGTCTTCCCTTTTGACAGGTACCGCATGATATTTGACTCTGTCCGCTCCCTTTCTCTTCGAAGCCACTGTTCGTCTACGATCTTTCCCATCCGGTGTGAAAACTGATAATACAGATCAAGCTGCTTATAATACGTCTCGTATTTCAGAATCCCGCCCTTGTCACGGGTATCCAGTTTCGGCCGCTCAAGCGATACATCCGCGGAATACGTCTGGCAGTACTGCAGCCATAACGCAATGACACGCCTGTCCTTTATGTCGATCGGACAGCTGATCATCCGGTACAGCAGCCGCTTATTCTCAAATCCGTCAATCCGGTCTTTTACCTTATACGCCTTATCATATAAAAACAGCGCCTCGTCCACATTCTCTTTTTCAAACGGCTCCGACGGTTCTACCGAACGCCATGCTCTTAAAATTTCGTCGAGCGGTGCATCAATATCGAGCAGGATCTGCGAAAATCCGAGATTTACTTTTTCAAGCTGCTGCTCTGCCTCCTGATAATTCGCGCGGATATATGCAAGCGATTCTTCTCCCATCGCCGTGACGTAACCCGTATCATAGATGCCGTACCTTCCTGCGCGGCCTGCAATCTGACGGATCTCCGATACGGTAAGCTGTCTCCGGTCGGTCCCGTCGAATTTTTCCGTCTGCAGAAATACGATCCTTCTTACCGGCAGGTTCAGGCCCATGCCGATCGCATCCGTCGATACGACTACCTTTGTACGTCCTTCTGCAAACAGGTGTACCTGACGGCGCCTGATCTCCGGCGGAAGACTTCCGTATATCACGCTTGCGCTGATGCCCTGTTCTTCCAGCCTTCCCGCGACATCAAGAACGGATTTCTTGGAAAAAACGATCAGTGCGTCTCCCGGCTGGACATCATCCGGAAATACGAAAGCAGACGTTTCACAGACAAGCTCTGTTTTCCTCTCATAAACGTGCGTTTCATACGTATCGCCGCACAGTGAGATCAGATGCTCCAACACTTTTTCGGCCGCTGGACTGGTGCAGACGTGGATTTCCGGAGCTCTGAGTCCCAGCACAGCCTTCGTCCAGGAATGTCCCCGGTCCGGATCTGCCATCAGCTGTGCTTCATCAATCACAGCCACGTCGTATAACTCATCGAAATCGGCCATTTCCACAGTCGATGAGGTGATCCGGCTGCCCGGCTCTTCGATGCATTCCTGACCGGTCAGCATCGTGCAGGAAACACCGGATTCCAGCATGCGTTCATACACCTCCAGAGCCAGCAGACGCAGCGGCCCGAGATAGATTCCCTTCTGTGCCGTCTTCAGCCGGTTCAGCGCCTGAAACGTCTTTCCGCTGTTCGTCGGGCCTACGTGCAGGATAAAATGCCGCTTCATCTCAAGTGCCTCCGGGAATTCCAGCTCCGGTCTTTTCGGCACCAGGTCCAGGATCTTATTCTTAAGCTGATACTGCCTGTACTGCGGATACAGTTCAAACAGCGTCTGCACACAGATCCTGCCCGGCATCTTCCGGGCAAGCCACGCGAGACAATCGCCGTTTATCCCCTCTTTTTGTTCCGGCAGCAAAAAAGCCCAGTCAAGCTGGACCAGCTTCGGGATCAGCTCCTCCTTCACGATCTGCAGCGCCTTTTCGTTCTTCTTGCGGAAGGCGTAAGATGTGATATTCTTGATCTGGCGGTGGTAGTCCTCCAGCGCTGCACGGCTGATTCTTGAAGCCTTCGCTGCCCGCACTGAGCGGCAAAGCTGCCTGAGCCGTCCGTTAAAATCTCTGTAATTGACAGGATTCTTCTGTTTTTTTTTCATCTGGAATCCATATTGTGAAACATAGAACTCCACGAGCTTTTTTGTCTTTATCATACGGTCATTTCGTCTCTGCCGAGAAATCTGCCCAGATTCTCCCACATTTTGCGGCAGAGCTCTTCTTCCTTCATTTTTTTCATTCCGGCAAGGCATCTCATATTTTCGGAAAGTACCGGCCGGATGTTCTTCAGACCAGTATACCTCTCTCCGAGCGCCCATGCAACCGCCGAAATCCCGTCCGTCTCCAGAAACAGCCGTTCTGCCGGTATTTCCCTGAGCATACGGAAATAGATATGTTCTCCCCCTTCTTCCGAATGCGCAGCAGCAGCTGGCTTCCGGCAGACAGAAGCAAGGTCCGGACCGAGCGTAAAATAACATCCCATTTCCAGAAACTTCTCAAGACTCTGGCTGCCGCCGGAATACCAGTGTACACAGACAGGATTGGGAAAACCGTTCACAATCTCCGCTATCACTGATTCCTGTCCTTTCGTATGCAGGACCACAGGCTTTCCGAGATCAGCCGCAATCATCAGTTGGCGTTCCAGCTGTCTTCGCTGTACATCCAGCGGGATCTCACACCAGACAGAGTCCATCCCGATCTCGCCGACCGCATCACAGTTCCTGAAATATTCCATGCAGTCATCTGCGCAGTACCGGTCTGAGACCCACGGATGGATCCCAAAACTGAACAGCAGCTCCGCTCTCTTTCTGTATGTCTGGATCAACTCCCATTCTTTCGGCGATTTACAGCTGAAAAAGGTCGCAATTCTGCCGCTGTCGCGCATACTGATCTCCTTTTCCGCTTCTTTTTGCATCCTTTCTGATGATCCTGCTTCCGCAGGGCTGCTGCCTTCCTCTGAATCCGGAAAACAAGACAAATGCGCGTGCATATCCAGCACACGCATTTTTTCTGATCCATTCAAATAGAGTTCTTTTGCCATCTTACTTCTTTCCTTCCGGCTTTCCCTGAATGATCTTGTGGATCTTTGATCGAAGCTCTCCCTGTCCGTACAGCCAGTCTCTTGTCCGCACCGGCTCGTCTACGGTAAACTCTCCCCTGATCCCTTCCCCGCAGGGACCGAGGATCAGGATCCGGTCTGAGAGGTAGATCGCCTCATCCGTATCGTGCGTCACCAGCAGGATCGTCTTTTTCAGATTGCTGCACAGGTCACGCAGCCAGTCCTGCATATCGCTTCTTGTAATGACGTCCAGCGCTCCAAACGGCTCATCCAGAAGATAGATCCCTGCCTCGCACAGTGTCGTCCGGAGGAATGCGGCTCTCTGGCGCATCCCGCCGGAAAGCTCTCCCGGATATTTATCCTCGCATCCCGCCAGGCCAAACCGCTCCATCTGGCGTCTGGCTTCTGCTTCCATCCCTGCCTTGCGGCGGTGGATCTCACCGAACAGACAGACGTTGTCCAGAATCGTTCTCCACGGAAAAAGCAGATCATCCTGCGGCATATATGCAAACTTGCCGCAGATTCCCTCTACCGCTTCTCCGTCAATCAGGATTTCCCCGCTCTCTGGCTTTAAAATACCGGCCAGCACATTTAAAAGCGTAGATTTTCCGCATCCGGACGGCCCTAACAGGCTGATAAACTCTCCATCCTTCACTTCAAAGGAGAGATCGCGGATCACTTCTTTATCTTCATAAGCAAAATTCAGATTTTTTACATTCAGCCTCATATCTATTTCCCGAGAAACTCGTTCGTGTAACACTCCGCTGCCGGAATCGCCTCATCGATCACTCCATACTCTTCCAGGAACGCAGAGTAATTATCCCATACTTCATCTTTCATCTCGCCCCATACTTCTGTATCTTCCATATACTTATCTGCGAGATATTCCTGAGAACGCTTCAAAAGCTCAATATCATAATTCGGCGCATAGGAAGAAAGAACTTCTGCGGCCGCATCCGGATCAGCAATTGCATCCCGGTAACCTTTTTCTGTTGCCCGCAGGAACGCCTCTACCATTTCCGGGTCTGATTCCAGCACCTCATTGCTTGAAATAATGATCGGCGTATAGTAGTCAAGCCGCTCGTCGAGATCGCGGCATGCCATATAATTCAGCTCCGTGCCGTTCATATCCGCGATAATATTGTCCCACGCTTCAAAAAACCACATAACATCGCAGCTCTTTCCAAGCGCCTCAAATCCGCTTCCATCTGAGATCACCATATTAAGCTTAGAAAAATCCTTTCCCGCCTGTGTCATGCATGCTTCCAGCACCGCTGATTCTCCCGGTCCGCCCCAGCCTGCATACGTCTTTCCTTCAAAATCTGCCGGGGATTCGATACCGCTGTCTGCCAGACTTACAAAGCCGGATGTATTGTGCTGGATCAGCGTGGCGATCGCCTTGACCGGCAGCGGATCCTCTGATGTCAGCGCGATCGTGACATCCTCCTGATAGCTGATGCCGAACGTCCCCTTCTGCTGTGCCACAAGCGTTGCAGTCGCTCCGTCTGTCGGCTCGATGATCTCAACGTCAAGCCCTTCTTCCTCATAGTAGCCTTTATCCAGAGCCACATACATTCCGGTATGGTTCGTATTGGGAACGTAGTCGAGGATCACTGTTACTTCCTTTAATTCCTTGCTCTCCTCTGCCTGAGCAACAGATACCATTCCTGCTGCCATCATTGCCGCCATCCATACGGCTGTTCCTTTTTTCCATCTGTTCTTCATCATTCTGTCCTTCCCTTTTTTATTTATTTGCCAAGAGCCGTAACCGGCCCTTTATGCCACAGTCACTTTTTCCCAGCCGTCTCTGTGCGTCTCTTCCGACGCGACGACGGCAGAACGAGATACCCGAACAACTTCACCAGCCCGTTCATCATCAGGCTGAGCAGGATGATCATCAGTACACATGCAAAAACGTCATCCAGCATATAGCTGTTTTTGGCACGGATCAGATAATAACCAAGTCCGCTCTGCGAAGCGATCCATTCCCCGACGACAGCGCCGCTGATGCTGTAGGTAGCCGCCACCTTCAGTCCGGAAAGCAGGGAGATCATCGCCGCCGGTATCTTTACAATGCGGTAGAGCTGCAGTCTGGAACCGCCGTACGTCCGCACCAGATTCAAGTAGCCTTCGTCCATCTCGCCGAGTCCGTCACTGAAGCTGACCACGATCGGAAAGAAGCACATCAGTACGACCGTCAGTATTTTAGGCGCATATCCGAACCCCATATAGATAATAAAGATCGGAGCGAGCACGATCACTGGCACGGTCTGCGTCACTACCAGGATCGGATAGATGCATTTGCGAAAAGTCGGCATCGCGTCGATCAGGATTCCTACAACAATCCCCACTGCAAAGGAGATCAGCATTCCTGCGGCAGCCTCCATCACTGTTACTCCTGCATGCCCGAGCAGCACCGGGAATTCCTCTGCAAAAGCTTTCAGCATGTCGCTCGGCGCCGGAAGCACGTAAAGCGGAATCCCCGCGATCTGCACAATAAGCTCCCAGACTGCCAGAAGCGCAAGTATTACGGCCGCCGGAGCAGCCTTCGAAAATTTGTTCATTTCTCATCCCCCATTGTATTGCAGCTATAGAATAAAAAATGCGCCGCACATAAATGCCGGCACACAATGAAAACACAGTCTGCGTTCTGCAGAATGTCTGAAAACGTATTTTCCTTCGCCAGCATGATCTGTATCAGGTTCTAAGGGTCAAAACCGTACGGTTTACTCTCAGGCCTCAGCGGCCTCCCCGTTTTCGCCTTTCAAGTATACTACAATCTTTCTCAGACGGCAAGTATTTCATTCACCGGCAGAAAGAATTGACATGATGCGCGCCTTTCAGTATACTCTTTTTGAATTTTACCGTACAAAGGAGTTTTCATGATACTGAATGTAAAAAACTTAAGTCATGGCTTCGGCGACCGCGCCATCTTTGAAGATGTCTCTTTCCGTCTGCTGAAAGGCGAACACATCGGACTGATCGGCGCAAACGGCGAAGGAAAATCTACGTTTATGAATATTATCACCGGAAAACTGATGCCGGATGAGGGAACTGTGGAATGGGCAAAGAACGTACGCGTCGGCTACCTCGACCAGCACGCCGTACTGGAAAAAGGACTGACGATCCGTGATGTCCTGAAATCCGCATTCTCTTTTCTTTTCGAAATAGAAGAAACGATGAACCGGATGTTTGAACAGATGGGCGAAGCCGGACCGGAAGAGATGGAACGGCTGCTGTCTGAGACCGGAACATATCAGGAAATGCTGGAACAGCACGACTTCTACATGATCGACGCCAAGGTCGAAGAGACCGCACGGGCGCTGGGCCTTACAGAAATCGGGCTGGACCGCGACGTCACAGAGCTTTCCGGCGGACAGCGCACAAAGGTACTGATGGCAAAGCTTCTTCTGGAGAAGCCGGATATCCTGCTGCTCGATGAGCCGACCAATTATCTCGATGAGCAGCACATTGAATGGCTGAAACGTTATCTGAACGATTACGAAAATGCATTTATCCTGATCTCTCATGACATTCCTTTTTTAAACAGCGTCATCAACCTGATCTATCACATGGAAAACAGGCATCTGGACCGCTATCCGGGAGACTACGATAAATTTCAGGAAGTATACGCCATGAAAAAAGCACAGCTTGAGGCAGCATACAACCGCCAGCAGCAAGAGATCAGTGAACTGAAAGATTTTGTCGCCAGAAACAAAGCCCGTGTTGCCACACGGAACATGGCTATGGCAAGACAGAAAAAGCTGGATAAAATGGATGTGATCGAGCTGGCGCGTGAAAAGCCGAAGCCGGAGTTTCATTTTAAGACGGCGCGCGCTTCCGGTAAAGTGATCTTCGAGACATCGAATCTCGTCATCGGGTACGGGGAACCGCTTTCAAAACCGCTGAATATCCGAATGGAACGCGGACAGCGGATTGCGCTTACCGGAGCAAACGGCATCGGAAAGACGACGCTGTTAAAAAGCATCCTCGGTCTGATCCCTCCGTTTTCCGGTTCCGTTCAAAGAGGCGACTATCAGTATATCGGTTATTTTGAACAGGAATCCTCACCGGACAATTCTTCGACCTGCATCGAAGAAATCTGGCAGGAATTTCCTTCTCTGAACCAGTATGAAGTGCGCTCCGCTCTCGCCAAATGCGGACTGACAACAAAGCATATCGAAAGCCAGGTGCGCGTTTTAAGCGGAGGAGAACAGGCAAAGGTCCGTCTGTGCAAGATTCTCAATACAGAGACAAATATCCTGCTGCTCGATGAGCCGACAAACCACCTCGACGTAGATGCCAAAGAAGAGCTGAAACGCGCTCTTCTTGAATATAAAGGAAGCATCCTCCTTATCTGCCACGAACCGGAATTCTACCGTGATGTAGTGACAGAAGTCTGGGACTGCCAGGAGTGGGCAACCCGGATCCCTTAAAGGATTTTTTTCTTCTTAAATATGAAAATACAGAAGGCAATGACCGCCATGCTGAGCAGGATAACGCCTGGATATCCGTTGTCGAGCTCCGGCATATCGCGAAAATTCATACCGTACCATCCTGTGATCAACGTCAGCGGAAAGAAGATGGCAGAGAGAACTGTCAGGAACTGCATATTCTTATTCTGCTCCGCGTCAATCGCTGCCTGATACGCATCCCGCACCTGCTGGGCATACTCCAGCAGGTGCGCCGTTTTTCCCATAAACCGGTCCGCGCGGTCCGAAATCGTGCCAAAATACTTCAGCTGCTTTTTCGCGAAAAACCGGTTTTCATTCGCTTCGAGTTCCCGCCCCATGTCCATCAGCTCATCATAATATCCGCGAAGCGTCAGAAGCTCTCTGCGGACAGGGACAATTTTGCTCTGGAATCCCTGTGTCTTTCCTTCCGTCACATTCTCCTCCAGATCCATGATCAGCTTCTCATACTGCCCCAGCATTTCCAGATCGCGGCTCATAAACTGCGCCATGAAATTGTAGAGAAACCTTTCCCTCGTATCTCCCTGCTGAGTCTTGCTCCTGCGGATCCTGCGGATCAGCCTGCTGGCAAAACCGTCGTCATCCACGATGACGATGTGTCTGCGGTTAATAAAAAACTGCATTTTATACCATTTGCCCAGCATATCGATAAATTTGGGGATACAAAGAGAGCCGGCCAGACACTCCTGCTGTGTCTCCAGCTTACAGAATCCCACTTCAGACGGGTTGATCTCCCCTTCATAGACCATACCGGCAAGCTCCATCGCCCGCTTCGCATCCTCCGTGCCGACCAGAAATACCGCTGACCTCTCTTCTTCCAGAAACTGCTCTTCATCTATCTTTTCCAAAATCTGCCCTAAAGCCCAGATTATCATTTTGCACCCCTCTTTTCTGTCTGCTGCCAAACTGTATCTGTTCTGTCTCATCACCAGGACTGCCTGCTGTGCCGGCCCTCACTGCTATTTATATATTATATAGAAAATGCCTCCAGGTCATCCGGTACGTACAGGTTCCCATGGTAAAAACCGCGTCCTTCTTTTAAGTAAAGCTCCTTCCGTTCACTTCCGTGGCTCTCCTCCGTATGATACAGGAGAAGATTCGGAATCTTCAGCCGCTCTGCGAGCTCACATGCCTCACGTACAGTACTGTGATGTTTTTCATAAGGCTTAAACTTGTCAGCCTCAGAATACAGGCAGAATGCCTCATGCATGAGCCAATCGCTTCCGGCAATGTACTGCGCCTCGCACGGGTCAAACGGCTCATCTCCGCAGCAGGAAATTTTCGTTCCTTCCGGAGTAAGCAGTGCAAACCCAAACTGACGGGCCTTCTTGGAGTGAATATCAAAAAACGTAACGGGGCAGCCGATGATTTCTCTCGTTTCTCCATCCTGTACAGGTATCAGGCGAATCCTTTTCCCAATATGTTTTGTCACTTTTTTCTGAATAGTAAGCTCTGCTATCGTTTTGAGCGTATCCGTCAGTCCGCTGTGGCAGTAAATCCGAAGCTCTCCTTCATATTTTCCCTGATTCATTTTCTGTCCGGCCATACGGATGATCCAGATCATGCCAAGCAGATGATCGATATGTTTATGCGTCAGGAAGATATCATGAATTTCCTCCAGTGGAATATCTGCTTCTTTTAAAACATGGAGAATCCGGTTTCCTCCTCCCGCATCTACCAGAAAATGTCCTTTCCTTCCGGAAAAACAGAAACACGTGTTGTAACATTCTGTAACTGTCGCATTCCCCGTTCCGAGCATTGTCAGTTTCATCTTTTTTCCTGCCTTCCTGTTTTTCGTGCCAGCCTGCAAGGGCTTTGCTGCCGGCCGACGATAAAAATATGATAAATCGAATTTTCTTCACTTGCAAGACTTTCTTTTGGGTAATATCTGTACTTTTCCCGACCTTTTCTTGACAATCCCCATTTCCCGTGATATTCTATGACACGCAGAAAAAGCCCTAAAAATAAGGTCTTACGGGCCTGCCGCCGATTCCCGGCGTAGACCGGATGCCGGAAGCATCAGGTCTCACGGCGCTCGCCAAATGGACACGCCAGCGTGTTCGCTTGGCTCACTGCTCCGCGAAAATGAATCGAGTGTTCGAGACCTTCCACTCGTAAAACAAAACTAAAGGAGAAAACTGAATATGAGAGACAGAAAAGTATTGTACCTCGTCCAGGCGGCTGCAATTGCCGCAATCTATGTCGTGCTGACAACGGTGTTTGCAGCGTTCAGCTTCGGGGAGATCCAGATCCGCCTGTCGGAAGCACTGACGGTACTGCCGTATTTTACACCTGCGGCTGTCCCAGGCCTGTTTGTCGGCTGTATCATCGGTAACCTGCTCGGAGGAGCGATTCCGGTCGACATTGTCTGCGGAAGCATCGCAACACTTTTGGGAGCTGTATTTACTTACAAGCTCCGCAGATACCGCTATCTGGCGCCGGTTCCGCCGATCGCGGCAAACACCCTGATCGTACCGTTTGTCCTTCGTTTCGGATACGGCATCGCACTTCCGATTCCCTTTATGATGCTGACGGTCGGCATCGGTGAAGTGATTTCCTGCGGTGTCATCGGTATGGTGGTCCTGACTGCCTTAGAGCGATACAGAGGAACAATTTTCAAAGAAGCGGCTGTATAAATCGCTGCCGGAGCTCTGCATCCCGAAGAGGATGCCGTCTCCGGCAGTGTTTTTCGTTATTCGCACTTTCTATTTCATTGTGTCTGTGGTATAATCTTGACACTATGATCTGGTAAAGAGTGAGGGTGGGGTTATGCTACAACAAATTGAAAGAATCAACCAGGCAGTCAACAATTTTGTCTGGGGTGTGCCGGCTATGGTCTGCATCCTGGGCGTAGGGCTGTATCTCAGCATACGCATGGGATTCGTACAGATACGGGAATTCCCGTACGCGATGAAATGTACGCTTGGCCGCATGTTTAAAAAGCAGGAGGCCTCCGACGGGGCGCTCACACCGTTCCAGGCCGTCTGCACAGCGCTGGCCGCTACGGTAGGCACTGGAAATATTGCAGGCGTCGCCGGAGCGATCGCAATCGGCGGTCCGGGTGCCGTTTTCTGGATGTGGGTATCCGCACTGCTCGGTATGTGCACGAAATTCACCGAAGTGACGCTCGCTGTCCATTTCCGTGAAAAGAACAAAGACGGCGATCTGGTCGGCGGACCTATGTACTACATAAAGAACGGTCTCGGCAAGAACTGGATGTGGCTGGCTTATCTGTTTTCCCTGTTCGGCGTCCTGACCGTCTTCGGAACAGGAAATGCGACCCAGGTAAATACCATCACTGCCGCGATCAATTCCATGCTTCTGAATTACAATATCATCTCCGAAGACGCGGTATCGGTATCCTGTCTCGTCATCGGTATTGTGATCGCTGTAATCGTAGGACTGATCCTGCTCGGCGGAATTAAACGCATCGGTAACGTGGCGGAACGTCTTGTCCCGGTCATGGCTGTCCTCTATATCGCACTGGCTCTCGGTGTGATCGTGATGAGGATTGAATACGTTCCCTCTGTATTCGGCATCATCATCTCCGGCGCGTTCCAGCCGTCTGCAGTGACGGGCGGCGTTGTCGGCAGTATGTTTCTTGCGATGCAGAAAGGCGTTTCCCGCGGAATCTTCTCCAACGAAGCCGGACTCGGTACGGGATCCATCGCACATGCCTGCGCGGATACCCAAAAGCCGGTAAAGCAGGGATTGTTCGGTATTTTTGAAGTGTTTGTCGATACGATCATTATCTGTACCATGACAGCGCTTGTCGTCCTTTTAAGCGGCGTTCCCATACCTTATGGCGAAGCGGCCGGAGCAGAGCTTACCATAGCGGGCTTTACCCATGTTTACGGAAACTGGATTTCCATTTTCACCGCTGTCGCAATGTGCTTCTTTGCTTTTTCCACGACACTCAGCTGGGGCCTTTACGGAGCGCGCTGTATTGAATTCCTGCTTGGTTCGAAAACGATCAAACCGTTTATGGTCGTATACTCGCTCGTCTCCATTATAGGGGCCACCTTAAACCTCGGACTGATCTGGAGTATCGCAGAGACCTTCAACGGATTGATGGCGATCCCGAACCTGATCGCACTCTTCCTGCTCTCTAAGACAGCAATAAAACTGACGAAAGAATATTTTAAGAACCGCGAATAAACTTTCCTTGTACAAGAGAAAAAGCGAAGACAGACGGGAACCGGTATTTCTCCCCTCTGTCTTCGCTGATTTTATAACGTTTTCCATGCTGCCTCAAACAGCTTTTTTATGATCTGAAACAGCATCTTTTTCTTCCCTTTATCCATTTTCCTGAAATTCTGCACCATCTGGCGCAGCACAGAAAACGGCTTTCGCAGCAGTTCACTGACATTCGATATCTGTGCGGAACGCAGCAGGCCGTACAATGTCTCAACAAACAGAACAATCTGCCGTTTGCTGAGTGAATTAACCCAGGTATTAAATATCATGGACTTTCTGCGGCTTCTGCCGCGCACTTCTTTCAAATATACGAACTTCCCGCCGCGTATCCTCCACTGCATCAGATCATGCTGCACCATTCCGGCTCCGTAGCCCTGGACCACGCGGTAATTCCCGTAATTTGCAAAAACCATGCCGACCGTGGACTGTTCCGGTACGATCTTGCAAACCCGGTCCTGCACGGCGGCAAATCCCCGCTGTGCATAAAACTTCTTATGAAAACCGGGACCGTCAAAGCTGTATACCCTCTGTATCCTGGCCTGTACCTGCTCCGGCGCACATGCCGCAGCATAGACCGCCAGATTTCCTCCTTTCGAATGGCCGCCCAGTATCAGGCGTCCCTTCGTATAGCGCGCCGCGCCTTTCAGATAGGAGAGCGCGCTGCGCTGTGACGGGATCGCTTTCAGATATCCCATGTTGAAATCTTCTTTCCATCCCAGAAGCGTTTCATCTGTTCCTCTGAAAGAAACAAAGATACTCGTCTCCCCCAGCAAAAACGTCACTGCGGCGAACTGTGCTTCCTGCTCTTCATCGGACCATTCTTTGTAATAGTTCACCCTGACTTTCGCATATCTCCGGCTTGATGCTACCAGCTCAAACACTTTTTTATGCTGCTTTCCATAGAGCGGATCAGTAAACATCTGCAGGACATCTGGATGTCCCGCCACCTCGCTCCAGCCGACTCCCGCACTGCGGCCAAATCCCGGCACAATCCCTTTCATCTTCAGATACGAAAGTTCCGCCAGCACCAGAGCATCGACCTCTGAAAACGGAACTTCCCGGAACGTCTTTTCTCCGTACTCCTTTAAATACCGTATCAGATTCTCCTTCACCGGGTTCCTCCAAAACTCCTCTGCCGCACAATTTCATACGCGAGCACCCCTGCCGCTACAGACGCATTCAGAGAATCAATATTCCCTTTCATCGGAATCGAGGCAGTAAAATCACATTTTTCTTTTACAAGGCGACTCACGCCCTCCCCCTCGTTTCCGATCACCAGGCCGATCGGCCCGGTCAGGTTCTGGCGGTACATCAGCTCCGCTCCCATATCTGCGCAGACAAACCAGATTCCCTCCTTTTTGAGGTCCTCGATCGTATTGCCAAGATTCGTCACGCGGGCGACCGGAGTATAGTTGAGCGCTCCGGCAGAAGTGCGGGCGACCGTCGCAGTCAGGCCGACCGCCCTGCGCTTCGGGATGATCACGCCATGCGCCCCGGCCAGATTCGCCGTACGGATGATCGCTCCGAGATTATGCGGATCTTCAATATTATCGAGCAAAAACAGAAACGGATCCTCTCCCTTTTCGCGGGCTGCCTCCAGCATCTCGTCTACCGTCGCGTATTCATAAGCAGCCGCATAAGCGATCACTCCCTGATGATGCCCTGTCTGCGAAATCTGATCCAGACGTTCCTTGCTGACGTAGTCAAGCACCGTGTCGTGTCTGGCAGCTTCCCGCCGGATGGTCTGGACCGGTCCGTCTTTGCATCCGTCCTGGATCAGCAGCCGGTCGATCGTCCGACCGGAACGCAGTGCTTCCAGTACGGCGTTTCTTCCTTCGATGATCCCCGCCTGGTCTTTTTCATTTCTGGTCCTGTCTTTTTCTCTCATATTCCTCTCTCTTTCTGAACAAAACGGATAACGGTTCAGCTCCCGCTTCTTAATTCTGAAGCGCCTGAATACTTTGCACTCCAAGGCCCTGCGCGATCAGTTCATTCATCCGGCCGAATTCCCGTTTCAGGTACAGATAGCCGATCACTGCCTCAAAACCCGTGGCTTCCAGATACTCTTCCATGCTCGCGTTTTTCGCCTTGGTATATGGCTTCGCATTGCGTCCGCGGCGGTAAACGGCGGCCTCCTCTTCGGTAAGCACCGGCTGCAGCATCTTTATCATCCGGCTCTGCGCTTTTGCGCTGACACAGGCGGTCACTTTCTGATGCAGCTTCTGAGCCTGGCAGTTCCCCCCGCTTACGAAGATCGTCCTGATAACAAGCTCATACGCCGCATCTCCTATGTAGGCCAGTGTCAGCGGCGAATACATTTTCCAGTCTTTGTCCGAGAGCCTGAATGTCTGGTTCAGGCTCTCTTCAAACGATATTATGCTCTTTTCCATTTTACTCCTTCTCTTGTGTCAAGAAGTACGATTCCTTTTTCCAGAAGCTCATTCCGGATCTCATCAGCACGAGCAAAATTCTTCGCCTTTCTCGCTGCCTGACGCTCCTCGATCAGCTTTTCGATCTCATCATCCAGCAGTTCTTCTTTTACCTCTGCGATAATCCCGAGGATATCGCACAGGCGGATGATCGCTTCCTTCACCGCTCCGGTCAAAGCGGCAGTATTCGCGGATGTCACGTTCGTATTTGCGTATTTTACCAGTTCAAATACCGCAGCAATGGCATCTGCCGTATTGAAATCATCATCCATCGCCTCATCGAACTTTGTCTCAAAACTCTTCACCTCAGCGAGCATCGCCTGCTCATCCGCCGTCATCTCCTCTGCGGATGCCGCCTCCTGTAAATATTTGAGGTTTGACACAGCATTGCGGATACGTTCCAGCGCATTTTTTGCCGATTCCATCAGTTCAGCGCTGAAATTCAGCGGGCTTCTGTAGTGTGCGCTCAGCATAAAGAAACGCAGTACCTGCAGATCATACTTTTCTGCAATCTCGCGGACCGTAAAGAAATTTCCGAGTGATTTTGACATCTTCCGGTTATCAATATTTAAAAATCCATTGTGCATCCAGTATCTTGCAAAGGTCTTTCCATTGCAGCATTCACTCTGTGCGATCTCATTTTCATGGTGCGGGAAGATCAGATCCTCGCCGCCTGCGTGGATATCAATCTCTTCTCCGAGATACCGTTTCGCCATGACGGAACACTCAATATGCCATCCGGGACGCCCGTCTCCCCACGGTGACGGCCAGGACGGTTCTCCTTCTTTCTTCGGCTTCCAGAGTACAAAATCAAGCGGATCTTCCTTCTGGTCTTCTCCCGTCACCAGCAAAGAGCGGTTTCCGGAACGCAGATCCTCAAGATTTTTGTGAGAAAGCTTTCCGTACTCGTCAAACTTCCTTGTGCGGAAGTAAACAGTACCGTCTACGTCGTACGCATACCCTTTCTCGATCAGAGTCGCGATCATTTCGATCATACCGTCAATCTCCTGCGTCGCAAGCGGATGCGTCGTGGCCGGCTTCACATTCATAGCCGCCATGTCCTTCTTGCACTCTTTGATATAGCGCTCGGAGATTTCCTGGGCGCTCACGCCTTCTTCGATCGCTTTCGCAATAATCTTATCGTCCACATCCGTAAAATTGGAGACAAAATTCACCTCGTATCCTTTGTGCTCCATATACCGTCTGACCGTATCAAATACGATCATGGGACGTGCATTTCCGATATGGATAAAATTATAAACCGTAGGGCCGCAGACATACATGCTGACCTTTCCCGGCACTAAAGGTACAAATTCTTCCTTCTGTTTGCTCTGCGTATTATAAATCTTCATAATATCATAGACTCCTCTTCTTTTTTGCGCCTGCTGTCCGGCGCACTGACACAATAAGTCTCTTTTTCCGCGGATGTATGGATCACCGCCGTTTCCTTTCAGTCTAAGCATATTCTATGGCTTTGTCAATTCTTTTCTGCTCCCTGAAGAGCCGCTATACCACTTCATGAATAAAGACCCGGCTGTTTTTCCACGCCTCCGGCAAACCGCCTCCCGGAACTTTTCCCATCAAAAGCGGCTCGGCCGTCTCCTCCTCCAGGAAAAGCTCCCAATTGCAGCCAAAAACCCGGCATCCTCCCCGCTCTTCCGCGAATATCCGCAGCGCTGCCTCTGCCTCTTTCACTGAGGCCGGATCTGCGATCACTTCCCGGATCTCCGTCTTCCCTTTTGTCTCCTCACCGGTACAGAACGTCCCTATGATATGCCCGCCTGTCTCAATGACCATTACGCTGCCGTTCTGCGCCTGCTGCTCCGCGCAGAGTCTTTCGTAATACGCTGCGCCGCGGTAAACAAAAATATCATACTGCGATGATAATACGCGGTTTGCAAATCCAGCCAATGTTCCGTATTCCTGTGCGTGCAGAGGGCGGCAGACCGCCGCTGGTCCTTTCCTGCCTGTTTCATGCCTGCCGTCTGTTCCCGGCGCCAGCAGTCCCTGTCTCTGGCTGCAGAAAAACCGGTATCCGAGCGGTAAATAGATTTTCTCGGAAGCCGGCATTAAAAACAGAAACTGCACTCCTTCCGCTGCCGCATCCTGCTCCGCCATCGCCATCAGCCGGCGCATCAGTCCGCGGCAGCGGTACTCTTTCTGTGTAGCCACTGCAACGATATAGTAAAGCGTCTGTATCGTTCCTTTCACATACACCTGAAATGGATTCAGATGCACCATCGCACAGATTTCATCTCCCTCCTGTGCGGCATAAATACGGCTGTCCTTCGTCTTCCATTGATAATAATAATCTACAAAGGCTGCATCATCCTCCGTAAATACAGTCTCATACAGCCGTCTGGTCAGCCCGTGCTCCCACTTTTCAAGCCGTCGAATGATCATCCTGTGTCTCATTGCCGGACCAGAGCCGGTCTCCGGCAGCTCCTTTCTATTCCGTTCTTTCTTTCCCCGGGCATCCCGCACAACCGGAGCATCCTGCGTTCTGCATCCTGTCGTCCGCGATCACGTCCACGAGCGGCTGCAGCAGGCAGACCGCCTGGGAAGAGATCCCTTCGCCTGTGCCGGTAAATCCAAGCCCTTCTTCTGTCGTCGCCTTAATATTTACTCTGCTGCTCGAAATGCCGAGCGCTTCCGCCACATTTGCCTTCATCTGATCCATATAAGGCAGGAGCTTCGGGCGCTGTGCGATCACAGTCGCATCAATATTCTCGATCACAAAACACTTCTCATCCAGCAGCTTCGCGACATGGCGCAGCAGTTCCATGCTGGAAATCCCTCGATACCGCTCATCGGTATCCGGAAAATGTTTTCCGATATCGCCAAGCGCAGCGGCCCCCAGCAGCGCATCCATCACCGCATGCAGCAGCACATCTGCATCCGAATGGCCCAGCAGTCCTTTTTCATAAGGAATTTCCACCCCTCCCAGTATCAGCCTGCGTCCCTCCACAAGGCGGTGAACATCATATCCCATCCCTATCCGCATCCGTTTTTGTCTCCTTTTCTTATTTTCCGAAAACCCTCTTTGCTTCCATCATATTTTCCATAATATGTACGCCAAACGGGCAGCGCGTCTCACATGCGCCGCACTGGATACATTCTCCCGCATGATGCGGCAGCACTTCGTAATGTTCCCGGACAGTCTCCGGGATCTCCCCCTGTGCTTTCGTCAGATTCAAAAACTTCGTAACCGAGGCGACATCGATTTTTTTCGGACACGGAGCACAGTGGCTGCAGTACATGCAGTGTCCCTCCCAGCTGATCTTCGGGAAGGATGCAAATGCGGCCGCGTAATCTTTCTCCTCGTCCGTTGCAGCCTCATACGCAGCAGCCGCTTTTAGCTGCTCGGCCGAATGGGCGCCTGCCAGAACAGTAGCCACAGCCGGACGGCTTAACGCATAGTGGATGCACTGGTTCACCGTCAGCGCCTTTCCTGCGGGAGAGAGTTTCTCATCCAGCAGATCTCCGCCTCCAAACGCTTTCATAACGGTAATTCCGACTCCCAGGCGCTGGCATGTCTCATAGAGTTCCTGCCGTTTCGCGTCCATATTGACAAGCGGAGCTTCATAATTCTTTTCATTCCAGAGGTCCTCCACATCCTCGCTGGCCGGCAGAAGATCGTAGCACGGGTTTACACTGAACATCAGCACTTCGATATGGCCGCTCTTTACTGCCGCAAGCGCCGCCTCCGGATTGTGGCTGCTCAGTCCGATATGGCGGATAGCTCCTTTTTTCTTCAGTTCAAGGACGTACGAAAGCACCGGCCCCTGTGCGATTTCTTCCCAGTCTTTCAGAGAATCAACGTAGTGGATCATTCCTACATCAATATAATCCGTCTGCAGCAGAGAAAGCATTTCCTCAAATCCCTCCCGCACCTCGCCGATCTTGCGCGAGCGCTTATACTGTCCGTCCTTCCAGATGGAACAGACGTGAGACTGTATGATAAACTGCTCCCTTCTTCCCTTGAGCGCATTTCCTACACTTGCGCGCACTTCGGGATTTGAAGTATAAAGGTCAAAGTAATTGATGCCGCACTCCTGCGCCGCGTCAAACAAACGCGCAGCCTCCCGGCATCCGTTTTCACCGAAGCCTTCGCACCCCATACCGATCTCACTTACTTTAAGTCCCGTATTTCCCAGTTCACGATAAATCATATCCATTCCTCCCACTCCAGGCAATCCGATGTTAAAGAGCTGTATTTCAATGCCGTTCCTTGATTGTCTCTAACTGCATTTTACACAGGATCCGCCGCCCGGTCAAGGAGCAGGGGCTTTGTTACAGTTTGGAAACAAACAGCGCCCGGATCGCATTCAGCACTGCGATGATCATCACTCCTACGTCGGCAAAAATCGCCAGCCACATATTCGCGATCCCGACTGCCCCG
This sequence comes from Candidatus Choladousia intestinipullorum, assembly GCA_018711885.1. GTDB lineage: Bacteria > Bacillota > Clostridia > Lachnospirales > Lachnospiraceae > Choladousia > Choladousia intestinipullorum. The sequence continues at coordinate 5,258 of DVHT01000036.1, read as the reverse complement.
AGAATGAGACAGATAAATTTAATCCCGAGTGCAAATACAATATTTTCATGCACGATCCGAATACACTTCGAAGATATCCGGATCGCCTTTGCTATCTTCATCGGGTCATCATCCATCAGGACGACATCCGCCGCTTCAATGGCAGCATCCGATCCCATAGCGCCCATGGCAATCCCAATATCTGCACGCGAAAGCACCGGTGCGTCATTAATCCCGTCGCCGGCAAATGCCAGTTTTGATTTCGGGGATTTTTGTTTCAAAAGTTCTTCTACTTTGGCTACTTTATCTCCCGGGAGGAGTTCACAGTGCACTTCATCAATTCCGAGCTCGGAAGCCACCTGTTCTCCCACGGCTCCTGCATCGCCTGTCAGCATCACAGTCTTTCGGATACCGGCTTTTTTCAGCGCTGCTACCGCTTCTTTGGCCCCCGGCTTTATGACATCTGAGATCACGATATGGCCGGCATATTCTCCATCGACCGCCATATGGATGATCGTTCCGGGCTGATGGCAGTCCATGTAGGTGACGCCAAGGCGGCGCATCAGCTTTGTGTTTCCCACAGCGACCTCTCTTCCGTCTACCTTTGCCGTCACTCCGTTTCCGCTGATCTCCTGGATATCCTTCACACGGGTACGGTCGATCTCCCTGCCGTAGGCATTCTGCAGACTCTTGCTGATCGGATGCGAAGAGGCACTTTCCGCAAGCGCCGCATACTCGATCAGACGCTCATCCTCCATCGTACTGTGATGGATCGCGTTCACCTCAAAAACACCTCTTGTCAAAGTGCCCGTCTTGTCAAAGACGATGCAGTCTGTCTTCGACAGATTCTCCAGATAATTAGAACCTTTTACCAGAACGCCTTCCCTGCTGGCTCCTCCGATCCCTGCAAAAAAACTGAGCGGGATGCTGATCACGAGCGCACATGGGCAGCTTATTACAAGGAAAGTCAGCGCACGGTAAAGCCATGTGCTCCACTGTGCGTCAAGCCCCATACCAAACATGCGGATGAGCGGAGGCAGGAGTGCAAGCGCAAGCGCACTGCAGCATACAGCCGGCGTATATACTCTTGCAAATCTTGAAATAAAATCCTCCGACTTTGATTTGCGGGAACTTGCGTTCTCCACAAGATCAAGGATTTTCGATACCGTCGATTCCCCAAATTCTTTCGTCGTGCGGATTTTCAGCACACCTGTCATATTGATGCATCCGCTGATGATCTCATCGCCTTCCTTTGCATCGCGCGGCAGGCTCTCTCCTGTCAGGGCGCTCGTATTTAAACTGGACTGTCCGCTCACAATGACTCCGTCGATCGGGACTTTTTCTCCGGGCTGCACTACGATCACACTCCCTGTCTCCACTTCATCCGGATCGATGCGTTCCAGTTTTCCGTCCCGTTCCACGTTGGCGTAATCCGGCCGGATATCCATCAGCTCACTGATATTCCTGCGGCTCTTTCCCACAGCATAGCTCTGGAACCATTCTCCGACCTGATAAAACAGCATAACGGCTATCGCTTCCGTATAATCGCCGTCCCCTGTGACTGCAAGCACGAGCGCGCCTACCGTAGCCACCGCCATCAGAAAATTTTCATCAAACACCTGGCGGTTCCGGATCCCCTTCAGCGCCTTGATTAAAATATCATATCCGATCACAAAATACGGCACCAGATACAATAAAAATCTTACCGCCCCCTCTGCCGGAACAAAATTCAGTCCTACCATCAATACGGCCGCTATGATGATCCGTATCAGCATTTTTTTCTGTTTCCTGCTCATGATCCCTCTCCCTTTTTCTATTTCATTTTCACATTTAAACAATTAAACAGATATTTAATTGTCTATTCTACTATATGCCATTCCTTTTTATCTGTCAACAGGAAATTTCTATTTTTGATATCGTCCGGACAATTTCACATTATTGTCAGTTTCCCGGCTTTGTGGTAAGATACAACAATAGTCAATTACTGTTTTACAATTTTTTATTGTGGAGGGATTTCCGATGGCACAGACACATTTACCGCATGATCACGGTCAGGACACAGAAAAGATCTTCCGCGCGATGCCAGGCGAGGCAGAATTCCAGACTGCAGCTGATACATTCCGGCAGCTCGGCGACCCTACGCGGCTGCGTATTTTCTGGCTGCTCTGCCACTGTGAAGAATGCGTCTTAAATCTCTCGGCTTTAATGAATATGAGCAGTCCGGCCGTCTCCCACCATCTGAAGCAGCTGAAAGCGTGCGGACTGATAACGGGGCTCCGCGCTGGAAAAGAAGTCTATTACAAAGCAGCCGGCACAAAGCAGTGCAGTGAACTGCTGCATATGGTAGAAAAATTGATGCAACTGGAGGATACAGACTAAAATGTCAGCCTTACAATTTTTGCCAGCAATAGAAATGTTAGTTTTTAACGTACTGACTGTAGGTCACTGCTGCCACAGAAAGTATTCCGCAATCAGAACATTTTTTGTCTTCGGACTCTTTACAGCTTTGCTGTTTCTTATCAGCATCCGGCTGCCCGGAGGACCATTCTGGCAGAACAGCGAACTTGCGCTGCTTGGTTTTTTCTATATCATTCCCCTTCGTTACCTGTATAAAGAAAAAACCTCACTTTTGCTTGTCATCATGTGTATTTGCTGGACTTACACGATGGGTGTCCATACTCTGTCTCTCCAGATTGCCCGCCTGATAACATCCGGCAGTCTCCTGCCATACTACCTGCTGACGGAAAGTCTGCTTTTTATCGGAACCATGCTTCCATTCTACAGGCAGATCGTGCCAAAATTTGCCTTTATCCTGAACAATATCGATACACTCGGAAAACAGTGGTACAACTATCTGTCATTAAGCAGCTGACTCGGCTTTGCCTCTCTGTTTCTTTTAAATGCTGCTTTTACTGAGGAAAATGCCTCGCTTTTGAAGTGTTTCATTCTTGTACTGCTGCTGTCCAGCCTCTATGTGACAAATTATATTCTCTACCATATCGTTCTCGACTGTATCAGAATGAACGATCTGGAGTATACCTCTTCGCACGATATGCTCACCGGACTTGGCAACCGTGCCGGACTGCTGAAACATATGCAGTCGCTGATCCGGACAGATCAGGTCTTTTCAGTTCTGTTCATGGATCTGGACCGCTTTAAAATGGTGAATGATCAATACGGGCATGTTGTCGGCGATCAATATCTGATCCATTTTTCAAAAATCTGCTCCCGTATCCTCCAGAACAACGGTAAAGTTTTCCGGTTCGGCGGAGATGAGTTTGTCGGTCTTTATTACGGGATTGTTCCGGCCGGGACAGTAAAACAGCTGGAAGAATGCAGGGAATGGGACGAAGGCGCGCCGTGTCCCTTCAATCAGGTCAGCGTCGGCGTCCTTCCCTGCCGGCCCCCTCATAAAAACATTGACGAAATCCTGCAGCAGGCCGATGCCGTCATGTATAAAGCAAAATGGTCAAAACCTGGTGAGAAATAACGTCCAGACAGCACTCAGAGACGGTACGCCTTTTCCTGAAGGTAAGAAATCACATCTGATAAGGAATCCAGGACCATCAACGCCATGTCTGCATAATTCCGGTCAGGCGTTTTCATATCAGGAATGCATATGACCGGAATATGTGCCGCATGCGCGGCCTGGATCCCGGCCATGCTGTCTTCCAGGACGAGACAGTCTTCCGGCTTTTCTCCGATCTTTTCACATGCCTTTAAAAAAATGTCCGGTTCCGGTTTGCCCTTTTCCACTTCATGTCCAAAAACAAAGGTGTCAAAATACGGCCGGATGCCGTGCTGATCTAAAATTTTTAATGCACGGTCCTCAATGCTGGAAGAAGCCATTGCTGTTTTGCAACCCGCTTCTTCGAGATACCGGAGCAGTTCTTTTGCCCCCCGTTTTAAATCCACGCCAAGGGCGAGGAACTCTTTTTCCATTAACCCGACTTTTTCCATTAACCCGACTTTTTTCAGTCCTTCCTCCCTCTTCCACGGAAGATGATACGTCTCAATCAGAAAATCCATGTTCTTTACTGCGGACTTTCCGCTGTAGTTTTCCGCATACTCCTTTAATGAAAATTCAATCCCAAACGGTTTGAGCAGCTCCTGGTAAATCCTGTAGGAAATACGCTCACTGTCGATCAGTAAACCATCCAGATCAAAAATTACTGCTTTTATCATACGTGCAATTCCTTTCTGCAGTCTTATTCTCTATTTTCAGCCGCCTTCAGCTCCCGGTAAAACACATCCAGTTTCCCCAGATACGGTTTTTTCCACGGTTTTTGTTTTCCGTAATAATGGATGATCACAGCGTTTTTTCTCACCCATTCCAGATCCACTTTTTCATGCAGCGGATCCGAATTATAGACAGCGATCATCCGGTCGCTCAGATTATATTTCATCGTGTCGAGTATTCCGATCTTATCCCCGTACAGAGCTGTGATGATATCCTGATCCGGCAGGGTCAGGTACCGCTTTCGCGCCTCTACAAATTCCAGCACCTCCTGGCCGTCCTGTGCCTCCCTCAGCACCTTCAGGTTCATCAGCATCACACCGCTGTTGATGTATGCATTTTCCTCTTTCATACCAAGTCTGTACTGGTTCATTTTATTTAAGACTTTTCTCACATGCGTACATGCAAGCAGATAATTCCCGTCAAAATTCTTTTGATACAGTTCATTCAGCGGATTAATAACGATCGTATCCCCGTCCAGATACAGGATCCTGTCCAGTTCATCCGGCAGAAGCGACGCGGCAAATATCCGGTAATAAATCAGCCGCGGATATCTTGTGCTTTCCGGAAAGGACTCGAAAGATGCCGGATCCACAAATTGGAAATGGAGCCTTATCTCCTGCCCCGCCGTCCGTTCCGCTAAATATATCTGATCCTGCTCTTGCAGATCAGAATGCAGAATATAGATGTCGTACCCGTCCTCTGATTCGAATCTGGCAAAAGACTGGATACAGTCCAGCACATGTTCCATATAGTCCCTGTTTACAGTAAATAAAATATTCAAGCTGTTCTCTCCTTTTTAAATATACGGGCCGGCTTTGCCCATCCCATTCGGAACAAAATCAAGCATATCGTTCCCCAGAAATCGAGGTGTGCAAACGGATTTAAAGTCAGCCTTCCGTCCATTTTCGGCGTGGGATCCCCTAACTTATAGGACACATAGCCATGCGAAAACTCATGTGCTGAAATGGCCACCAAGATTGCCGGAACCGTATAGAGCAGACTTCTCAAATAATCCAGCGTAAATAAATAACGTATCATT
>DVHT01000006.1 GCA_018711885.1 Candidatus Choladousia intestinipullorum | reverse complement strand
ATGCTTTATGATGAAATCAGCCAAAAGGCGCTTGCCTGGGCGGTGGGGATGGCTTCTCCGGCGCGGATCGATGAGATCAATATTCTGCAGGCAACGTATGAGGCAATGCGTCAGGCTGTGGCAAAACTCAGCCCAAAGCCGCAGGTCCTGTTAAATGATGCCGTACGCATTCCGGGGCTGGAGCTCATGCAGGTTCCGATCATAAAAGGAGATGCAAAGAGCCTTTCAATCGCTGCCGCCAGCATTATGGCGAAGGTGACGAGGGACCGCCTGATGAAAGAGTATGACGCCGTCATGCCGGAATACGGATTTGCGTCGCATAAGGGATACGGTTCTGCAGCACATATCGCGGCGCTTGGGCAGTACGGGCTGTCTCCGATACACAGGAAAAGCTTTATTGGAAATTTTACCGGTCATGAGGGAGAGAGCGGTATGGAGGATTGAACAAACGAAAAACAGGACAGGCTTACGAGCAGCAGGCAGTCAGATATCTGGAGGGCAGGGGCTACACCATTCTGGAGCGAAATTACCGGTGCAGGGCGGGTGAGATCGATCTGATCGCGAAAGAAGGCGGCTATCTGGTCTTTATAGAAGTAAAATTCCGTGCAGACGAAAAGATGGGATACGGCATGGAGTCGGTGGACGCATCCAAACAGAGGAGAATCTGCCGTGTGGCAGGCCGATATCTGTTGGAACGGCGGATTCCGGACGGACAGCCGTGCCGGTTCGACGTCGTATCATTTGCAGGAGCGGATATTACTTTGCTACAGGATGCATTCTGGTGCGGCTGATCTGCAGCCTGCGAAGGGGAGGATGAAAGGATGACAGAGATCGGGATCGAATGCAGCGATGCAGGACTGAAACGGACAGGGAAACAGGCAGTACTGCGGGAAAACCGGAAGGGGGAAGTCCTCTTTTTGACGTTTCCGTCTATTGAAATGAATCAGAATGTAATACACGGGTTTTCCACGCGCTTAGGCGGCGTCAGTAAAGGGGAGTTTGCACAGATGAACCTCAGTTTTTCAAGAGGGGATGTCCGCGAGAGCGTACTTGAAAATTACAGAAGGATCGCCGAAGCGATCGGATTTGACGACCGGCGCATCGTCTGTTCCGACCAGACGCATACCGTAAATGTGCGGAAAGTGACGGAAGAGGACTGCGGAAAGGGCTATCTGAAACCGAGGGATTATGCGGATGTGGACGGGCTGGTGACGAATGTGCCGGGCGTTATGCTTGCCACATTTTATGCCGACTGCGTGCCGCTTTATTTTGTCGATCCGGTACACCGGGCGGTAGGACTGTCTCATTCCGGGTGGCGCGGAACCGTGGGAAATATTGCGCAGGCAACTGTGCGGGCCATGACAGAACAGTACGGGACGGATCCGAAGGATATCACTGCAGCAATCGGGCCTTCCATCTGCCGTGACTGCTACGAAGTCAGTGAAGATGTGATCGTGCAGTTTCAGGACGCCTATCCGGAACACATATGGGAGAAGCTGTTCTATCAGAAAGAGAATGGAAAGTATCAGCTGGATCTGTGGGAGGCATGCCGGCAGAATATGATGCGCGCAGGAATACCGGAAGAAAAGATCGAGGTAACAGATGTGTGTACCTGCTGCAATCCAGGGGTCCTGTTTTCGCACCGCGCATCAGGCGGAAGACGCGGAAATCTGGCTGCGTTTCTTGGAATCAGAGAATAAAGAGAAAGTAAAAGTGCGCCGTTCAGCGGCGCACTTTTGTGAGAAGTTTATTGATCTTGTCGGTCGGGGACTCGACTTTGCTGAGTGTCTCATCGTGATTTAAAGATTCGATGATAACCGCGAGGAACTGCGTCATATCCGCTTCTGCGTAATACGGTTTTGTAAACAGATCCGGATGGCGGTAATTCAGATTTGTCGTCACTACTTTTGTAATATAGCCCTTCTCATAATAATCGTCAAATTTGGAAAAGCCGTCTGTAAAAAGACCAAAGGTCGTGCAGACGAATACACGTTTTGCACCGCGTTCTTTGATCTGCTTTGCGACATCGAGCATACTGTCGCCGGAGGAAATCATGTCGTCCACTACGATCACGTCTTTTCCTTTTACGGAATCGCCGAGAAATTCATGTGCAACGATCGGGTTCTTGCCATTCACGATGGTCGAATAATCGCGTCTCTTATAGAACATTCCCATATCTACTCCAAGAATGTTGGAGAAATATACGGCGCGGCTCATCGCGCCCTCATCCGGGCTGATGATCATAAGGTGGTCGTTGTCGATTACAAAATCTTCCACACTGTCGAGCAGCGCCTTTAAAAACTGGTAAGTTGGCATAAAGGAATCAAATCCGCTGAGAGGGATCGCATTCTGCACGCGCGGATCGTGAGCGTCAAATGTAATGATATTTGAGACCCCCATATCTACCAGTTCCTGAAGCGCCAGCGAGCAGTCGAGAGATTCGCGCTTGGTGCGTTTGTGCTGTCTTCCTTCGTAGAGGAACGGCATTACGACGTTGATTCGTTTAGCCTTTCCTGTGGCAGCCGATATGATACGTTTTAAATCCTGATAATGATTGTCCGGAGACATATGGTTCTCATGGCCGCAGACGGTGTAAGTCAGGCTGTAATTGCATACATCGACCAGGATATACAGGTCGGCGCCGCGTACAGAATCATTAATATGTCCCTTGCCCTCGCCGGTCCCGAACCGGGGACAGTGGCAGTCAAGCAGGTAAGAGTCGGAAACGTAGCCGGGGATCTTGGTTACCGCAGGATTTTTCTGTCCGGCTTTCTGCCGGGATGAGACCAGGCAGCGGTCCACTGCTTCCCCGAGTTCGCGGCAGCTTTCGAGTGCTGCAATTTTGAGTGTACCGACAGGTAAAATATGCTCCATCTTATTAAAATCAGGCATGGGTTTCCTCCAATATGTAAATGAAATTTTTTTGAACATAATTCGACATACTATTTATATCATTTCGGCAAAGCTGCGTCAAGGAGTATGGGAGAAGTGGCAAAAAAATAGTTTTCCATATTAAAATTTTCCTGAAAAAATGGTATGATAAGTACCGGATAAAAAACAGCCGGGCTGCACAGTCCGCAAAATGACAGTGAAGGAGAAACACAACGTATGGGACATTTATCATCAAGAGATGCATATAAAAGTCTTGAAGAACGAATTAACTGGTTTACCCAGGGAGCGCCTGAATCGGAAACGCTGTATAAAATTCTGCAGGTACTGTATACAGAACGGGAGGCAAAATGGGTTTCCCTGCTTCCGGTGCGGCCGTTTACGCTGAAACGTGCGGCGCGGGTATGGGGGACCACAGAGGCGAAAGCGGAAAAAGTGCTGGACCATCTCTGTGAAAAAGCGCTGCTTGTGGACTCTGAGTACCACGGAGTACGTCAGTTTGTTATGCCGCCGCCAATGGCCGGCTTTATTGAGTTTGCACTGATGCGGACCAGAGGAGATATTGATCAGAAATATCTGGGAGAATTATACTATCAGTATATGAATGTGGAGGAAGATTTTGTAAAAGATCTGTTCTTTGCCACCGAGACAAGGCTTGGCCGTGTGTACGTCCAGGAGCCGGTGCTGTCAAACGACAAGATGAACCACATTCTCGATTATGAGCGCGCAACGCATATCGTGGAGGATGCGGAATACATCGGGCTCGGACTCTGCTATTGCAGACATAAAGCGTACCATGCCGGGCATCCGTGCGAGATCGACGCGCCATGGGACGTCTGCCTGACATTTGACAATGTAGCCCGTTCGCTGGCAGAACACGGTGAATATGCGAGGCTGATCTCCAAGGAAGAGGCAATGGATGTGCTGGAACGTTCGTACGAGAGCAATCTGGTGCAGATCGGGGAAAACGTAAGGGAACATCCGGCATTTATCTGCAACTGCTGCGGCTGCTGCTGCGAAGCGCTGCAGGCGGCCAGAAGATTCAGTCCTATGCAGCCGGTCGCTACGACGAATTATCTTCCGGAAATCTCTTTCGAGACGTGCATCGGGTGCGGAAAATGTGCAAAGGTCTGTCCGATCCTTGCGATTGCCATGGAAGAAGAAAAACAGGATGAAACGGCAGCAGGTGCGAAGAAGCAAAGAAAACGACCGGTGATCGATACGGAAATCTGCCTTGGATGCGGCGTCTGCGCGAGAAACTGTCCGACAAAAGCGATCCATCTGGAACGCCGTCCGGTGCAGATCATCACACCGGTGAACAGCACGCACCGCTTTGTCCTGCAGGCGATCGAGAAAGGAACGCTTCAGAACCTGATCTTTGATAATCAGGCGTTTGCCAATCACAGGGCGATGGCTGCTGTGTTCGGCACGATCTTAAGGCTGCCGCCGCTGAAACAGGCGCTGGCCAGCAAGCAGTTCAAATCTGTTTATCTTGACCGTCTGCTTTCTGTCTGGCAGAAGAAAAAAGACCGGGAAATGGATGAAAGAAAGGCACAGAGAAGCGGACAGAATGTGTGACGAGTTGCATTTTGCAAGGGGAGATAGTATGATAGCGGTGGACACTGCAGGAGAGAGTGAGAGAATACATGAAAAAGAGACAGACAATACATAAAATAAAAGAAGTAGTGCCGGGAAGTATTGCGGATGAGATGGAATTAGAACCGGGCGATGCGATCCTGTCGGTAAACGGATGCGAGATTGAAGACGTTTTCGATTATCATTATTATATGAATGAAGAGTATCTGACGGTGCAGGTGCAGAAAGCGGATGGCGAAGAGTGGGAACTTGAGATAGAGAAAGATTTCGAAGAGGATTTCGGAGTAGTATTTGAAAGCTCCCTGATGGATGAGTACCGTTCCTGCCGGAATAAATGTATCTTCTGTTTTATTGACCAGATGCCGCCGGGGATGCGGGAGACGCTGTATTTTAAAGATGATGATTCCAGGCTGTCTTTTCTGCAGGGGAATTACGTGACGCTGACCAATATGAGCAGCCATGATATTGACCGCATTATTAAGTATCACCTCGCTCCGATCAACATTTCTTTTCATACGATGAATCCGGCTCTGCGCTGCAGGATGCTGAACAACCGGTTTGCGGGAGATATCTTTCCAAACGTGCGCCGTCTGGCCGATGCCGGGATTGAGATGAACGGGCAGATCGTACTGTGCAGAGGCGTCAATGACGGGGAGGAGCTGGAGAATTCGATTTCAAAGCTGACCGAGTATCTGCCGGCACTTCGGAGCGTTTCTGTCGTTCCGGTGGGGCTTACGAAATTCCGTGAAGGACTGTACCCGCTTGAGCCGTTTGGCGCCCGGGAAGCGGTGTCCGTCATCGACTGTATTGAGCGGTGGCAGGACAGGCTTTTTGCTCAGTACGGCACGCATCTGATTCATGCATCAGATGAATGGTATCTGCTGGCAGGAAGGGAAATTCCGGAAGAAGACCGGTATGACGGATATCCGCAGCTGGAAAACGGAGTCGGAATGCTGCGTCTTCTGCAGGAAGAAACAGAAGAAGCGCTGAGAGAGGACCGGGAAAATACGGATGGAGACGTTGCCTGCGCTGCGGGCGGCAGGCGGTCGCTCGCGACGGGAAAGCTTGCAGCTCCTTATATCAGGAAGCTGTATGAAACAATAAAAGAGCAGTATCCTCAGGCAGCACTGGAAATCTATGACATTGCGAATGAGTTTTTCGGAGAGCGGATCACGGTATCGGGGCTGATCACCGGAAGGGACCTTATCAGGCAGCTGAAAGGGAAGGAGCTCGGGGAAGAGCTTTTGCTTCCTGCCAGCATGATGCGCAGCGGTGAATCTGTATTTCTGGATGATATTACGGTAAAAGAACTGGAAAATGCTTTACAAATAAAAGTCCGTATTGTAGAATCAAGCGGACGCGATTTTGTAAATGCAGTGACGGGTAAGTAACTGCCGAAAGGGAAAAGGAGGGTTTTGATGAGTAAGCCGATAGTAGCGATCGTGGGACGTCCGAATGTCGGTAAATCTACGCTTTTCAACGCACTGGCAGGCGAGAATATCGCCATTGTAAAAGATACGCCCGGCGTGACGCGTGACCGGATTTACGCTGACGTAGAGTGGCTGAATGTCAATTTTACATTAATAGATACCGGGGGAATTGAGCCGGACAGCAGTGATGTGATTCTGTCACAGATGCGTGAACAGGCGCAGATCGCGATTGATACCGCCGATGTGATCATGTTTATGGTGGACTGCAAGCAGGGGCTGGTCGACGCAGACGCGAAAGTGGCTGATATGCTCCGCCGCTCGCACAAGCCGGTCGTGCTCGTGGTAAATAAGGTCGACAGCTATGAAAAATACATTGCGGATGTTTATGAGTTTTATAATCTCGGGATCGGAGACCCTTATCCGATATCAGCGAGCAATAAGCAGGGACTTGGCGACATGCTCGATCAGGTAATCGCTCATTTTGAACTCACAGAAATAAACGAAGAGGAAGATGACCGGCCGAGAGTTGCGATCGTCGGAAAGCCGAATGTAGGCAAGTCTTCTCTGGTAAACAGGATCATCGGAGAAAACCGCCTGATCGTATCGGATATCGCCGGCACGACGCGGGACGCTGTGGATACGGAAGTGGTATGGAACGGAAAAGAGTACGTTTTTATCGACACAGCCGGACTGCGCAGAAAAAATAAGATCAAAGAGGAACTGGAAAGGTACAGTATTATCCGGACAGTTACTGCGGTCGAGCGCGCAGACGTAGTCCTGATCATGATCGACGCAGTGGAAGGAATCACGGAACAGGATGCGAAGATCGCAGGCATCGCACATGACAGAGGCAAGGGGATCGTGATCGCTGTCAATAAATGGGATGCCATTGAAAAAGACGATAAGACGGTCTACAAATACACGAATGATATCCGGCAGGTGCTTTCCTATATGCCGTATGCGGAGATTGTATTTATCTCTGCAGAGACCGGACAGCGTCTGCAAAGACTGTTTGACACGATCGATATGGTGCTCGAGAACCAGTCGCTGCGCGTAGCGACCGGTGTGCTGAATGAGATCATGGCAGAAGCTGTAGCAATGCAGCAGCCGCCTTCCGACAAAGGTAAGCGCCTGAAGCTGTACTACATTACACAGGTATCTGTGAAACCGCCGACTTTTGTTGTCTTTGTAAATGACAGGCAGCTGATGCATTTTTCCTACACGAGATATCTGGAGAACAAGATCCGGGATACTTTTGGCTTTAAAGGTACTTCGCTGAAGTTCATTATCAGGGAACGAAAGGACAGGGAATGATCATGGAGCGTTTGATATGCCTTGCAATCGGGTATTTATTTGGATTGTTCCAGACCAGCTATATTTACGGCAGAATGCACGGGATCGATATCCGCAATTATGGAAGCGGAAATGCCGGTACGACGAATATGCTCCGCACACTCGGGACCGGTGCAGGCGCAGTCACCTTCCTGGGAGATGCGTTTAAGTGCGTGTTTGCCGTACTTGCAGTGCGGCTGATTTTCCGCGGCACACATGCGGATATTCTGCCTCTTCTCAGCTTGTACGCCGCGGCAGGAGTGATCTTGGGACATAATTTCCCGTTTTATTTAAAATTCCGCGGCGGGAAGGGAATCGCAGCGACTGCGGGACTGATCCTTTCACTGGATCCGGTCATGACGCTGCTTGCCCTGATCGTTTTTACGGTGACTCTTCTTGCGACCCATTACGTTTCGCTGGGATCTTTGCTGATCTATGTCGGATTTTTTGCGGAGCTGGTCATTTTCGGCCAGTGCGGCGTGTTCGATATGACGCAGAGATACTTAAATGAAATGTATGTGATCGGCCTGCTTCTTACGCTGCTGGCATTCTGGATGCACCGGGAAAATATTCGCAGACTGATGCGGGGAGAAGAACGGAAAACTTACTTGTTTAAGAAGAAACAGAAATAATTTCAGATGCCGGACTGCTAGATGAAGCCGGGCAACGGGAGGAAACATGGCAAAAGTAGGAGTGATAGGCGCAGGAAGCTGGGGAACGGCGCTTGCGATCTTGCTGAATGATAATAAAAATGACGTGGTACTCTGGTCGCACAGAGAAGCAGAGGCTGAAAAAATAAAGGCGACACGGAAGACATCAAAGCTTCCGGAGATTGAACTGTCAGAGCAGATTCGTATTACTTCTGATCTTGAGGAGGCGATTAAAGACCGAGAGGCGCTGGTTTTGGTCGTTCCGTCGAGTTGTGTGCGTGAAACAGCAGTCAGAATGGCTCCTTTTGTCGCACCCGGAACTGTGATCGTCAGCGCTGCAAAAGGAATTGAAGAGCGTACGCTGATGACGATGACAGATATTGTGGAAGACTGCATACCGAATGCCGAGGCTGCAGTTCTTTCCGGACCGAGCCATGCAGAAGAGGTGGCGAAGGGGCTTCCGACATTGTGCGTGGTAGGCGCACACAGAGAAGAGACAGCACGCTTTTTGCAGACCCTGTTTATGAGCCCCTGTTTCCGGGTTTACATCAGTTCGGATATGCTCGGCATCGAGTTGGGCGGCGCACTGAAAAATGTGATCGCTCTTGCTGCCGGCATTGCAGACGGAATGGGGTACGGTGATAATGCGAAGGCGGCGCTGATCACGCGGGGCATGGTGGAAATCGGGCGGCTTGGCCTTAAGATGGGCGGAAAGCTGGAGACGTTTTCCGGTCTGACCGGGATCGGCGACCTGATCGTTACGTGCGCCAGCATGCACAGCCGGAACAGGAGAGCGGGGATTCTGCTTGGGAAGGGATATTCGATGGAGGCTGCCATGGCGGAAGTCAATATGGTAGTGGAAGGCGTATATTCTGCGAAAGCTGCGATAAAGCTGTCTGAAAAATACGGCGTCGAGCTTCCGATCATTGAGCAGGTCAATAAAGTGCTTTTTGAAGGGAAGGATCCGGGAACGGCTGTCACAGAACTGATGCTGCGTGACAACCGGATGGAAAATTCGCTGATCCCATGGGAAAAAGTTGATACAAAAATTTAACAAAGTGGCAGAAAATACGCGGGCAGGGAGAAAAATACAGAATGTACTCTGCCCGCTGTTTTTGTGGAAAACGGGAAAGTTTTGAAAAAAATACATACCGGTTGTTGTGGATAAAAACAAGATATGCTATAATACTACCAAATGTCATAGAATATTTTGGCATGTGAAAAAAATAACAAACTATTGCGGAAAGGAGAGTTGATAGTGCATTTGATTCATGACGAAAACGGCAATCTCTGTGCTCATACACATGACCACGAGCATCCGCATACGCATACGTACGAGCATACGCACACGCATAGCCACGAGCACGGACATGAGGACGAGCACGATCATACACACGGCGATGGCCACAGCCATTCCGGGTGTGAGAGCGGTTGCAGCGGCTGCGGCGGCAGTCACGGTCATGCGCATGCGCAGGAGGCGTCTCAGGGCGACAAGACTGCAGCGCTGCTCGATTATATGCTGAAGCATAATGAACATCATGCTGCTGAGCTTGACCAGATGTCTGAAAAGCTTCGCGCGGAGGGCAAAGACGCTGCTGCAGAGCAGATCAAGAAGGCTGTCGATGAGTTCCAGAAGGGAAATCTTTATCTGAGTCTCGCCCTTGCTTCAGTAAAAGAGAACTGAACCGAAAAGCCATAAGGCGAAACTGTGCGGAGGGGGTGGATTTATGTGTCTGTCAACTGCATACAGGACAAACGATCCGGACAGTGTGATCATGGAATACGTAAGCAAGATTGATGTCGACGGAGAAAAGATCACGCTGACCGATGTGCTGGGTGACACCAAAATAGTCGAGGGCAGCATTGTGATGGCAGATCTGACTGGCGGAGTCGTAAAAATCGACTGTCAGGGAGATTGAAGACTTATCTAGTAATATTATTGAAATAGTAGGAGGCTTACATGGCGCACATAATAGCAGTTGCAGGAAAAGGCGGAGTCGGGAAAACGACACTTTCGGGTATGCTGATCCAGAGTTTGGGTAAGATGGGAAAGACACCGATCCTTGCGGTCGATGCAGACGCAAATTCAAACCTGAATGAAGTGCTCGGCGTTGAAGTGGAGATGACGCTCGGAGATGTCAGAGAAGAGATCGCAAGAGCGGAGAACAGCGTTAAGAATCCGATCCCTGCCAGTATGTCAAAAGCTGATTACGCGGAAATTATGTTTCAGCGCTGTCTGATCGAAGACGATGATTTTGACCTTCTCGTAATGGGCCGTACGCAGGGGAAAGGCTGTTACTGTTACGTGAACGGCCTGCTGCAGTCCCAGCTTCAGAAACTGGTGCCGAATTATAAATATATGCTGGTTGACAATGAAGCGGGTATGGAGCATATCAGCCGCGGGATCCTTCCGAAGGTCGATACGATCATTCTCGTCAGTGACTGTTCCAGAAGAGGCGTGCAGGCGGCCGGAAGGATTGCAGAGCTGACAAGAGAATGCAATATGAATCCAAAGACGATGGGACTGATCGTAAACCGCGCCCCGGAGGGCAAGTTAAACGCAGGTACGATGGAAGAGATTGAAAAACAGGGACTCACCCTTCTCGGCGTTGTACCGCATGACGAACAGGTATATGAGTATGACTGCGATGGAAAGCCGACGGTCAGCCTGCCGGATGATTCGCCTGTTCGTCTGGCATTGAATGAAATCATCAACAAGCTTTCCTTATAGTATGAACAATGATGTTCCGGATGGGAGACAGATAGACGGAATATACATTGGATATATCCATTTATATTACAATTTCAAGGAGGTTTATAATGGGAGACTTTAAATTGACGACAGTGGAAGAGTTTGAATCTGCTACCGAACGGCTTTTGGAGACCGGTAAAAAGGTTGGAGCAGATGCATGGCAGTACCGTGTGAAAAATCAGACTCCTCACTGCAAATTCGGTGAGCAGGGTATTTGCTGCAGAATCTGTTCTATGGGGCCGTGCCGTATTACACCGAAGGCTCCGAGAGGAATCTGCGGATGCGACGCACACGGTATTGTGGCTCGTAACTACCTGAAGTTTACAGCGGGAGGAGCCGCTACACATTCCGATCATGGCCGTGAGATCTGCCATACGCTGTACTGCGCGTCCAAAGACGGCAATTATCAGGTAAAAGATCCTGAGAAACTGATCCGTATCGCAAAAGAGTGGGGCGTTGAGACAGA
>DVHT01000035.1 GCA_018711885.1 Candidatus Choladousia intestinipullorum | reverse complement strand
TGAGCAGGCGGCTGCACTGATTGTGAAGACGAAGAAACTGTGTATTCTGGCACAGGGACGCTCGACCGTCACGGCGACCAGTATCAGACAGCGGCTGTACAGGCTCGGTATTGCCTGCTGCAGCTATTCTGACCCGCATGAGCAGGCGATTTCGGTATCGCTTCTGCAGGAAGGCGATGTAGTAATGGGAATCAGCACGTTTGGCCGCAGCAAAAATGTCCTGAAAAATCTGAGAGCTGCAAAAGAAAAAGGCGCTTTCGTCATCGGGGTCAGCAGCTACCGCGGCACTCCGCTTGAAAAGGTGGCGGATATCATGCTCGTTACATCCAGTAATGAGGAGGCAAGCTTTGGATTCGAACCCTCATGTTCTACTGTTGCACAGATGGTCATGCTGGATTGTCTTTACATTATGATAACGAATAGTATGAAGGAAGAGGCACAGCGATGCTTTCGTGTGACGTGCGAGGCGATTGAGACAGAGCGTGAGTGAGGTAACCATAGGCTGTCAGACAGTCTTTAATATGTAATTTTTATAACCAACAGGAGGATGAGACAATGTTAGTAAACATGAAAGACATGCTGCAGGACGCGGAGAAACATAATTATGCGATCGGTTCGCTGAATACCCCGAACCTGGAAACACTCCGTGCGATCATTTCAGCCGCAGAGGAACTTGGGTGTCCGGTTATCATTAACCATGCACAGGGCCATGAGCCGGTGGTAGCGCTTGAGACGATCGCGCCGCTGATGAAAATGTACGCTGAGAACGCAAAGGTTCCGGTGGCAATGCATATCGACCACGGCCTTGACATCGATTTCTGCATGCGTGCAGTGCGAGCAGGATTTACGTCGATCATGTGTGACCGCTCCGCATATCCGCTGGAGCAGAATATTGCCCTGACGAAATCTTTTGTAGACCTTGTTCGTCCGCTTGGCATCACAGTAGAAGCAGAGCTGGGAGCAATGCCGAACAACATGCCTACAGAGGTTCCGGGACAGGAAGCTTCTGATCTGAGCGACCTTACAAAATATTTCACAAAAGTAGATGAGGCAAAGCGCTTTGCAGAAGAGACAGGCGTGGATGTGCTGGCAATTTCAATCGGCACAGTACACGGCATGTACAAAGAAAAATCTAATCTTGACATTGAAAGGATCAAAGCGATCCGCGCTGCGATCACAGATGAAAATGTGCATCTCGGTATGCATGGCTGCTCCGGAACAGAACCGGATCAGGTTGTAGCCGCTGTTGACGCCGGCATCAAGAAGATCAACTACTTTACGGCAATGGATACGGCAGTAGCTCCTGTGCTTGAGCAGATGATCAAAGATTATGAGGGACGTCCGCTGAACTATTCCGTAATGGTAAATGTAGCGATGGAAGAGCTTAAGAAGGGCGCAAAGAAGGCAATGGAAATGTTTATGACTTGCAAAAAATAAATCAGTTGCATAATGGGCCGTCACACTATACGGCAGAAGTAGTGCCTGTATCCATTTTCCTTGTTTTGGGAGAACAGAGAGTACTTCTCAGCTATAGTGCGGCGGCTCTTTGTGCCGCAGGGAGGAAACGGTATGTATATTGGACTTGATATAGGAACCTCCGGGACGAAGGCGGCGCTGGTAGATGAATCAGGCAGTGTGTGCAGGAGTGCGCAGGTCAGCTACAGCTTCTGCAACACCAGAGGCGGATACCGCGAACTGGATGCCCGTGAGGTATGGGAAGCGGCTCTTTCCTGCCTGAGACAGGTGGGAATAGGCAGCGAAGTAAAAACAATCACAGTATCCGCGCTCGGAGAAGCGATTGTCATGATCGACAGGGACGGAAACCCGCTTGCACCGGGTATCACCGGAACCGATATCCGCGGAGCGCAGGAGCTCGACGCGCTGCGTGCCCGCTACGGCGTCCGTGCGCTGACGGAACTTACCGGACAGAATCTCAGCACAATCTACTCCGCAAATAAAATACTCTGGATAAAAGAGCATGAGCCGGAATTATATGAAAAGGCATGGAAAATTCTGACGTTTCAGGATTATATCATCTACAGGCTTTGCCGCGAAGCGGTGATCGACCGGTCGATGGCTTCCAGAACGCTGTTGTTTGATATTAACCGGAACGACTGGTCGGACCGGCTGCTTCGTGATCTGCAGATCGGACGGGAGAAACTGGCTTCGGTACTTCCGGCGGGAAGCATTGCAGGGGAAGTGACGCGCAGCACAGCGGAGGCGGCAGGACTTCCCGGTAAAATTAAAGTAGTAGTCGGAACGCATGACCATATTTGTAATGCGATCGGAAGCGGAGTCTGTGAAGCTGGTTCCTGTGCAGATACGGTGGGGACTACGGAAGGGCTTACGGCAGTGCTGGGGCGGGAGCAGCTCTCATCGGAAAATATTGAAAAGTACCAGATTTCATGCGAGCCGTTCGCAGTCGACGGGCTGTTTAATACAGTCGCGTGGAACAATACCTCCGGCGTGCTGTTAAGATGGTTCGTAAACGAAATGGTGCGCGAAGAGCCGCCTGAGGAAATTCTGAGAACGTTCGATAAGATGAATGCCGCAATGCCGGAAGCGCCGACCGGCCTGTTTGTGCTGCCGCATTTTTCAGGTGCGGCCACACCGTATATGGACAGTGAGTCGAGGGGCGCGGTTCTCGGACTGACTCTCGATACAAAACGGGAAGATGTTTACAAGGCGCTGATGGAAGGAGCAAATTATGAGCTGGCCCTGATCCTGGACGGCCTTGTGAGTGCAGGGCTTACTCCGAGCAAGATCGTGGCGACGGGCGGCGCGCTGTCTCCGCAGCTCCTTCAGATTAAGGCAGACGTGCTGGGGCATGCGGTCGCGACGGTAAAAAATCGCCAGACAGGAACGCTGGGCGGCGCGATCCTGGGTGCAGTGGCTGTCGGCAGCTATCCGGATATTCCGGGCGCCGTCCAGGCGATGGTGCAGGAAGACCGCGTCTATCATCCCGATCCAAAGCGCTGTATGATTTACAGGGAAAAACTCGAAATATATAAAAAAATTTATCCGGCGATTGCAGAAATCAGCCATAGTATAGTACAATAGGAACACAGGCAGAATGCTGAGAAAGGGGTAACATTATGAGTTTAGTAAAAGCAAAAGAGCTGCTTTCGGCAGCAGATAAGGCAAATACGTCAGTGATTGCTTATATCTGTATTGATTACAATATGGTGGCTTCCGTCATCAAAGCAGCCGAGATCACTAAAAAACCGGCGATTGTCATGCTGCTTCCAGAGCATGTGACACTGAACAAAACGGCTGATTTTGAAGGATTTGCAGCTATGGTCATGAAGCTGGCAGAGAAGGCGTCCGTGCCGATCGCGCTCCATCTTGACCACAGCTTTGACGAGAATGAGGTGCGCCGGGCGATCGACGCAGGCTTCACTTCTGTAATGTTCGATGCGTCAAAAGACAGCCTGGAAGAAAATATCAGACGCACGAAAGCTGTTGTCGAGTATGCGCATGCAAAGGGCGTCTCTGTAGAGGCAGAGCTTGGAAGCGTTGGACTGGCAAAAGATCAGGATAATGAAAAGACAGATTTCTATACGAAACCGGAATCTGTGAAGAAGTTCTGCGAGAGCACGGGAGTGGATTCTCTTGCCATCGCGATCGGAAATGCGCACGGCGATTATCCGTTTCCGCCGAAGCTCGATCTTGCCAGACTCGATGAGATTAACGCAATCACAGACGTACCGCTGGTTCTTCACGGCGGAAGCGGAATCCCGGACGATCAGCTGGCGGAGGCGTTCTCACGCGGGATTAATAAATTCAATTACGGAACTGACGTGCTGCGCTGCTATGACCAGGCGATCCGCCGGTATCATGAAGAACATCAGCCGGCTACGAGTCTCGATGCGCTCGGCATAGCGGAGGCTGTTCAGAAAGCGATGACAGAATTTATTGTAAAGAAAATGGAGTTGTGTAAACTGGAGGCATAAGATGAGCGAAAAAGTATATGATGTGATCTGTATCGGACAGGTCGTACAGGATATTCTGGTGACGAATGTGCCGGAAAGACCGTTTGACGGAGAGACAGATACGGTGATGGCCGATTCTCTGACGCTCGCGAGCGGGGGCGACGCGGCGAATGAGGCGGTAATACTGGCGCGGCTCGGGAACCGTTCCGCTCTTCTGAGCCGTGTCGATATGAGAAACGTGGGAAATATGATTTTTGACGATATGGAGCGGGAAGGCGTCGATACCTCCCTGCTGGCGCGGGTAGAGGACTGCGAGACGTTTACCTCGATGGTTTTCATCCATCCGAGCGGAGACCATGATTTTATCGTCGGCCCCGGCAAAAACTATACGCCGGAGCGAAAAGATATTGATTTCGAAGTATTTAAGAAAACGAGAGCCGTCTCCGCGGCCAGCCTGTTTGCGCTGGGTGAGCTGGATACGGACGGTATCGAAGAGATTTTCCGCGTAGCGCAGGAGGCGGGAGCGCTTACGATCGCCGATATGAATTACGATCTGCGCGGGATCGGACCGCATGCGGTGGAGAAGGTATACCCATATACGGACTATCTGATGCCGAGCTTCAGCGAGGCTGTCTTTGTGACAGGAAAGAAGGATCCGGATGAGATCGCCGATTATTTTCTTGCTAGAGGGGTAAAGAATGTCGTGCTGAAAATGGGCGGAGACGGCTGCTTCTTTAAGAACGGCTCGGAACGTTTTTACGTGGATCCGTTCGATGTAACGCCGGTCGATACGACGGGATGCGGGGACAATTTTGTGGCTTCGTTTATCCATGCCCTGCTCAAAGGCATGCCAAACCGTGAGTGCGCGGAGTTCGCCAGCGCGGGCGGAGCGCTCAATTCTCTTGGGATCGGAGCCCATATGTATATTAAAAATGAGCAGCAGGTGCTTGATTATATGAAGAGCGCGAAAAAGCGCGAAGTCATGAGAGGATAGAAAAAGGCTGCAGGATAAAAAGAGTCGGCTGCTGCGGCAGGTGAAAGGACTGGAAGCGGTGCAGATGCTGCAGCAGCCGACGGATGCAGGAGGTAAGATAATGAGACAGGCAGGGTATATCGGACTTGATGTCGGGACGTCCGGCTGCAAAGCGTCTGTTCTGGACGGAGAAGGGCGCGTGCTTGCGACAGCCAGCCGCGAATACGGCTTTGAGTATCCGGCGGGAGGGATGGTGGAGCTGAACCCGTCAACGGTCTGGAACTGCGTGAAGGATACGCTGCGGGAGATCGCTTCCTCCGGACATGAGCTGAGGATGCTTTCTGTGTCCTCCATCGGCGAAGCGATGGTGATGCTGGACCGGGAAGACCGGGTGCTGCACAACGGGATCACCTATCTGGATGAGAGAGGGCCGGAATCGGTCGACACGATCCGGGAGCGGATTGGCGGAGACAGAATGCACCGTATTACGGGGCTTCCGCCGCGCCTGTTCTACAGCCTGAACCGTTTTCTCTGGCTGCAGGAGAACCGCCCGGAGATTGTGGAACAGACGGACAAATTTTTTCTGTTTGGAGATTATATTACTTATATGCTGACGGGAGAGCGGCTGATCGATCCGGGAAGCGCTTCCAAGACGTGGATGCTCGACAGGACGCGTTTGGATTGGTCGGAAGAGATCGGCTCTGCATTCGGCGTGCCTCTGGGACGTTTTTCCGCGGTCGTTCCGACCGGAACGCGCGCCGGTACGGTCCGTCCGCAGGTAGCGCAGGAGACGGGGCTGCCTGAGACGCTGCAGGTAGTTGTCGGCTGCCATGACCAGGTGGCGGCTACGCTTGGTTCAGGATGCGTGCGCCGCGGCGAAATGGCTGCAGGGGAGGGCTCGACGGAGAGCCTGAATCTGGTGGCGGGCCGGGAGGATATTACGGATCGTTTTTATGACCTTGATATCTGTCTGGAGCCGTACGTTATTCCCGATACTTATATGATTCCGGTCGGACAGCATTCGCACGGAACGAGTATCCGCTGGTTCGTAAAACAGTTCGGCGCGGATTTCGGTCCGGCTCCCGCTGAGACAGACGGGGCGGCGCGGAGCATTTACGAGATTGCAAATGACAACTGCGCGGCGGATTCCGAGGAAGTGTATTTTCTGCCGCACCTGACACGGTCCCATCTGATGGATCCGGCGAACCGTTCCCTCGGCCTGTTTACCGGGCTGAAGGTGAGCACCGGGCGCGCCGTCATGTACCGCGCGCTGCTGGAGGGGATTTGCTTTGAGTCGAAGCTCTGTTTTGACAGGCTTCTGGAGACGGGATTCCCTATCGACAGGATTGTGGCGACGGGAGGCTGCTCAAAATCGGCTCTTCTGATGCAGATGAAAGCCGATATTCTGGGACGTCCGGTCGGCATTCTGGAAGACGCCAATGCCGGGATTTCCGCCCTTGCGATGATCTGCGCGGTATCGGAGGGCGCATACGGAACGTACGGCGAGGCGGCCGGCGTATTCGCGCGCATCCGGAAGGAGTACGCGCCGCAGCGGGATTACTCGGAAAAATACAGAAGATACGTGAAAGTCTACGAGGCCGCCAAGGCGCTGTACCGCTGAGCAGGTATAGAAAATGGTGTAGTTTTGAACTGCCGGACTTTTCAACCGCTGAACGGACAAAGAAAAAGACTT
>DVHT01000034.1 GCA_018711885.1 Candidatus Choladousia intestinipullorum | reverse complement strand
AAAACAAAAAGAACTGTTCCTGCTGAAACGGGGGCGCCTTGACCGGCTGATACAACTTCTCGAACGTCTTGAGAAAGGAGAGCAATGTATGAGCTTTAAAGAATTTGACCTGTCTGATTACATCAACGCTTTGGAAGATTTCAAATCCAATCAGACAGAAACGGTCATTCAGCACTGGGGAAGTATTGAAAATTTTGATCTGTTCATCCAGAAAATCAAAGATGATGAAGACCATGTGGCAAAACTCGCCATCCAGCATACAAACCACTACCTCAAAACTGCTGGTTGGCAGTGCAGAAAATTACTGCCGAATGATGATTGACACCTATTCTAATGATTATCTAAGCAAAGTATTTGACACAAAACATGGTGCAGGAAGCAGCGAGTATATCGTGAAAGCGTTCCGCTATTATTCCGAGAATAACAGCGCCAAAAACAGTTAGAGCCATTTTAGAAGCAAACGGCATAAAACGCCCCGGGCATGCCATCATCAGCATTTCCCGGGGCTGTCTGTTACTCTGCTTCTGTTACTGCTTCTGTTGTTTCCTCTGCTGCTTCTGTCACAGCTTCTGTTGTTCCTTCTGCTGCTTCTGTCGCTTCTTCCGCCGTCTCTGTTGCTGCTTCTGTTTCAGCCTCTGCATCTGCAGACTCTTCAAACGGGATTACTGCTCCGTCATACGTATCGTTGATGAACTGCTTGATCTCGTCTGACTTCAGGACTTCTACGAGCGCTTTGATTCCTTCGTTTTCCTCGTTTCCGTCCTTCACAGCAATTACGTTCACATACGTCTTTGCCGCTTCTGAGTCAGAAGCTTCATAAGCGATTGAATCCTCTGCTACAGAAAATCCTGCATCCAGCGCATAATTTCCGTTCATAACGGCAAAAGCAACTTCGCCTACCACACGCGGCACCTGTGCAGCCTCAAGCTCCACGATCTCTACCCCGTAAGGATTTTCTACGATATCATTCTTTGTAGCGGTAAGGCCTGCTCCTTCCTTCAGAGTGAGGACTCCGTTGTCCTGCAGGAGAAGAAGTGCTCTGGCCTCATTCGTCGTATCATTCGGAACTGCGATCTCATCGCCTTCCTCCAGCTCGGAGAGGTCTGATTTTGTTCCCGGATAGATGCCGAACGGCTCATAGTGAATGCTGCCTGCATTGACCAGCTGCGTACCCTTCTCTTCGTTGAAGCTCTCAAGATACGGGATATGCTGGAAATAGTTTGCATCGAGTTCTCCGCTGTCCACTACCTCATTCGGGATAATGTAGTCGTCGAATATTTCGATTTCCAGTGTCCAGCCCATCTCTTCCAGGATCGGCTGTGCTGCTTCGAGGATCTCGGCATGCGGTGTCGGAGAGGCAGCAACGGTGATCGTCTTGTCTTCCTCAGCGGACACACAAAGACCGGATACAGCAGATGCTGCAACTGCAAGTGTCAGTAACGTAACAATTGATTTTTTCATATTTCTCCTCCTTTTTCGTACTTTGACTTATCCCAGAGTATACCATGCAGCACGGGCAAATGCAATCCTATCTAAACTATTTGACATTTTCTTCTATTGTTGATATGATAAAAACAATTTTTTCTGCTGGAGTGTGCTACAATGACCGACAAAAAACTGCATACCGAAACACAAAGTATCTCTGTCAAGCTTCTGAAATTCAGCATGCCGCTGATCCTGAGCGGAATCCTGCAGCAGCTCTATAACTGGGCGGACGCTTTCGTCGTCGGAAACGTGAACGGGGAACTGGCTTTGGCGGCAGTCGGCTCGACCAGCAGTGTGATCAATTTTTACGTGCTCGCCATCACCGGTTTTACGCTGGGACTTTCCATTCTGTTCGCACAGAAATTCGGGAGCGGGAATACTGAGGATTATCCCCGTATTCTGTCTACCTTCTCCTGTATCCTGGGCGCTGTTTTTCTTGTGCTTTCCGCCGCAGGTATCTGTCTGACGCCGCAGCTGTTAAATCTGATGAATACGACACAGGATACTTTGGAACTTGCAGAGGATTATCTGCAGATTATCTTCATCGGCGTACCGTTTCTTGCTGTATACAATGTTTATTCGGCTGCGCTCCGCGGCCTGGGAGACAGCCGTGCTCCGTTTTTTTCCATTGTGCTCTCCTCTGCCGTCAATGTCATCCTGGACATCCTGCTTGTGGCAGTCATGCACCAGAACGTGGTCGGAGCAGCCGCCGCGACTGTTATTTCCCAGATTGCCATGACACTGTTTCTGATTCTCTACAGCATGAAAAAGTATCCGGCGATGCGTTTTGCTCCGGTCAGGCATATGGTTGATCCCGCTGCGCTCCGTGAAGGAATGAATCTTGGCATTCCACCGATGATCCAGTCCAGCATCACCGCATTTGGAAGCCTGATCCTGCAGAACTTTATGAACGGCTTCGGCAGCCAGACTGTCGCCGCCATTACGACGGCTTACCGTGTCGATTCTATTGTGATCCTGCCTATGGTAAATCTGGGATCCGGTATTTCCACTCTTGTCGCACAGAGTGACGGCGCCGGAGAAAAAGAGCAGACGAAAAAAATCTTCCATGTCGGCATCGTGATGATGGCGGCATTGTCGCTTCTGCTGACCTGTCTGGTGATACCGACCGGCGGATCTTTGATCGCGCTGTTCGGCATCAGCAAAGAGGCCGTGTCTATCGGGCATAACTTTTTCACAAGGCTTGCCTTATTTTATGTTGTATACGGTCTCGCCACCTCGATCCGCGGTTATCTGGAAGGTATGGGCGACGTCGTCTACTCCAGTATCACAGGGATCCTTGCGCTCGTGTCGCGCATCATCGCCTCCTATGCCTGGGTTTCCTTCTTCGGGAACATGGTGATCGCCTACAGCGAGGCATTTTCGTGGGGGATTTTGCTGGTCCTGTACCTGCTCCGCCTTCTGTACCGGAACCGGTCTGAAAAACGAACGTAGGAAAATGAGCTGCCGTACACTCTTTTCAGAGTCGTACAGCAGCTCATTGCTGTCTACGCGGAAGCTGTCCGAAGCACCAGCCTGTTTCTTCTGGCAAGGGCTATTGCCACATGGCAAAGCTCCATCGAAGCACATATCTTATCCGCCAGTGTGATGATCCACGCCTCTTTGTTCGTGGGCATCGGTCCCAGCGGAAACATATGCGTTAAAATCGCTTTTCTCTCCCGTTCGCTGATCTGGAACACTCTTTCGCTGTTCCGGGCGGCAGCTTTGGGATGATAAAACGCCTGGTGCTCTCCCGTGGGAGTCTTCTTTTTAAAATCATATGGACAAAAGTCGTGGAGCAGTCCTGCCCTTGCGGCAGCTTTCTCGTCACATCCAAGCTTTTTCGCAATAAACCATGATAAGTACGATACATTTATGCTGTGCATCAGCCTGTTCGTCCACTGATGATGGGAAAACGTGCTTAAAGACAAGACTTCTTCGTTTTCCAATATGGGAAGAACTTCCGCGAGGTATTCCTTTGAGACATCATCTGACACCTGAAGGTCCATCGGCAATCACTCGCTTTCTGTATAGTTTTGCACTTCTATTATACCTGATAATTTTGTGAAATACAATTAATTCTCTGAACAATTTTGTGAAATTTAATTTTTCCAGTTGATCTGCTGCTGCGTTTCCAGTTCGCAGATCTTTAACTGGCATCCGTCCAGGTTTTCATTTCCCATCCCGACTGCCTGTATCTGGCTGTTCTCATACGTCTTATAGTAATAAATCCCGCGATCCGCATTCACACAGCAGGAGTACGTTGTAATGTCCGCCTTTCCTTCCGGTGTCATCACCGCTCCCCTCACCATAGCGACCCCATCCAGGATATGAAAGAACTGCGTTACATTCGGCAGCTCCTCTTTTGGCGCCTGAGAGTTCCATTTTAAAAAGGCTGCCTTCACAAACCGCGAAGCGGGAGAAAAATCGCCCGGAAGCCCTGCCGCTCCCATTCCCTGTCCATACGGGCTAAGATCCAGCTCTTTTGCAAACCGGCAGTCCGGAGAACCGCTGCTCAGATGCAGATAATTGCGCAGATGCATCTGGTAATAAGGAAACGGCGGATTATTCGTCAGCACACCGTATGGATTTTCATACAGGTGAACGCCTGACTCCGTCGCCTCTGCCACCAGGCATTTCTCACGGTCCGCCAGCATCCAGTGCAGCGGCGCAAGAGGCATCGTCACCGCAAATGGAATGTTCAGCAGATTCGCGCGCTCCAGCAGCGCCTCAGCTTCTTTTACTGATGCGCACTGCCCCAAAAGCCATGGGATCAGTTCATACGGAGTCACATTATCCTTTTGCGGCTGTTCCTCCCGATAATATGCATTTCCCGGAAAATTCAGCCCTGCGATTCCCAGTCCCTTCTCATTGACTGCTTCTGCGTAAAGCGGATAATCTCCGGCGACCGCCGCCATGCCGATCATTGCATAATGATGCTCCATCTGAGGCAGTTTCCGAAAGCTGAATCTGTAATTTCTCGGTGTGATCACGACCTTCTCCCCGAACGCATACTCCAGATCCAGATTTCTCCCAAAATAAAAATCTCCGTTTTCATAAGTGATGCATGTGCACATAGTTCCACCGTCCTTTCTGCATGTTAGTATACCACAGAAAATAAACTGTAACTAAAATTTATTAAAAATTTGGATTCTCTTTCCGTCTGTTGATTTTCATTTATCTGCGGTGCTATAATATCCATTACGATTTTAGGAGGGGTGACAGCCTATGCTTCAGATCAAACAGATATGCAAACAATATAAAACAGGAAATTATGTGCAGCAGGCGCTCGATCATGTCAGCCTGAATCTGCGTGAAAATGAATTTGTGGCGATCCTCGGCCCGAGCGGCTCCGGAAAGACCACGCTTCTCAATATCATCGGAGGACTGGACCGGTATGACAGCGGAGACCTCATCATCAACGGGATTTCCACTAAAAAATACAAAGACCGGGACTGGGATTCTTACCGGAACCATACGATCGGCTTTGTCTTCCAGAGCTACAACCTGATCCCGCACCAGACAGTTCTCGCCAATGTGGAGCTTGCTCTTACCATATCAGGCATCTCCAAGGCAGAGCGGAAAGAACGGGCAGTCAAGGCGCTTCAGCAGGTCGGACTCGGCGAACAGCTCCACAAAAAGCCGAACCAGATGTCCGGCGGTCAGATGCAGCGTGTGGCAATCGCCCGCGCGCTTGTAAATGATCCCGAGATCCTGCTGGCAGATGAGCCCACCGGAGCGCTTGACAGTGATACGAGCATTCAGGTCATGGAACTGTTAAAAGAAGTGGCCAAAGAACGCCTCGTTGTCATGGTCACACATAACCCGGAACTTGCAAAAGAATATGCCACGCGTATCGTTAATTTAAAGGACGGCGTGATCCGGTCAGATTCCATGCCATACGAAGTGGATGAATCCAGTCTGGAACCTCCGAAGCATAAAAACATGGGAAAGTCTTCCATGTCCTTTTTTACGGCATTGTCATTGAGCTTTAATAACCTCCGGACAAAAAAAGCGCGGACGCTTCTCACCTCATTTGCCGGTTCCATCGGCATTATCGGCATCGCCCTGATTCTTGCCCTCTCGAACGGCGTGAATGCCTATATCCAGTCCGTAGAAGAAGATACGCTTTCGGAATATCCTCTGGAGATCACCAGCACCGGAATTGATTTTACATCAATGATGACAGACGGCACCGGAAGCAAAGAACAGGAAACGGAAAACGTGGTGGGAGTAACAGAATTGGTCACCAGTATGTTTTCCCGGATGAATTCAAATGACCTGGAATCTCTGAAATCTTATCTGGACAGCAATGAAAACGGGCTCGGAGAATACGTAAAATCCATTGAGTATACGTACAATGTATCACCGCAGATCTTCCGGACAGACGGAAACGGCGTCCGCCAGGTAAATCCGGACAGCTCCTTTTCCGCTCTTGGTCTCGGCTCAGGCGAAAGCGCCAACAGCATGATGTCCATGACCATGAACACTGATGTATTTTTTGAGATGCCCGGAAATCCCGATCTGTACGAAGATCAGTACGATATAAAAGCGGGCCGCTGGCCGGAAGCTTATTATGAGTGCGTCCTCGTCCTGACTCCGTCGGGGGATATCAGCGACCTCATGATGTACACACTCGATCTGAGAGACGCAGAAGAGCTGGATGAAATGGTCCGCCAGTTTGCGGCGGAGGAAACTGTGGAGACGCCGGACAATATCGGCTCCTACTCCTATGAAGAGATCCTTGACGTTTCGTTCCGCCTGGTGAACAGTGCAGACTACTATGAATACGACAGCGAATACGATGTGTGGGTGGATAAATCCGACGATGAAACCTATATGGAAAATCTGGTGGAAAACGGAGAAGAACTTTCCATCGTGGGAATCGTACAGCCGTCCGAAGATGCCAATGTCAACATGCTGAATACCGGCATCGGCTATACGCCCGAGCTCACCGCACATGTCATCGAGCAGTCTTCCCAAAGCCAGATCGTACAGGAACAGCTTTCGAAGAAAAATATCAATGTTTTCACCGGAGAACGGTTCGGGGAACAGTCGGAGGACGAACGGTTTGACGCTTCTACTTTATTCAGTGTAGATACGGAAGCACTGGCGCAGGCATTTCAGGTGGATGAAAGTATGTTTTCCGTTGACCTCTCCTCCCTTTCCAACCTGCATATCGATACTTCTGCTTTATCAGAAGTATTTCCGATGCAGGACGGACAGTTTGATCTGTCCGAACTGCTGAATCTGGAGGAGCTGATGCCGGAGCTGTCCAAAGAACTCCGGAAAGAAATCAGCGATATGACAGAAAAACTGGATTTGTCCGTTTCGGACGAAGAACTGCAGGCCATCGCCCAGGATATGATGCAGGGCTTCCAGGAAAGCCTGCCGGACGGTACGTCCATCGATTTTACCGATCCGTCTTCCGGTTTTCTCGATTATCTGGCGACCGACGACGCGGCACAGCGGCTTTCTGACAGCATGGAAAAACTGATCTCGGAGAATCTCGATGTGTCCGTCTCTTACGCACAATTGCTTGGCATTGTCCAGACTCTCATCTCCGGTTATGAAGAATACGCAGCCGCCAATGACATCAAAGAAAATACTGCTGCGACGATTCTTGCGTATCTCCAGACTCCGGAGGTACAGCAGACGATCACTTCCCAGGCAGAACAGATCATACGGGACAGCTTAAGCCTTCAGATCACGCCGGAACAGATCCAGCAGCAGCTGATAAACGAAATGATCGCCGGATATCAGGAATACGCGGCGGCAAATTCCGTTCCGGATTCTGTCTCCATCGGTCAGGCTTACCTGAATTACCTGAAATCAGAAGCCGGACAGGAACGGCTCTATCAGAATCTGACCGCCTATATGGATCTTACGGAGGCCGCCGATGAATTTTCCGAAATTATGGAAAAAATCGGCAGTGAAGTCCAGGCAGAGGCTGCAAAGCAGATTACAACAAAGGTAGACAGCGCCATGCAGATTGTGGCCGGACAGATCGGCACCAGCATTGCGGCTGCGATCCAGCAGGCGCTCGGACAGATCGGGGCAAATATGGAAAACGCCATCAGTATCGATGAGGACGCTTTTATGAGCGCGATTCAGATTAAAATGACCCAGGAAGAGCTTACAACTCTTCTTACCTCTCTGATGGCGGATGAAGATGCCGCATATGAAAACAACCTGAGGAGACTCGGCTACGCAGAACTGGAAAAGCCAAGCTCCATTTCCATCTATCCGGTCAACTTCGAAGGCAAAGAACAGGTGCTGAAGGTTCTGGACGACTACAATCTCCAGATGGAAGAAGCCGGCGAGGAAAATAAGAAGATCACATACACCGATATGGTAGGCACTCTGATGTCTTCCGTGACAGATATCGTAGATATGATCAGTTACGTGCTGGTCGCATTTGTGGCGATCTCTCTGGTCGTTTCTTCCATTATGATCGGTGTCATCACCTACATCAGCGTACTGGAACGGAAAAAGGAAATCGGTATCCTCCGCGCCATCGGAGCTTCCAAGCGGAATATTTCTCAGGTATTCAATGCAGAGACCTTTATCATCGGCCTGTGCGCCGGCACCATCGGCATTGTGCTGACACTGCTCCTGCTGATCCCGGGCAATGCGATCATCCATTCCGTGTCCGGTTCCGCAGATATCAACGCAGTGCTTCCGGCCGTTCCTGCAGTGGTTCTGATCTTACTGAGTGTATTCTTAACCATGCTCGGCGGGCTGATCCCTTCCAAAAAAGCGGCAAAGAGCGATCCGGTCGCAGCGCTACGTTCCGAGTAACCGGTGCTTTCCTAATCCAGGCCAAAAGGGGCGCCGCAAAAATGCAGATGGCTTACTGCTCTCTCGTTATGATATGCTGCTTTAGATTTGCAAAATCTGCGTCCAGGGAAAATGCATCCTGGACGCCTTCTGTCAGGTAAATCTGACCGTCTTCTGTCACGGCGATCATTTCAAATCCCGGATGAGCTTTCCAGTATTCTTCTGCTTTTTCAAGTCCCATTACAAAAAGCGAAGTAGAAAGCGCATCCCCCAGTTTTCCTTCTTCTGTAATGACCGTAACAGAAGCAAGCCCGTTGTCCGCCGGGTACCCGGTTGCCGGATCAATGATATGTCCATACCGCACGCCGTCTTCCCCGATAAAATA
>DVHT01000005.1 GCA_018711885.1 Candidatus Choladousia intestinipullorum | reverse complement strand
TAAGAGAGCAGCGGAAGCGTACCCGATAATTCATCACTTATTTTTAATCTGGAAAAAACACCTTTCAGAATGATTCCCTCATCGCTCCTCTCAAAAAGCGCTGATTTTCTTCCAGTATCTAACTTTATACGGTCCAGACGCTCATATAAAACCAGATCCCGTTTTATGCTTAATAGATATCGGTACTCAGCCAGCTCCGTTCTGAAAAACACTTCAAATTCCGTAGGTTCTTCTTTTTTCTGTTTGGAAAAAACAAACGGCTCAATAACCGGTTTTTTACGGAGAACAACACGATCCTCATTATCACTGGTCGCATACAGTGGGCGAAGGACCTTTAAGGACAGACTGTACAGAGCTTCAAGAACATTTGATTTCACGAATACGGATACATCTACTTTGTACTTTTTCTTTCCTGCTATTTGATTGATCAGCGTTCTTCCCTGAAGTATGGGAGTCCCAGTCCGGCCGGCGGCTGGTTCTCTTTCTTTTTCCGGAAGCTTGTGATCACCAGTACGATGATCGTCACGACGTACGGAAGCGCTTTAAAGATCTCCTGCATGCTCCTTCCCAGTCCCGGGATGTACAGATACAGGATATACAGCGCCCCAAAGAGGATGGACCCCCAGATCGCATTCAGCGGCTTCCACATCGCGAAAATAACAAGGGCCACTGCGAGCCATCCGCGGTCGCCGAAGCCGTTGTCGGTCCATGTTCCTCCGGAATATTCCATAACAAAATACAGGCCGCCGAGCCCTGCGAGCCCTGCGCCGATGCAGGTCGCGAGGTATTTATATTTTGTAACATTGATCCCCGCAGCGTCCGCCGTACCGGGATTTTCCCCGACCGCGCGCAGATTCAGGCCGAAGCGCGTCTTAAAGAGGAAAATTGACAGGATAACCGCAAGGATGATCCCCGCATACGTCAAAAAGCCATAGGAAAACAAGATCGGTCCGATGACGGGTATCTCGGACAGCAGGGGGATTCTGGCCGTATACGCCCCCGCCGTGGTACTTACTGAAATCTGTCCGACGCCGCCTGCCAGCTTGGAGATGGAACCGCCGAAAAAGTTTCCGAAACCTGTTCCGAAGATCGTAAGCGCCAGTCCGGTCACGTTCTGGTTCGCGCGGAGCGTGATCGTCAGAACGCTGTAGATCAGGCCGCCAAGCACCGCGCATGCGAACGCGCACAGCAGTGAGATCAGCATCCCGACTGCCGGATTCGGAGCCTGCGTGCTCTTCTCATAAAAGAAAGCGCCCATCAGTCCGGCAATTCCGCCCATGTACATGATACCCGGAATCCCGAGATTTAAATTGCCGGATTTTTCGGTCAGGATCTCTCCGAGCGCTCCAAACAGGATTCCCATGCCCTGGACGATTGCTTTTTGGATAAAAATAATAATTACGCTCACTGCACACCCTCCGATCTGTGATTTCTCTCGATTTTATAGTTGACGAAGAATTCTGCTCCAAGGACGAAAAACAGGATGATCCCAAGCAGGACGTCCGACGCGTTTTCATTCAGCCCGTACTGGGAAGCGATCTGGATCGCGCCCTTTTCCATGAATACGATGCCGAAAGCGATCAGCACCATCACAAACGAATTGAACTTTGCGAGCCACGCAACGATGATGGCCGTAAATCCGCGTCCTCCCGCTGTAGAAGTCGAGATCGTATGTCCGGAACCGCTGACAAGGATAAACCCGGCAATTCCGCAGATCGCACCTGAGATCGCCATCGTGCCGAGCATGACCTTTTTCACGTTGATTCCGGCATACCGTGCCGTCCGTTCACTCTCTCCCACGACAGCCACCTCATAGCCGTGCTTGCTGAATTTCAGATAAATAAACATAAATATGGTCAGCGCCGCTACGATCACGATATTCCAGAAATATTCGAGGCCGAATACCTCCGGCAGCCATCCTGCCCGCGTCTGCTGGTTGATGATGCCGACCGTATTGGAGCCCTTCGGATTCTCCCAGAATACGATGCAGAACGTTACGGCCTGCATCGCCACGTAATTCAGCATCAGAGTAAACAGCGTCTCATTTGTTTTCCACTTCACTTTAAAAGCAGTCGGGATCAGTCCCCAGATCAGGCCGCACACCGCGCTTGCCGCAATCATCAGAAGGATCAGCAGTACATTCGGTACCTTATCCGCCAGATTGATCATGAGCGCCGCAGAGGCAAGGCCTCCGATCAGGATCTGCCCTTCCGCTCCGATATTCCAGAAACGCATCCGGAATGCCGGGGCAAGGCCGACCGCAATGCAGAGCAGCGTCAGCATATCGCGCACCGTGATCCAGATACGCCGCTTGCTTCCAAGCGCGCCGTCAAAGATTGCTTTATAAACGTCGAGCGGGTTCATGCGGACCAGCAGGTAGATGACTCCTGCGCACGCCACGAGAGCCAGCAGAAGCGCGGCGGCATAGATCAAAATCCTCTTGCCGATCCCTATTGATTCCCGTTTCGACATCCGAAAAAATGGTTCTTTATTCACCGTCAGCACCTCCTGCTTCATGCTGTGTCATCAGTATGCCAAGCTCTTCCTTTTTTGCTGTCCGCCCGTCTACAATGCCGGTAATCCTGCCTCCGCAGAGGACCGCGATCCTGTCGCACAGCTCCATCAGCACGTCGAGGTCTTCAATCACGCAGATCACAGCGATCCCCTTTTTCTTCTGTTCATTCAGCAGGTGGTAAATCGTATAGGAAGAATTAATATCAATCCCACGCGTCGGATACGCAACCATGAGCACCTTGGGCTTCTGAGCGATCTCCCGGCCGACGAGCACTTTCTGTACATTTCCGCCTGACATCCTTCCGACCGGCGCGGAAATGCTTGGTGTTACGATTTCGAGCTGGTTTTTGATCTTCGCCGCCAGCTTTCCGGGCGTCTTTCTGTCCAGAAACTCGGATTTTCCCTTCTGGTAGCTGCGGAGCATCATATTGTCCGTCATATTCATAGAGCCTACCAGTCCCATTCCGAGACGGTCCTCCGGCACAAACGCCAGTCTCACGCCGAGCTTGCGGATCTTTGCCACATCAAGATTCGTAATATTCTTCTGCCCGCCGTCATCCGGGTAAAAGGTGATCGAGCCTTCTGTCACAGGCTCCAGTCCTGCGATCGCTTCCAGCAGCTCTTTCTGTCCGCTTCCGGCGATTCCCGCGATGCCGAGGATCTCTCCGCCGTAAATACTGAGCGTGGCCGAGTCGAGCGATTTGATCCCGTCCTTCGTCGTACACGTCACATTTCTGAGATCGAGACGCTTTTTGCAGTTCACAGGCTCCGGGCGTTCGATATTCAGATCCACCTTTGCCCCTACCATCATCTCCGTCAGCGAAGCTACAGTCGCATCTTTCGTATCGACTGTATTAATATAGTGCCCCTTGCGCAGGATTGATACGCGGTCGGATACCGCGAGCACCTCGTGCAGCTTATGGGTAATCAGGATAATAGAACATCCGTCCTTCTTCATATTGCGCAGCACTTCAAACAGCCTCTCCGCCTCCTGAGGCGTCAGCACTGCCGTCGGTTCATCCAGAATCAGTATTCTGGCGCCCCGGTACAGCATTTTGACGATCTCCACCGTCTGCTTTTGTGATACGGACATTTCATAAATCTTCTGCCGCGGGTCAAGGTCAAAACCGTATTTCTGCACGAGCGCTTCAATGTCCGCAACAATCTGCTTCCTGTCAAGCATCGCTTTTCCCGGAAGACCGAGCACAATATTCTCCGCCGCCGTCAGGATATCGACCAGCTTAAAGTGCTGATGCACCATTCCAATCCCGAGGTCGAAGGAATCCTTCGGCGAGCGGATCCTGACCTCTCTTCCGTCCACGGAAATCCGGCCCTCCTCCGGGTAATAGATTCCGGAAAGCATATTCATCAGCGTCGTCTTACCGCTCCCGTTTTCTCCCAGCACACAGAGGATCTCTCCCTTTTTTACGGACAGATTGATCTTATCATTGGCAACGGTACTGCCAAACCGCTTCGTAATATTCTGCAATTCAATTGCATACGTCTGCTCCATATTCCGATTGCTCCTTTTCTCTTCACACACAACATACGAAAACCAGGGGCGCTGTGCCGGGTTTAACCAACTGCCTTTACCTGTGGTTAAATCATCCGGACACAACACCCCCGGACTGTTTACCGCAAAGCGCGTCCTTTACTCTGTAATAGAAGTAATACCGTCGATCGCGATATCAAATGCCGGCGCAGAAGCAAACTCGGACTCATGGAAGTATCCGTCGGAAATATACTCGATGTCGTTCTTTACGTAGGAATCAAGCGTCTCTCCGTCCACCGTCCATGTAGAAGTATCGAATACCTTCAGAGAACCGTCGATAATCGCCGCCTCTACCTCTGCGACCTTTTCCTCTGTTCCTTCTGCGACTGCCGCCTCATTCAGCTCTGTGATCCTGTCGGCGCCTTCCGCGTATCCCTTACACCAGTCCGTATCGATCGGTGTTCCGTCGATCACGCACTGTACTGCGTACGTGTAGTACGGCCCCCAGTTGATGGATGCGGACGTCAGCGCCTGTGTCGGAGCCGTCTCGATCATGGAAATATTATATCCGACTACCGGCACGCCCGCCGCCTCGCATGCGGTAGGAGCTCCCGTCGTATCCGCATGCTGGCTGATCAGGACACAGCCGTCTGCGATCAGCGCTTCCGCGCACTCTTTTTCAAGGTCGAAGCTTGCCCAGCTGTTGGTGTATTTTACTTCCATCGTCACATCCGGGCATACGCTCCTGGCGCCGAGGAAGAAAGCAGTATATCCGGAAATTACCTCGGCATACGGATATGCGCCTACATATCCCATTTTGAGCTGATCCTCTGTGATCGTGCCGTCCTCCAGCATCTCGTTGAGCTTCATGCCGGCAACAACGCCGGATACGTAACGCGATTCATATACTGATGTGAAGAAATTATGCATATTCTCCAGCCCGCTCGTACTTGCCTGATAGCCTGTCGCGTGGCAGAACTCTACCTCCGGGTAATCCGCTGCCGCCTCCAGCACATACGTTTCATGGCCAAAGCTCGTCGCAAAGACGATCTGGCATCCCTGGTCCGCGAGATCATATGCCGCGTCAGCGCACGCTTCATCCTCTCCGATCAGCGGCTTCTCAATGATCTGGGAATCATCCAGACCGAGCGCTTCCTGCATTTCGTCAATTCCGGCCATATGCGCAGACGTGTAGCCCTCGTTCTCATCGCCGATGTAAATAACGCCGACCTTCAGATCCTCCGGCGCAACGCCGCCTTCTTCCGCTCCCGCGACACCGGCCGTCATAGAAGCAGTCATTGCGGCTGCCATCGTCAATGCAAGTAATTTCCTGATTTTCATGTTTTTTCCTCCTCGCAATTTTCTGTCGTTCTTCCAAACACAACATTTTACATAGAAAACCAAACGTTCAAATCATCTGAACATCTATCAATTTATAATATTTTCAGGATTGTGTCAATTCCTTTGGCGGAGTTTCGCCAAAAAAAGACAGTTCCCTCAGAAACTCCGGCAGGATTCTTGTTGACATCTTTGAATAGCAGTGGTAGTATTTGCATATACTTAATATAGTTTTTAAAACTACTTCTCGTTTTGCAGATCTTACAGGAGGTGTTCATATGACTATTACAATACGCGAACCGGGAAGCGCCATCACGCATTTTATCGCCATGGTACTGGCTGCCCTCGCTGCCGCGCCGCTCCTCGTAAAAGCGGCATTCGACGCCGGACGCGTCGGTGTTTTTTCCATGGCGGTCTTTATGACCAGCATGATCCTGCTTTACGGCGCCAGCACTTTGTACCATTCCGTCAACTTAAACGGACACAGTTTAAGGATTTTCCGTAAGATCGACCATATGATGATCTTTGTCCTCATTGCCGGCTCTTATACTCCGGTCTGCCTGCTTGTTCTGGAGCCTCAGTCTGGACATACTCTGCTGATCACAGTGTGGGCTATCGCAGCCGTCGGAATGCTGGTAAAAGCCTTTTGGATCACCTGTCCGAAATGGTTTTCTTCCATTATATATATCGCAATGGGATGGGCCTGCCTGTCCGTATTCGGAGAGCTGCTCACAGCACTGTCCCGCCCTGCTTTTTTATGGCTGCTCACAGGAGGACTTCTGTATACGGCAGGCGGCGTCATTTATGCACTGAAACTTCCGGTATTCAACAGCATCCACAAGAATTTCGGCTCCCATGAAATCTTTCATCTGTTTGTGATGGGCGGCAGTATCTGCCACTTCATCTGTATGTATCAGTATATCGTCTGAACAGTCAGAAAGACCCTCCCGGCAGAGGCACACCGGTTCGCGGTGTACACCTCCCTGCCGGAAGGGTCTTTCGTCATATTATGGCTTTAGTGTTCTCTTTCGTATTCCAGAATACGGTCTACTTTCTTTCCGGAACGTTCGTTGTATACGTAGGTCTGAGAGAGGTACGCTTCAATCATCACTTCCGCTTTTTTGATCCCCGTTACCTGGCTTCCGAGAGTAATGATATTGCAGTTATTGCTCAGGCACGCGCGCTGCGCGGAATATACGTCTCCGACTACTGCTGCGTAAGCCCCTTTTACTTTGTTCGCTGCGAGCATTACACCGATACCCGTTCCGCAGAACAGGACGCCTCTGTCGTATTTCTTTGCCGCAACTGCTTCTGCGACTTCGATCGCCACGTTTGCATAAATCGGGTCATCGCTTCCAAAATCCGTCACTTCATGGCCGAGTCCTTCGATAAATGGAATCAGTTCTTTTTTGAACTCTGTAGCATTCGGATCACATCCAACCGCAATTTTCATTGTGTTTTCCTCCTTTATCCCTGGTGGTTACAGATTCTCCAGAATCCCGTCAGCCATCGCCGTCAGGATAATGCAGCACGATACGCTTCCTGCGTCAAGCACGCCTCTGGAACGCTCGCCGAGACGGCTGGAACGTCCGAATTTTGCAACGAGGTCCTTTGTGGACTCCATTCCCTTCTTAGCGGCGTCTTTCATCTTAACGAGAGCTGAAGAGAGGTCCTCTCCTGCTCCGGCTGACTCCTTCAGTGCGTCTACTGCCGGTGAGAGCGTATCAACGAGCGTCTTGTCTCCGACTTGCGCCTCTACGATCTCCTGAAGTCCTGCAAGGCCCGCTGCCAGCATGTCCGCAAGCTCAGATACGCCGATCTCCTCAAAATCTTCTCCGGCATCCGACATATCCATAAATACCGTGCCGTAGATCGGTCCCATAGAACCTCCGATCTGTGAGAACAGGATATTTCCAAGCTCGTACAGACCTTCGGAGAACGTAAATTCTTTTTCTCCGAACTCTTTTCCGAACATCGTAAATCCTTTGTTCATATTCATTCCGTGATCGCCGTCGCCGATCAGGCCGTCTACTTCTCCGAGATAATCTTTGTTATCCTGGATCGCTTTTACCATTTTCATCAGGACAGGATTGCCCTTTTCATTCTTAAAATTTGCCATTTTCCGTTCCTCCGGTCAGTTCTGATGCAGGCCCATGCAATTGGAAGGCATGTCGATCAGTTCTTTTAATTCGTCATCAAGTTTCATGATCGTCAGCGTCGCACCCATCATTTCCAGAGAGGTGAAGTAGTTGCCGACGTACGCCTTATGTGTCTTGATGCCCTTTTCCTGGAGCAGGCGGTCGATCTCATCATACAGAACGTAAAGCTCCATCACCGGTGTTGCGCCGAGACCTGATACGAGGACAACGACCTCGTCTCCTTCTACGAACGGATAATCCGGCAGAACGATATCTACCATTCTCTTTGCCATATGGTGCGCGTCTTCCAGCGGGCATACCTCGATACCCGGTTCTCCGTGATGTCCGATGCCGACTTCCATCGTGCCTTCCTTGATCTCAAAATTCGGATGGCCGACTGCCGGAAGCGTACACGGTGTAAGGCCGATGCCGACGCTTCTCGTATTGTCGATGGCTTTCTGTGCCGCTTCAATGACTTCGTCAAGGCTTCCGCCTTTTGCAGCCTTTGCTCCGCCGACTTTCCACATCAGGACTTCGCCGGCAACGCCGCGGCGTTTTTCTCTCTGATCCTTCGGAGCAGATGCAACATCGTCATTTGCCACGACTGTCTTGACTGTGATGCCTTCTCTCTTCGCCATCTTCACAGCCATTTTTACGTTCATATTGTCGCCGGAGTAATTTCCGTACAGACATGCGACGCCCTTCCCCTGATCTGCTGCCTTGAACGCATCCAGAAAGGCTGCTGCTGTCGGCGAAGAGCAGATCTCGCCTACCGCTGCGGCATCACACATATTCTCTCCGACGTATCCGATAAAAGCCGGCTTGTGTCCTGAACCGCCGCCCGTCACGACGCCGGTCTTTCCTTCCGGTATGTTTTTCGCTTTTACTACTCTCGGATTCTGTGTCGCTTCCACGATATCACTGTGAGCCTTCAGAAAACCTTTCAGCATCTCATCAACGATATTATCCGGATCATTCATAATTCTCTGCATAACGGTCATCTCCTTTTCCTTTTTGCGTGTCAATTGTACATTTCCACATCAATATCGAGCATCTTGCAAATCATCTTCAGCTCTTCTACGTGATCACCATATACTGCATGGCAGTGGTTCGCTCCGAAACGGTCAAGGAAAATATTGTGGTCAAACGGAAGCTTCGCAAATACATGCGGCCATTCCATTGTCGTCAGTTTTTCTCTCTCTTTCGGAAGAGCTACGAATTCGCATGGAATGATCGTCATATAATAACGCTCTTCATTCCCGCGTTTCCTTCTGCACAGTCTTGCGATCGTCGCCTGTCCCGGTTTTGTCTGCAGGTTCACATGGCATCCGCCGCCCGGATACAGGTCAAGCGCCGGATACAGCGTAACCTTTGCAAGGTTGTCTCTGAAGTCGTCGCTCGCGTCCGCATAGTATGTAGACTGGGAACCGCAGTTGCAGAATTCCATGACTCCGTTCTCTTCATCCCAGTGACGCACGTCCATAAAGATCGCCGGGTCTCCGGTCAGAAGATTCAGGATCTGCATCGTAAGTGCCGCATCAGAGTCTGCTTCACATGCACAGACGAA
The DNA here is from genome assembly GCA_018711885.1 of Candidatus Choladousia intestinipullorum. Classification (GTDB taxonomy): domain Bacteria; phylum Bacillota; class Clostridia; order Lachnospirales; family Lachnospiraceae; genus Choladousia; species Choladousia intestinipullorum. The sequence goes on along the minus strand of DVHT01000005.1, from coordinate 25,693 downwards.
CGGTTTCTTCGGACCGTCCCAGTCATACGGGTCATTCAGGAACGCCGCGCTCAAGCACTGCGTACAGTAATGTGCGCTCATCTCATAATGACATTTTACGCCGATAAAGTCAAGCTCATTCTCTTCCACGATCTTCTTTGTCGCCTCGTAGTGGCGGATCTGGGTCTTCAGCTTCTCCGGTGTAAAGGATGTACCATTGTATTCAATCTTTCCGACGTTCTCCGTCAGCCAGTTAAATGCCTTTTCTACCTGAGCCTCGTCCACCTCTTCTGCCTTGCGCACGATCTCAAGCTGGTCGATATGCTCTACGTCAATGCCGAATTTTTCCTGCCACTGCTGCATCGATACGGTCGTACTGTACATACCGAGGCTTCTGCCTCCGATCAGACCGTATTTCTGTCCGTTCAGGCGGCTTACGACCTTCGCGCATTTTGCGAATGTAACGATCTTCTCCAATACCGCTTTCTCTTTTACATCGCCTGCTACGCGGAAATGATCGATTCCCTCATGATCCAGTCCGCCGCCTGCTGCCAGCATGGATACCATGCCCGGCCAATCCGGATTAAACGGAGCTGCAAGGAGGAACGGCCCCTTGCCGTATCTGGCTGCGATCACACTGAATACAGGGAAGGCAAATACTCCGTATGCAAAAACTGTAGCGTCTACGCCCTTTGCCTTCAAATCTTCCGCATACGCCTTTGCTGTCTTATCACTGTGTACAATGTCCTCTGCCACAACTACTTCCACGCGCCCGTCTGCCGTTAATGCGTCAACGATCGCGTCAATCTGCGCCTGCACGATCGGCGCAAGCATCTTGTGTGCTGCCGGATCTCCATCAGAAAATCCCAGAATGCCAAGTACCGGTTTACTCATAATTTATCCTCCTTTTTCTTTATCCTGCGAATACAATGAGCCAAAGCAGGTCGCGCTGACTTTGGCGGTTATCGCTGTGTTTGCCTGCATTTATTTCATATATGAAATAATATTATCATATATGAAATCTTGCTCTCATGTTAGCATATTTCTATTTCACTGTCAATATCGTCAATTTACTCAATTTGGTCTGCTCTGTTTTATGCAAAACGCTGTTTTTCAATCTTCTGGTGATTTTAAGTGTTTCGTATGATATATTGTAACTGTTCACGTCGCGGTGCAACAGTCTATTTGTTTTTGTATTTGCCTGTGCAATTTATTTATTACGGTAAATAAAAGGAGGACTTTTTCTATGGCAGTTCAAAACTCTGTCGTGCCTTCTCTGGAACGGGCATTGAATATTATCGAATACTTATCCGGCCGCAATGAAGCCGTCACATTAAAACAGCTTTCAAAGGAACTGGATATTCCGACCGCATCTGCATTTCGTCTGATCAAAAATCTTGTAAACCGCGGTTACGTCACGGAAGTCTCCGGCGGACAGACTGCTTATCTGCTCGGCTACCGGATCATGAGCCTGGCCGCATCCCACGAAAGGAATTCCTCTTTACAGACGACGGCAAAGCCCGTCATGCAGACACTTGCGAACCAGCTGGGGCAGACTGCGCAGCTTGCCATCTGGAGAAACGGCTCGCTGCTCTATATCGACCACGCATTTTCCAGCGCTCCGCTCAGTGTCATCGCGCCTCTTTATGAGCCGGTCTCCGTCAATGTCAGTGCTTCGGCAAAGGTGATCCTTGCATACCTTCCTGAAAACGAACGGATGGCTGCGGTGGAACAGTGCACCTTCCCGAATCTGACGAAGAATACGATCACAGATCCCTCGGATTTCCTTCAGGAGATCGAACACAGCAGGACGAGCGGGTACGGATTTGACAATGAAGAATTTTCACTCGGGATCGGCTGTCTGGCCGTTCCGATCTTTGATGGAAAAAAAGCGTGCATCGGGGCACTCGGCATCACCGGTTCCATTCAGGCTTACCGGCAAAAACAGACCTTCCGGGAAATGCTGGATGCACTCTTCGATGCGTCAGCCAAGATCACGCAGGGGCTTGGCATCACACAGATATGAAACAGAAAAGAAAATGCAGACTGAATCGGCGGTGGGCTGTCACAAAAATGCTTTGCGGCTGCTTTCTGGACATCCAGTGTACACATGTCCGAGACAGATGTCCTGTATAGGGCGGATATATCCGCCTGATACGGACAGATGTCAAGAGGACTAGGTGAACACGGATGTCAGGAAGCATAGCTGCATTTTTGTGGCATCCCGTTTCTTTTTACTGGCTGTACTGCACGATCAGCAGTTCAACCGCAAGACGGTCTCCGAGACGGCCTGTTTTGACGGCTTCTTCAGCCGAAACGCAGTCGGACACCGCTCTTTTTAATTCTTCTATTGAAAAACGCTCCGCCTGTGCCAGACTCCTCTTCACGATGAATGGAGCGATTCCGGCTTTTGACGCAATGGCCTGCGCGTCGTATCCGCGTTCCCGCAGATCCTTGATCCGGAGCAGCTGGTTAAACTGCCGCGCGGTCAAAAACAGAATTCTCATCGGCGGCTCTTTCAGCGACAGAAGATCATAATAGAGATCAAGCGCCTGCTTCTGACGCTTCTCCGCTACGGCGCGGATCATATCAAAGACGCGGCTTTCCGTCGTCACGGTGCAGATTTCCTCCACATCCGCAGATTCAATGGCCTCTTTTCCGTAAGTATAGGAAAGCAGCTTTTCCAGCTCATTCGCGATATTTTCCATATCATTTCCGGTCTTTTCCAGAAAAAGGGACAGCGCATTCCTCTGAATGCTCTTTTTTTCTTTTTTCAGCATTCCGAGCACCCACGACTGCAGCGTACGCTCATCCTGGCGTCCCAGTTCCACAGCGCGTCCCGCTTTTTTCACGGCTTTATACAGCTTTCCCCGCTTATCCACCTCGTCCTCCACAAAAATAAAGATCGTCTCCGGCGGCATCTGCGGTATGTATTCTGCCAGCTCCGGGCTGGCATTTTTAAAAAATCCGCTCTGTTCTACTACGATCACTCTGTGTTCGGCAAAAAAGGGCATCGTCTCCGCCTGATCGATCATCTGGCGCACGTCGATTCCTTTTCCTTCGAACACAGAAAGATTCATCGTATCTTCATCGGACAGAATCGCCTGTCTCAGTCTGTTCTTATACTGATTTTTCAGATAGTCCTCATCCCCGAATAAAAGATAGACCGGCTTAAAACTGCCGGTTTTCATGTCTTCATTCAGACTCTTCATTTTCCTGAATCCTTTCGTTCCCTCTTCTTTTTCGTCATAAGACCGCCGATCCGTCCGGTCTCTTTTGCCGAAAGGGATTTCCAGCCCGACTCCCTGACTTTTTCAAGAAGGCCCAGTTCTTCCGCGATCTCATACTTCATCTGGTCATCCGGGCTTAGTTCCTCCCATTTGATGCGTTTCTGTTCTTTCATGGCAATACTCCTTTCCAAGCAATAATCTGTCATTCGAAGTATCGCCTTATTCTAATGCAATTATTCACATAAAAGCGCCCGATGTCAAGCAGACATTTCACTTCCTCCGCACCTGGAATCTGCGTCTGCTCATGCGCTCTGCGGCATAAGGAGCGCCGCGAAAAGATAGAGCGGAATCCCGATATGAAGCAGCGCGGCGACCACAAATATGAGACGCACCACAGTCGAATCGATGCGAAAATACTCGGCAATCCCGCCGCACACTCCACAGATCTTACTGTCATTTCTTGATTTATATAACCGTTTCATCACTCTTCCTCCTCTTTTTGCTGCGCCGGCACGTTTTCTGTAAACGAAATCGTCACATCACCAACGCCATTGTCAATTTTGATCTCTTTCTCCGCATCATGATCCAGTTTGATGTCGCTGCCAAGGTCGGAATAGTGGCTGCCGCCGATCCTGACCTCTCCCACGCCGCTGTCGACATCGTAATCGAAGTCCTGCTCCTTCCCATAGAGCTCGATCCCGGCATCTCCCACTCCTCCGTCAATTTCCAGCTTCTTTGTAATATCGGCGCATATCTGGATATCCCCGACTCCGCAATTGATCTCCATTTCTCTGCAGCGGATCATTCCTTCCGGCATTGAAAGATCGCCGGCTCCGGTATCGATCTGTATCTCATCTGCTGTCACAGAAGCAGGGATCCAGATTTCGATTTTTGCATTGTGTACACCGAGTGAAAAAATGTTCAAAAATTCCCAGAATCCTTTCTTGCAGCTCACTTCCAGCGTGTGATTCTTCTGTTCACACCGAAACTGCGCCGGAAGATCATGCCCGATCACTTTCCACTCATCTGTATCGCCCGGAATCAGAGTACAGTCTGCCGCACCGATATCCAGCACAAGCGAATCAACATCCTGATAGCTCCAGTTCTTCTCTGTACTCCCGGACCGGATACCGCTTACAGCCTTCTTCATGTCTTCTGTCCAACGGTCCGGACCGATCAGCTGGAAATCGCCGTTTTCACATGCTTTCTGGAATTCCGACAGCTCAAATCCGGCACAAACGCTTACGATCCCGAAAGCGGAACCTGCGATCGCAAATATGAGCGCCAGCAAAAGCAGCCTTTTCGTCGATCGTTTCATCCTGCCTCACCTCCTCTGCCAAACAGCCTGCACACAATGTTTCTGATCCATCTGCAGCATCCCTTCACCGCGCCGGTACAGAACCGGAACAGCCCCGGCACTGCCGTCGTACAGCCCCACTTCGTCAGCGCCGCGATCAGCATTGCACCTGATATCATCAGCAGCCCAAGACAGATTCCCATCAGTCCGACCGGAAGCTGCCACATGTTCACCGCTCCGTTTATCACCATCACGATCCCGCCGATCAGCAGTCCGGCCACAGCGGCCACTCCCCCGATGATCAGGCCGATCAGACCTGCAAAAATTCCTACAAGGCCTCCGATGATTGCGGCGATCACAGAAAAACCGGCGGAGATAATCGAAGTTGCCAGCGGTATCCCGAAAAAAAAGCACAGCAGGATCAGAAGCAGCACGTTCCGTCCTTTATTGCCTTTCCCCTTTTCTTTGTTCGTTTCCTCGTTCTGTCTCTGTCCTTCCCTTTTTACAATCCCGCCGTAAGCGTCAGGCACACGGTGCTTCTCGTCAAAACGCTCATCATAATAGCCGTGTTCTGTGTATTCTCCGCCCTCTGTATCACCGTTTAAACTGTTTTTCAGTTCTGCCGCTACCTTTTCCGGGCTTCCGATATGCTCCAGAACTTCCCTCTCCCTCTCCGGACCTGCTTCATCGAAATAATCCCGGTAATACAGAAGCGCCGCTTCCCGTTCTTCCGGAGATACATCGGAAAGCAGGAACTCAAGCTCCCGCAAAAATTTATCTCTTCCCATCTTCATCACCCTCTAATATCGCCGATATCCTGGCCGAATAATTGCGCCACTCTGCCCGGTACATATTAAGCTGCAGTCTTCCCTGCTCTGTCACCTGATAGTACCTTCGGTTCCTCCCGCCGTATTCCCGGTCATATACAGTCAGACAGTCATCCTTCTGCAGTCTTCTTAAGACCGGATACAGCGTCGATTCCGATACATCCAGGACACTTCGCACTTCCTGTGTGATCCGGTAGCCGTACGTCCCGTCTGCTTCACGCGAAACGACCGAAAGAACAATGGCGTCGAGCAGTGCCGCTCCCGTATTAAATACCATCTGTTCCTCTCCTTATCCGTTTATATAATATTATTTATTGTTCTATATTATATGATATATAATATTATTTAATCTCTAATTTGTCAATCACAATTTATAAAAAAAGGAGCAGCCGCAAAAAATTGCTTTGCGGCTGCCGGACATCCAGTTTTTAACTTTTGATTCCCGTTATTCTACGAGCGCGCTGTACAGCGCGCGTATCGCCGTATCAAAATCCTGGTTTGATACGCCGATCGTACAGTTGATCTCGTTCGATCCCATATCGATCATTTTAATATTTACGTGTGCGTCGCCAAGCGCTGTAAAGAACCTGGCAGCGATCCCGCTGACAGAACGCATCCCCTTTCCGACGACTGTGACAAGCGCCATATCCTCATCTATACTGATCTTATCCGGGGCCAGCAGTCTCTGAAGAGAATCCATAATAGCATCTTTCTTTTTGTGATACTCGTCCGCAGGCAGAATAACGCTGATCGTATCGATTCCGGACGGCATATGCTCAAACGATATATCGTTTTCCTCAAATGCCTCCAGCAGTCTCTTACAGAATCCGACCTGCGCATTCATCCTGTTCTTTGCAATATTGACTGCTGCAAAATTCTTTTTGCCCGCAATCCCCGTGATCGGCACCTCATCTTCCGGCCTGATCGTACTGCAGATCAGCGTACCGCTCTCATGCGGCCGGTTCGTATTGCGGATGTGGATAGAAATCCCTTCCCGCCGCACCGGAAAGACGGCTTCCTCATGCAGCACAGTAGCTCCCCGGTAGGACAGTTCGCGGAGTTCCGAATACGTCATAATATCGATCTTTTTCGGATGATCCACGATCCCGGGATCCGTCAGGAGAAAACCGGAAACGTCGGTCCAGTTTTCGTACAGGTCCGCCTGCACGGCACGCGCCACAAGCGCTCCCGTCACATCGGAACCTCCGCGGGAAAACGTATGGATATTCCCTGCGTCATCCGCCCCGTAAAATCCCGGAATGACTGCCCGGTCTATATTGATCAGTCTGTCGCTCAGGAAAAAATTTGTCCTTTCATCCTCAAACACGCCCTTTTTATTAAACCGGATGACCTCCGCCGCATCGACGAACCGGTATCCCAGAAATGCTGCAAGAAGAATGCCGTTTAAATACTCTCCGCGGGACGCCGCGTACTGCTCTCCGGCATGGTTCACAAAAGCCTGCTCGATCATCTCGAATTCACCCTCAAGAGACACTGCAAGGCCAAGGTCATCTATAATTTCCTGATAACGTCCCCGGATCTTCTGAAGGACTGGTGCATAATCAGCCCCGCTGCTCGCCTTCTCATAACACTGGTATAACAGATCCGTTACCTTTTCGTCTTCGCTGTTTCTCTTGCCGGGAGCCGACGGAACTACGTACCGCCTTGCCGGATCCTGACGGAGGATCTTCTTCACCTGTCTGAAATGCTCCGCATCCGCAAGCGAACTTCCGCCAAACTTTGCCACTATCGTCTGCTCTTTCCCCATTCTTTTTCTCCTGTATCTAGATTTTTTCGAGACATATAGAAATAATCATATCATTACTTTTTCAAATCGCCAATACTTTTTTTACGGGATGGCAGATGCAGCCGCTCTTCCGGCGCCTTTTCCGGGTCTCTTTCCCAACGGATCTACTTCAAAAATATCCGCAGCATCGCTTTTTTCAGGCTGGTGTAAGGCTGATAGCGGACAGGCAGATCCATCCACGTATATTTTTTCACAATGCTCCTGCGGTGGCTGAACAGCTCAAAACTGTCTCTGCCGTGATAGCTTCCCATACCGCTTGCGCCGACACCGCCAAATCCCATCCGGCTCGTCGCGAGATGGATAATCGTGTCGTTGATGCATCCGCCTCCGAAACTGCAGTATTTTAAAATCTGCCGCTGCACCGCCCTGCTGCCTGTAAACAGATAAAGGGCGAGCGGCTTCTCATGGCGCGTCACGTAGGTGATCACCTCGGAAATCTCCCGGAATGTCATGACCGGAAGCAGCGGCCCGAAGATTTCCTCCTGCATGACCGGGCTTGACGGCGTTACTTCCGTCAGAACGGTCGGCTCAATCTGGAGCGTCTCTTTCCTGCTCCCGCCTCCGATACGGACATTCACGCCTTTCATCAGGCCGAGCACGCGGTTGAAGTGTTTCTCATTTATGATTTTTCCGTAATCCGGATTGTCGAGCGGATGCGCCCCGAACTGACGGCGGATGCACCGTTCGATCTCACGAAGCAGGGCTTCTTTTACATCCTCATGCACAAACAGATAGTCCGGCGCCACGCATGTCTGCCCCAGATTCAGATATTTTCCAAAAACGATCCGTTTTGCCGCAAGCCGGATATTGGCCGTGCGGTCCACGATACACGGGCTCTTCCCTCCGAGCTCCAGGCAGACCGGAGTCAGATTCCGGGAAGCTTTTTCCATGACGAATCTGCCGACAGCGACGCTTCCCGTAAAGAAAATAAAATCAAACCGCTGCTCTAAAAGAGCCGTGTTTTCTTTTCTTCCGCCTTTTACCACAGCAGTAAAGTGCGGCTGAAAACAGTCCTGTATGATCTTCTCGATGATGTCTGCCGTTGCCGGCGCGTAAGCGCTCGGCTTTACGATGACGCAGTTGCCCGCCGCGATCGCTCCGATCAGCGGTTCCATAGCGAGCATAAACGGATAATTCCACGGAGCCATCACGAGCACGACTCCGTACGGCTCAGGCGAAGTAAAGCTTCTGGCGTGAAACTGCGAAACCGGTGTCAGAACAGCCTTGTCCCGCGCATAGCTTCTCAGATGACTGATCATATACGACAGTTCTGAAAGGACCATGCCGGTCTCGCACATGTACGTTTCCATCTCCGATTTGCCCAGATCTTCATACAGCGCCTGATTGATTTCCTTTTCATGCTTCAAAATCGATTTTTTCAGCGTTTTCAAAGCGGCAAGACGCCATGCAACATTTTTTGTTTTTCCCTTTTCAAAATATGCCCGCTGCTTTTTTACCAGCATTTCAATTTCCATAGCTGACCTCCAGAATCTTCATTACCGCATCGTACGTCACCTGGCGCGGGTTCACGATCACTGCCCCGTCATTGAGCGCCGTCTTTGCTACCTGCGGGAACATCGCCGGATCCGCTCCGGCCTCTTTCAGCGTGAGCGGCAGTCCCGTCATAGCATGGAGACGTTTTCTCAGACGGAGCACCTCCCGGATCGCCTGCTTTGCACGTTCCTGCTTCGGCGTTTTCATATAGACTTCCGGTCCCGCCAGATACAAAAGAAGCTTTGCATACTCCTCGCGGCATACTCTGCAGTTGTACATCATTCCGGCTGGAAGCAGGATATTCATGGCATCTCCGTGCGGCACATGGCAGACGCCGCCCAGCGCATGGCCGATCGCATGTACGATCCCCACCATACTGTTTGAAAATGCCGCGCCGGCCAGAAAGCTCGCATTTGCCATCGAAGCTCTTGCCTTTTTGGAAGAGCCGAAACGTACGGCATTGATCAGGTTTTCCCGGACAAGCTCGATCGCCGCCGTCGCATACGCGTCGCTGACTGGGTTTTTCTGCTGGCAGGAATATGCTTCAATCGCATGGCAAAGCGTATCCATACCTGTAGACGCCGTGATCCTGGGCGGGAGCGTCGCTGTCATCCTCGGATCCAGGATTGCCGTATCCGGCATGAGCTGCTGGAAAATATATTCCATTTTCACATTGAGCGCTTCGTTTTTGATCACGGCTACCGATGTCGCTTCACTGCCCGTTCCTGCCGTCGTGGGGATCGCAATAAACGGCACATGCTTTCCTTTCGGAACGCAGTCGCATCCCATCAGGTCAAGAAGGTCGTCCGCATCCTGAGAGATCAGAAGGCGCACGCCTTTTGCTGTATCCAGCACGCTCCCTCCGCCCAGCGCTACCAGAGCGTCGCACGCAAAATCGCGGTATTCCTGCGCGATGCGGTTCACCGTATCGACACTGCTGTCACGCGGAATATCGGTAAAAATACGTCCGATCTTTACATCGCTGAGCACATCTGTCACCAGTTTCAGAGTACCGATCTGTTCCAGCATCCGGTCGCTCAAGATCATCGGGTGGCATGCGCCCAAAATTTCAAGCTCATATGCAAGATTGCCGAGCGCATCCTTTCCGGAACACAGTTTTGTGGGATTTGTAAATTCAAAGTATTTCATAATTCCTCCTGAAGAATCGTTGTAGTCTTGTCAGTGCGCATGTTCCAGCAGCACCATTGCGTACACTTTCAGCGCACTCATTCTTTTTTCCGGCACTTCCTTCAAAATGCGGCTGCTCCAGAAATGCGGGAACAGGTACGCTTCCGCGTATTCCACGCAGCGGACGAAGCTCATCGTCTGGTAAATATCGCCTTCCAGTGTAAAAAAATGCTCTGCATAGGCCTCAGAGACACTCATCAGCCCGGTCAGGACTCTGGCGGCGCCTTCGACAGACTTAAAGCGCATCGTGATGGCCGCGCGCTGCGCCCTTGGCAGCCGTTTCACGCCGCTGTGCTCACTCTTCCGCATTGCGAGCACTGCGCCGCCCGGTCCGCAGACCAGCTTCAGTGTCAGCCCGCGGTCCCAGCTGTCTATCTCCGTTCTGACGCGCTCGTCATTTTTGTACAGCACCCGGAATCCCCGAAACAGTACCTGCAGTACGAGTGCATTGATCCGATTCAGTATTTCTTTTTTCATATATCCGCTCCTCTTCCCCTTTTTTGCTCCTTGTTATGCCGCCGTTTTTCATCAGTTCATTAAAGCAGCCGGCCACTTCCTTCATGGATGCGGCAAATGTTCTGCACTTATCCTCACCCAGACGCGCGATCAGCATCTGGGGAAACCGCAGTATTTCGCGGTGCGCCGTTTCATACACCGGAACCCCCTGTTCCGTCAGCCGGATATGCACCTTCCGTTTATCCTCTCTCGAACGGATCCGCTCAATGATACCGGAAGCCTCCAGACGGTTCAGGATGACGTTCATCTGCGGCTTTGTGATCTGCAGCTTTGCGCAGAGGACCGTAGCCGTCAGCGGCTCTCCCTCTGTCTTTCTCTGCTTGTACAGCAGATTGCAGACCATTGACTCATTATAAGTCATTGCGCTCACAAGTCGTTCATTCCAGATAGCCATAGACATAGACAGCCATCCGTCCAGAAGTTCCTCACTCAGCATTTCTTTTTCTGACATAGTTCCTCCGAAGCCTGTCTAATAGTTCACTATGTTAACTATTTATTCCGAAAATCATATTACTGCGCCGCAAAAGACCTGTCAAGATATTCATTAAAATTTTGCAGCGGCAGCGATCTCTATCGCCTCTCCGGTAAACGGCTGGCAAAACCGCGTCTTCCATGCGTACAGGCAGAGATTCTCTGCCGCACTGCCTTCCTGTGCCGCGTCTGCTCTCCCATAGATCACATCTCCGGCAACCGGATACCCGATCGACGCCATATGGACCCGGATCTGGTGCGTGCGCCCCGTTTCAATCCTGACCCGCAAAAAAGTCCGTTTCTTTCCAGTACACAGGACCTGGTAATGCGTCACCGCGCGTTGTCCGTCCTCTGCCGCGCACATCTTCATTTTTTCTCCGGCCGCGGCCCTGATCGGCGTATCCACCGTATGCCACGTACTCCATTTGCCGTCTTCTGTTCCATCCGGTTTTCCCGGAAACATCCTGCCTTCGCAGACGGCCAGATATTCCTTCCAGAAAGTCCCCTCTTCCTTCTGCTTCCACAGCCGCGCCGCTGCAATCTGATTCTTTGCAAATACGACAATCCCGCTCGTATCCTTATCCAGCCGCCCGATGCTGCGCACCCGGACGGTTTCCTTTCTTCCCGCAAAATAAGTATGTACGCGGTTCGAAAGGGAATCGCTGTAATGCCCGTGCGACGGATGAATCACAAGCCCTGCTTCTTTCCAGACTGCCAGCACATCTTCGTCCTCATACAGCACATCCAGCCGCCCGTAATCCTCTCTCAGCGCAGACGCGCCTGCAGCCGGATCTTCCAGAAGCACTTCCAGGAGATCCCCGGTTTTCAGCACACGGGTCACTCTGGCCCGTTCTCCGTTTACCCTAAGCCCGTTCTGCCGGAATTTCACGGAACGTATCTGCGCCCTGGTAAACCCCATCCGCTGTCTCAGATACGTTCCAAGCTGCATTCCCTCTTCCCCGGTCTCTATTGCGCACGCCAGAGTTTTTGCATTTTCGCGGCTCATTTCTGTTTTACCCCCTGATCCTTTGTTTCTTCATCCTATTTAATCATACAAAGCCAGAAAGGTTCAACGAAATTTTATCTCAGTTTACTCATCCTTCATTTTCGGCTCAAAGATCCGGCTCGCCAGATACGAAAAAATCAAAGCCGCACTGATTCCGACGGCTCCTGCCCGAAAACCTCCCATAAACAGTCCGAGCACTCCCTGCTCATCGACGGCCTCCTTTACTCCTTTCCAGAGCGTATTCCCGAATCCCAGCAGCGGCACTGAGGCGCCGGCTCCGGCGTAGTCCAACAGCGGCTCATAAAGGCCGACTGCACCGAGTACGGCGCCCAGGCAGACCAGTATTACCATGACCCGTCCCGGCAGAAGCGTTGTTTTTTCCAGTAAAATCTGGACAAGCGCACAGATCAGTCCGCCGACCCAGAAAGCATTGATATAATCCATATTTTTCCTCCTTTAACAATGCTCCAGCACGATCGCATGTGCGATCCCCGGTATCGTCTGTCCTTCATTAAAGCTGACCTTTGACAGCAGCGCACCGGTGGGCACAAAGAGCACACGTTTCCAGACGCCCTTACGAAGCCTCGGCAAAATCATGGCTGCCAGCACCACGGCGGAGCAGCCGCATCCGCTTCCGCCCGCATGCGTATCCTGTTTTTCGGCATCGTAGATTTCAATTCCGCAGTCCATATGCTGTCTCGAGATATCAAACCCCTTTTCTTTCAGCAGGTCAATCAGTATTTTCTGGCCGATCGTCCCGAGATCGCCTGTGATCACCTTATCATAATCCTGCGGCTGCCGGTTAAAATCCATAAAATTCTGATAGATCGTATCACACGCCGCCGGAGCCATACAGGCTCCCATATTCATATTGTCCTTTACTCCCATATCGATGATCCGTCCCGGCGTCACTCCTGTGATCTTAACATGTCCGCCTTTGGCGGCAAGTATAAAGGCCCCGCTTCCGGTGACCGTCCAGGTAGCTGATAAGGGACGCTGATTCCCATATCCCAGGGGAAACCGGAACTCCTTTTCTGCGCTTCCGAAATGGCTTGAGGTAAGAGCGGCTGCATAGTCGGCATATCCGCCCGCCACCGCCATTGATGCGAGCGCCAGTGATTCTCCGCACGTAGAACACGCCCCATATAATCCGAAAAGAGGGATCTGTGCATCCCCGTTTCCGAATGACGTGGCAATCAGCTGTGCCAGCAGATCTCCGCCGAACAGATAACGTACCTGCTGCGTCAGAAGCTGCGCCTTCCCGATCGCCGTCTGCAGCGCCTCTTTCTGCAGAGTGCTCTCCGCTTCTTCCCATGTTTCTTCTCCAAGACCCGCATCCGGCGCGATCAGATCGAACCATTCCCCGAGCGGGCCCTCTCCTTCCTTCGGACCTACTACCGAAGCACTGCTGATTATATGCGGGGCTTCCTGATATTCGATGCTCTGTTTCCCCGCCATCTGATTGACTGCCATATTATTCCTCCTGTACGTCTTGCCCTCGATCCGGGCACATTCCTTCCTGCCATTCCCGGCAGTATCCGTATACGCATATTTTCCCCCTGCTTTCTTTTTCTATGCATGCGCATGAACGGACCTATGGCAAAAAAATCCCAGGAGCAGCAGTCCGGCTTCTTTTCAGAAGGAACGCTGTTCCTGGGATCACCTGATCTTCTCTTTATGCCTGCGGATCTGCCTCCGCAATCTTTGCCTCAATCCTGGCTTTTACTACCGCCGCCAGCTCTGTCGTCTTCATGTCCTTGTATTCCTCATAATAAATCGGCTCCAGGAAATGCACCTGAACCTTCAGTTTTTTGATCGAACCGGTGTCAAACGCTTTGTACGAATCGATCAGCGCGACCGGAACGACAGGACATTTCGCTTTCATCGCGCTTTTAAAACTTCCGCCCTTAAATTCCTGCAGATGATTCCCGTTTTTGCTTCTGGTTCCCTCTGCAAAAATCAGAAAATTGCGGCCCTGTTTGACCTCTTCCGCCACCTGGAGGATCACTTTCATTCCCTGGCGCACGTCATCGCGGTCGAGCGCAATCGCTCCGATGCATGCAAATACCTGCTTCAAAAACGGAATCTCGGCCAGTTCTTTTTTCAGCACCACTGAAAGAGGTCTTGTCATCATCTGGACCACGGCCAGCACATCAAACATCCCCTGATGGTTCGGATACAGAATGTACCCGTTTTTCTCAGGCAGGTTCGAAAGTCCGTGTCCCTCGATCTCTACTCTTCCGCCTTTGATCGCACGGTTATCGATTTTTTTGATCATGGCGAACCGCTCTTCCAGGGAATATCGCTCCGGATGCGACGACATCCGCAGCAGATGGTAAATTCCGTACGGTACATACCACAGGTTCATGAGTACCATCCAGATAATTCTCTTCATCGATTCTCTCCCCCCTCTGCCAGTCCTGCCAGATCCGAAAAACAGGAAATCTCTGTCTCCGCATTTTCTACGTCCCCGAATCCGTAAGAAACATAGATAAAAGAAACTCCTGCCTCTTTTGCAGCGCTCAGATCTCCTTTTGTGTCTCCGACATAGACCGGATTCTGCAGATGATTCCGTTCTGCGACCATCCGGATATTTTCTCCCTTGCCGCACTTCGTATTGCCGTAGCACTCGATATCTGTCACATATTCTCCGAGTCCTGTTTTTTCAAGAAACAGTTCGATATAACCGGACTGGCAGTTGCTGACAATAAACACGGGAAGCCGTTTTGAAAGCTGGCGGATCGTATCGGTCACTCCCGGATAACAGATCCTGCACTCATCTTCTTCCAGCGCCCGGTGTTCGTATTCGCAGCACCGCTCCATGATGCTTTCTCTTTTCTCCTTCGCAAGCCAGGGCAGCATCTCTTCCGCGATCACTTCCATAGTCTTTCCGAACAGCCTTTTCAGACCGTCCGCCGTCACCTCAAAATCCGGAAAACCGCTGTCACGCACCGCCTGGGTCCACGCCCGCGCCACGATCCCGGTAGAATCCCACAAGGTTCCGTCTACATCCAGTATCAAACCATCTGTCTTTTTTCCCAGCATTTTTCTCCTCCTCTTACCTGCTCCTGCATCTTAAACAAAAAGCGCCGCAAAGCGTTTGAACCACCGGCCTTTGCTGTCTGCCGATTTCTTTCCACTTTGCGGCGCTCCGAATTGCCGTTATCTTTCTTTTTTTGTTCCCCTTATCAGTATCCCGTTACGTTCGTCGCATACAGATCACCATTCGGAGCAGTGCCGGAATAATCTACTGTCGCAGAAATATACAACCCTTCCTGCAGACCGGCATTCGTGCTGACCGAAGCGTCTGAATAATTAATCGTGTACGTATTTCCGTCGTCGCCCTGAATCGTGATTGTGGACGGCGTCGTACTAATGATCGTACCGTTTACCGTTCCTGTTCCTGACGACGCTGTACCGCCTCCTGTACTTCCGCTGTTCCCGGAATTTCCGCTGCCGCCCGTGCTGCTGCCGGAATTTCCGCTGCCTGAAGAACTGATATACGACTTTGATACGTATCCGGTTGTGCCGTTTACGGATACCACGAACCAGTTATCCGTCTCACCGATTACCGTGACTGCCTGACCATTTGCCAGCCCTCCGACAATGCTGCTGTCTGTTCCGGGCTGTGCGCGCAGATTGACATCAGTCGTCGCATAATACTGATACCCGGTCCCGTAATCGATATAGCTGTTCAGCTCAGCATTTGTCTTCGTCGAATCTGATACCGGCGCCTCTGTCTGGTCCGCTGTCGTCTCAGACTGTGAAGTCGGTGTATTTACCAGAAATGCCTTGCTGATATATCCCACATTTCCGTTTACATTTACCTTAAACCAGGAAGACGTCTCGCCGACTACCGTAACCTGATCCCCCGGCGCAAGAGAGCCGAGAATACCGGCATCCGTACTCGGCTGAAGACGGATATTGACATTATCGGACGCATAAAGCGTCGTACTCGTTCCGTAATCAGTCAGTGTCTGTAGCTCGCCCTCTGCATCGGCTGCGCTCTCTGACTGCGTCGTCTCACTCTGGTTCACCACCGTGCCGGGAAGAGCACTGAATGTCGTATTCGTCAGTACCGTAAAGCTCTCTACCGAATCTCTGACTGCATTCAGCAGAGCCTCATTGTCTTCTGTAACCGTACCTGTGATCACGTACGCTTCATCCGCTGCGACGATCGCGTAAGTTACAGAGTACGCCCACATACTGGTAGAATTATATTTCACTACATATTCATACGTAGTCAAAGCTGTCGTGCCGAGCGTTTCAAATTCCACTACCTCGAATGCATTTGTATCCGGATACTGCTTTCTCAGACTCGTTTCCAGCTCTTCTTCCGACTCCTGCACAGAGAGATTTCTCATCGCAGTCGCGTCGGCCGCATGGACAATATTGATCATTGCAGCAGAACCCGAAGAAAATACGCGCATCTCATCCGCATCCTGCGTCACCTTCCATGTACTGTCCGGCAGCGTAATGCGGATACTGCCGTCTCTGGATGTATACGGAACATCTGTCTGCAGCTCCGTTTCTGACTCTGTTTCTTCTTCTGTTTCCGTCTCTGACTCTGTCTGTGTCTCTGTCTGCGTCTCGCTCTCCGTCATGGCCGGCTTCTTTTGAAGAATATTACAACCTGTTGTAAAACTCATTATGGCCAGTGACAGTGCCAGAGATATACCTGCAATCCTCATTTTTCTGTTCAACATGTCACACCCTCCATTCTATTACTCATAACTCCCGCCTGCGGACCGTCTCCTTTTTTGTAATGCACACCAAAAAAGGCATTGAACCAATACCGCCTTGATATCATACCACGCATTCGGGATTCCTGCAAGTCACATACTGATAATTCATCACTCACAGCATATTATTAACACTTTTGTAATTTCTTCTTAACACGCGCAGGAACGTTACGTGCAGAGAGATTCCTTTCATCATGCTCGTGATCGTCAGCGCCCACCAGATGCCCTCCAGTCCGAGTCCCGTCCTGCCAAGAAGCAGTGCGAGCGGAATCCGAAGCCCCGTAAGGATGATACTGATCGCGCTGCACAGCTTCGTCTTCCCGAATCCGGAGATTGCTCCGATCGCCATCAGTTCTACACACATAAACGCTTCTGAGAACCCGACGATGACCATATATCGTTCCGCAACCGGCAGAACGTCCGCTTCATGGAAAAACACCTGTGAGATCTGTGCCGGGAACAGCACAAATAAGAGTGTCATGCCGATTCCCCATACAGCGATCGTCGCGAAAGAAATCCTGTATCCTTTCCGTATCCGGTCCATTTTTCCGGCGCCGAAATTCTGTCCGACGAATGCGTTCAGTGCCGCCGCAAACCCGTCTGCCGTATTCCACGAAACGGATTCGATCTGTCCGCCGACTCTCTGGGTCGCCACCGCGCCCGGCCCGAACGCCGCAACCATTCTCGTCAGCACCATAGAGATCATGCAGTAGATCGAGCCCTGCAAAGCGGTCGGCCAGCCGATCTTAAATACGGATGTGTAATAACGCTTCTGAAACCTCCCCGCAAGAGGCGTACTGCGCAGCACATTCTGTCTCCTCCCGGAGCAGAAGATCTTCAGGGCAAACACTCCGGTCACTACCATCTGTGCTCCGACCGTGGCGACGGCAGCTCCGGCGGCTTCCATCCTCGGCGCAGGCCCTATCCCCAGTATCAGGACCGGATCCAGGACCATATTGATCAACAGCCCGACCATATTGGCAAGCAGCGGCGTGGCAGAATCCCCCTGCGCCGTAAACAGCCCGGTCAGCGTAATATTTACATAGGAAAATACAATCAGTCCGCACGTGATCGGAAGATAATCCTTTGCATACTGCAGTGTCTGCGCATCTTCTATCCCGAAAAATCCGATCAGCGGGTCCGCAAAGATCAGGCACACCGCTCCGAATACGATGCCGAAAAACACGACCATCTGAAGCGCTGCCGCAGCAAATTTTCCCGCCTGCACGCGGTCGCCTCTGCCGAGCGCCTGCGCCACATTTACCTGCCCGCCCATCCGTGCAAGCGACGCCAGGCCCTGCGACAGCCAGACATACATTCCGCCCACACCGACACCGGCAACTGCCTTTGCCCCCAGCATGCCGATCCATGCCATGTCTGTTATATTATATGCCGTTGCCAGAAGCGACGATGCCATGATCGGAAGCGCGAGCTTCGTCAAAACCTTTAGAATCGGGCCTTCTGTCAGCTGGCCCTGTACCTTGTCCGCCATTCCTTTTCTCTCTCCTTGCGCTGTCATTCTCTTAAGCCGGGCGTACCGCCCTATACGATGCCGTTCAGCTCCTGATACAGGCTTTTTGCGTAGCTGTCCGTCATCCCGCAGACATAGTCCGTTACCAGAAGAAGGCGCAGATAGAGCCGTTCCTCCTCGCTCTTCCCGGCTGCGCAGGCATGGTACGCCTGCTTGTAATTTTCCGAAATAAGCGCGATGAGCTTTTCTTCCACATCGCGCTGCGGAACCTGTGTATCGTAATAGAGCGCGGCAGCCACAAACCGGTCGAGATGCGACCGCAGCACCGTATCTGCCGCTACTTCCAGTTTGAAGATCGGATTCGTAATGAATACATACCGGTACGCGATATCCCCGAGCAGCTTCATCAGCCCGCGCGCATACGTGAACTCAAACAGATCGTATTTGTACGTTCCCTGCATGATCTGATCATAATGATTGATAAATCCGTATGTAGCGCAGGCAATCAGCATTCCCTGCACCCGCACAAGGAAATTCTGCACCGCATATTCTTCCCGGTCTGCGATACGGCGTTTCCCGGCCGCCGCATATTTGTCCCTCAGGACTCCCGCCGCATTAAAATACTCTTTTTCGCGCTGCGAAGCCGTCTGTTCGTATCTTTCCAGCTCCTTCAGAAGTGTATGGTAGGAAATGCATCCCTTCTTAAATGCATCTTCAATATCGGCTGTCTTATACGCAATATCGTCCGCCGCCTCCAGAATAAACGTCAGCGGATGACGCAGCCCCAGTGTGCCCGTCTCCTTCGCGATCTTCTGGTACAGCTCCTGCTCCGCAAAGAAAAATCCCATCTTTTTATCCTTAATATCTCCGCTGTGCGGATTCATCTGCGTAGAAGGCACCGGATATTTGACGATCGTATTCAGGAGCGCATACGTCAGGTTCATCCCGTGCTCATCGACCAGAAAATGGAGCTTTGCGATCAGGCGGAGCGCCTGTGCGTTCCCCTCAAAATTATAAAAATCCGCAAGCATCTGTTTTGACAGAAGCTTCGTCACCGGCTCGCCCTGGAATTTCAGTTTCGGAAGATTTTCCCGGAACCATTCGCGGATCGCCGACTCTCCAAAATGGCCGAACGGCGGATTCCCGATGTCGTGGATCAACCCGGCGCACTGGAGGATATTGCAGATATCCTCTTTCATCTGCCAGTCAAACTCCGGATCACGCCCGTTCTGCAGGATATCCTGGCTGATATTCTGGCCCAGCGATTTTGCGATCGAAGAAACTTCCATGGAATGCGTCAGCCTCGTCCGGATAAAATCGCTTTTATCAAGCGGAAATACCTGCGTCTTATCCTGAAGCCTTCGAAACGATGCGCTCCCGATGATCCGGTGGTAATCTTTCTCAAATTCACTTCTCAAATCTCTGCCGCTCCCGGAACGCGTCGCTGCAGTCCGCACGCGCACGGGTGAAAGCAATGTCTTCCAGTCCATATTCCTCCCTCTTACTTCCTGCCTTCTGCCATCCGGCACATCCGTGCCGCATCTTTATCCACGCTCAAAGGTATTCCGTATCTGTGTCTCCGCAAGCGACAGTCTGGCATCCAGCTCAGACGGTGCCAGGAAATCTTCCGTCAGCCGGCAAAATTCCCGGTATTCATCCAGGAGTCCCTGCCCGTGCGGAACACGGTATGCCCCGGCGTCGCTCCCTGCTGCAATCTTCACGCCCAGCTCAAATCCGCGGCGCACAGCTTCCCCCTGCCGTTTTTTCAGGCGCAAAAGCGGCTCGTCCGCGAACCGTCCGCTCCCGATCAGATTCGTGATCGTCACATAGGTCGGCACCCAGACCGTGCGGCTGTCCGCCATGGCCTGAAGGCAGTCCTCATCCACAAAATTTCCGTGCTCGACAGAATCAACACCGGCGCAGACGGCCGCACGCACCGCATCCGCACCGTTTACATGCGCCATAACAGCAAATCCTTCCTCATGTGCAATATGTATCATTTCGCGGATCTCCTCCGCCGGAAGCGAGGGTTCTGTCAGCGCCCCCTCCCTGTCAAAATCCATGATCCCCGAAAACATGACCTTGATAAAATCTCCGCCTTCCTCTCTGACCTTCTGTACCAGATGCCGGTACTCTTTCCAGTCAGAAAACCCATGACCCACGATCTCCCCGTAATGCCCTTTTTTATGGATCGCAAACAGCGGCGTCCGGTATGTGATCCCGTATTCCGGCGCGATCTGTGCAGCACGCGCAGACACCCCGAGCCCGTCTCCTCCATCACGCAGAAACGTAATTTCTTTTTCCTGATACTGCCTGAATTTTTTGCGGATGTCATCGTCCTGTACACCGTCCGCATGAAGCTGTACGGCGCGCCGGTAATTCTGCGCATCCATTAAAATATGCATATGGCATTCTCCAAACATACATGCGCCTTCTTTCCGGATCTTGGGATCCTGTTATTCCGAATTGTGTCTAAGTACGATTATATGCAAAATCCCAAAAAAAGCAACCGGACATTTCCGGCTGCTTTTTCCTCTTGTATCAGTTTAACCGCCCTGTTTTTCATGGATCTGCCTGAGCGCTTCTATCGTATTTTCACATTCCGCAGTAACAGGATAATAGTCTACGCCGCTGTCTG
The DNA here is from genome assembly GCA_018711885.1 of Candidatus Choladousia intestinipullorum. GTDB lineage: Bacteria > Bacillota > Clostridia > Lachnospirales > Lachnospiraceae > Choladousia > Choladousia intestinipullorum. Next base: position 5,027 of record DVHT01000005.1, on the reverse strand, counting down.
ATTTTCCCCATACTGCCAGGCTGCCTCCGCCTTCTCCTGCCGCAAGCTGCGTATACGAAAGCGCTTTTAAGTCCTCGCGGTATGCGCTGACAACGCGGTCGATGTCTTCTCCCATGACCAGGATATAGTCTGCGTAGGAGGCCGCTTCCTCCACATCCGCAGTCTCAGATGCCTCTATTTCCATTCCCGTACTCGTGAATTCCATATGATCGATGAAGTCTGTGTCTTCCCAGGTGAGGATCGGATAATAAAGCTCGTGGAACGTTTCATCCTGCTGCAGCTTTTCCATTTGTTCATCGAATACGTCCTGGTCGACCCAGTACCTCCGGTAGATTTCTTTCCCGTCTTTTAAACGGTATTTGAATTCTGCATACGCCACCTGTTTTTCCCAGTCTTCCTCTCCCACATTTGAGATCCCGTTGACCGCCATCTCATAAATAGGTGCAAAATTTTCTGTCTCCAGAGAATCCAGTCTCTTCTGGTTGGGGAAATTCCCCTCCTCGGACTCTTCACTCCCGTCCAGAAGGAAGTAAGATTCGTCCACCGCCATCGCAGCAATCTCGTCCTGCTTTGGCAGATAGGAATTATATCCCGTTACATCGAAGCGGACTGCAAAGAAGATTGCGGCCGCAGCGGCCACCGTAACTGCCATATGCGATTTATGCGAGAGTACCAGACGGATATCCCACCGGTAAATAAATTCCATGATCACACATCCGAGCACTCCGAAAAAGAAGATAAAAAACAGCTCCCAAAACGGCGAAATAAAACTTGTATGAGCAACCATCGCCGCAAGCAGAGCGGAAGGAACCGTCAGAAGCAGTTTTACGGCTCCTTCCATCTTCGGAAATGCGATTGCCTTCCCTGCTGTTTCTGTCTGGCGGACACGGTAGATCAGAAGTGCGGCCAGCGTAAACACTGCCGCTACCGCCAGAAGCTGGCAGAGCTGCGCCGCCTCCGGCCACGGTCCCGTCTGCCCGTATCTGGCCGTACCGGTTCCTCTGTACCCCGACAGGGCAAACGCCCACGGCGAAGAGCAGGCCAGAAGTTCGGATCCTTCCGCCGAATTCCTGTTGGTTATGGACGTAATATAAAATACATCCTGAAATGAGACCACAAGCAGCCAGATAAACGGTATGTACCCGGCAATCACTCCCATCGTCAATATGGTGGTGAGCATCTTTCCCGTCAGCATCACGGCCAGCAGCGCGCCGGAATAGCTGCAGAGGAAGCAGAGAATCCCCTCCAGAGAAGCTGCCGCCACCTCCAGCACAACGGAAAACGAGCAGACTCCGTATACCGCGCCGATCACCAGCGCCAACGCCTGGCTCGCAAGATAAGCTGTGACAAAGGTCAGGACACTGCTCAGGTATTTAGCGGCAAACAGCCGCTCCCTCTTCAGCGGCAAACTGTGAAGGAAATCAAGTTTGACAGAAGAATGCACGTAGGAAAACGCGCATACGGCACAGATAATTCCTGCGGCCAGGATAAATACAGTATTCTCTGTATGTCCCAGTCCGATATTTTCACGAAAGATCCGGAGCCGGTCCACCTTTTCCATAAAAAGGTCCGGACGCTTCACCGCCATTACAACGAGGATCCGGAACGGGATCAGCAGTCCGAATACGAGAAGCTGGACTGCCAGAAGCCAGTTCAGTTTGCGCATTTCATCACGTACCAGTTTAGAAAATGAGATTTTTGATATCATATCCGACTACCTCCGTTTCGCTGATGAAGATTTCTTCTAGTGTCAGAGGCAGTATCTCGTAGAACAGAGGCTGTTTCTCCTCAATTCGCCCCAGCACTTCGTCATAACTGCCGCGGGCGATCACCGTCAGAAGCGAACCGCGTTTTTCCTGTTTTAATACTTCCAGTTCTTCAAACAGCCGTTTTTCCGCCTCGTGGTCTGTGATCACACACTGTATTTTATGGATGCCAAGCTTCATTTCATCCAGATCTTTTGCAAAAAGGATCCCGCCTTTGTGCAGAAGACCGATATGATCGCAGATATCTTCAATCTCTCTCAGACTGTGAGAAGCGATGACCGGAGTAAACTTCCGGTTCATGATCTCCGCCGCAAAAAGGCTCTTTACCGTCTGCCGCATGACGGGATCCAGACCGTCAAACGTCTCGTCACAGAACAGATACTGTGTATTTGCGCAGATCCCCAGCAGTACGGAGACCTGCTTCTTCATCCCTTTGGAAAATGTCGCCAGCTTTCGCTTGGGATCCAGGTCAAACTTGGCAAGCAGATCGTCGAACCGGCCACTCATAAATTCCGGATAGACGATCTTATAATAATCCCGCATCATTTCCGGAGTGGAATTCGGGAAAAACCATGCCGTATCCGCCAAAAAACAGAGCCGCTCCTTTGCCTGCGGATTTTCCCACACCGGCATTTCGTCAATCAGCACACGGCCGCTCTCCGGTTTCAGCACGCCCGACATCACGCGCAGCAGCGTACTTTTCCCGGCGCCGTTCGTCCCCACCAGACCGAATATACTTTTCTCATTGATCTGCGCACTCACATGATCCAGCGCCATAATATCATCGAACTTTTTTGAAACATCTTCAATCTTTATCATGTCCTGCGTTCTCCTCCCTCTTGGTAACACTTCCTCACCCGCTCAACGAATGTCTCACAGCCGATATCAAGTTCCAGCCCTTTCTCCACCAGATCTTTCAATGCGGCAAATACACTCTCCTGCTTTTTCATTTTCAATCCCTGATTTCCCGACACAAAATTCCCGCGGCCTTTTACCGGATAAATATAACCTTCCTGCTCCAGCACACTGTACGCCTTCTGTATGGTATTCGGATTGATCGAAAGCTCCATCGCGAGCGAACGGACAGACGGCATCTGACTGTCCGGCTCCAAAACACCGTTTACGATCAATGTCTCGAACCGTTCTACTACCTGTTCATAGATAGGTCTGCGGTTCTGTAAATCAATTCCAATCATAGTTCCTCCCGTCTTTGCCCTCTATGGACAGTATTTCATCTCATTTTGTCCGTATTCCCTCAGATGCCAGTCCAAGTGTACTATTATTGTTAGTACACTTATTTTATACAGTACCTCTAAGCAGATGTCAATGCAGCAGGCCCCTTTCATATCTTATGTTTTTCTGAAGATCGTAAGAAGACCGACAAGACTTCTCTCCTACTCTCTGTAATCTTCTCTGATAAACGGATACACACGCCGCGCAGAGACGAGTTCTCCATATTTTTTCGGATGACGGTACGCATTTCCGAGCGTTTCCTGCTCACGGTACTGCCGCAGCTTTGAAAGATCAAGTTCTGTCAGGTAGATTCCTTCCGCCTCCGGCGCTTCTAATATGCACATATCGCAGGAATCCCCGTCTTCTTTGAACGCCATTCCGTCAAATACTGTGGAATGTCCGTTACAGCCCCCGAACCCTTCCGGATAATTGCACGTGGCAATACAAACCATGTTTTCAAAAGCCCGTCCTCTGAGCTGAGACAGTCGGTTCACTTCCATCGGGCAGGCATTCGGGACCAGTATGATTTCCGCGCCTTTCAGCATCAGGATCCTCGCACTCTCCGGATACTCGCGGTCATAGCAGATCATTGCGCCGATTTTCACAGTGCCGGAAGCAGTATCCAAATCTGTCACATAGAAATCCCCGCCCGGCGTCAGATGTTTCTCTGCGTCAAAATCACAGGTGTGGATTTTCGAATATTTCAAAGCCTGTCTGCCATGGCAGTCGAATAATAGCAGGGTATTTTTCGGTCCGCTTCCACAGCGCTCCAGAAAAGTGACCCCAATCGCCATCTCCAACTCTTTCGCCGCGTTTTGAAATGATTTGACAAATGCACCGTCCGCCGGAAGCGCCTCCTGTATCCACTCCTCTGACGGTCTGTTATGTATCTTATATCCGTTGCTCCACATTTCAGGGAACAGCACAAGATCCGCGCCCAGTTCTTTTGCTTTCCTGCAGCCTCTGATCCCGATCTCAAGATTCTGCTCCGTGCAGTCTCCCGGCCGGATCTGAAGCAGCGCAATATTCAATCGACTCATACAGTCCTCCTTTTTTATACCTGTCATAAGAAGCAAACCTCCATTCTCTGTGTCCCAAACTGACTGATAGAAAAGCAGGGCGGCATAGCCGTTTTGCTATACCGCCCTGCGTAAGGAAATCATTTTCCGGTTTTTATTCAGCTGAAAAGAGATTCTGGTTTACGTAGCCGACTGTTCCGTTGTACTCTACCTTGTACCAGCGGTCTGTGTATCCGATGGCCGTTACGCTCGTCCCGGATGCGATCGTATTGATGATCTCGCCGTCCTGGGCCGGTGTGCTGCGCATATTTGCGCCCGTAGTCGCCTGAACCGGGAAGGACTCGGCATATGTCTGAACACCGTACTCCTGATCTACGGAAGAGGTGCCGTCTGTATTCGCTGCGGCTGCAGTGTCGGTGCCGTCTGATGCCGCATTTGCAGGATCTGTCTCGGATGCCCCGCCTGCCGCCAGCTGAGCGCGCTCCTCCTCAGTCTTTGGAGCTACTTCCTGATCGGATACGAACTGCTTTGACACATATCCGTTTTCCTCATAATCATCAAGATCCACTACGTACCAGTTCGGCGTCTCGCCGACTACGCGGATCGTCTCACCCTGATCAAAACTGTCAAAAATTTCGCTGGTCTCGCCTGTTCCCGGCTGGGTGCGCACATTGATATCATCCGCCGCATATACGGTACGAATCGCGCCGAGTTCTGTCTCCTGCGCCAGCTCTTCCTCTACTGTCAGCTCTCTCGGCTGTGTCTCGGACTCCGTCTGTGTCTCAGATTCTGTCGGCGGTTCCGTCTGCGTCTCGGACTCTGTCTGTGTCTCGGATTCTGTCGGAGCTTCTGTCACTCGTTCAGTCTGTGTCTCGGATTCTGTCTCAGGCTCCTTTTTCAATCTGTCACAGCCAGACGCCAGTGCTACCACTGAACACGTAAGCAGCAACGTCAAGAATATTTTCTTTGTTTTACTCATCATCTTAGTCGCCCTCCATACAAATATTTT
>DVHT01000004.1 GCA_018711885.1 Candidatus Choladousia intestinipullorum | reverse complement strand
TGCGAGTCGTTGACGATCCGTTTCATCGTATCCTGCAGCTTCATCTGGCATTCCTCGCTGATGGCGGAAATCTTCGTCTGAATCCCCTCTTCTACCATCTGGTCCACTGATTTTCCGAATATCAGAGTGCTCCCTGCGCCTTCCTCCTGCCCGCTGTTTTCTTTCATGTAATTGATCAGATCCCCAGCCTGTGATTCACTTCCGACGATGGGCGCGATCTCCGTCTCAATATCCGCCCTGATCAGATGAATGGACGGCGCGCTCGCTTTTATTTTAACGCCATACCGGTTGCCCTGGCGGATCACGACGGGTTCCTCCATCCGGATTTCTTCCCTCATCGGCTGGATCACGCCGTATCCGGTCTGTTTCACCGCGGCTACTGCGGAGGAGACGTTCTCATAGTCCTTTTTGAGCCGCGCCATTTCGCGCACGATTGAAATAAGCTGATATTCGCTTTTGATCTCCGTTCCGGTCATTTCACTTAAAATCTCGTAATACAAAGGCTCCTGTATCAGCACCGATACTTCGGCATTGCCGTTTGCAAGATCGACGTTTTCCACCTTTGCTTTTTTTATGTATCTGCTTTCCAGCCGGAATGCATCGCTGTAAATATCTCTGACACAGTGAAGCGTCTGCATGGATGTCCTGACTGCCTGAAACAGATCCTGTTTCAGCCAGTGGGTGTTTTCCAGTGTCTCGGTCCATTTCGGCACCTGGAACACGACTTTTGTCAGAGGAAACTCCAAAAGGAACTGTTCCAATACTTTCTGGATCTCTCCGCAGTCCATCTGTTCACAGTTCATCACAAGGCAGGAGACTCCATACGCATTGCGGATCTCTTCCGCTGCATTTTTCGCCTCCTCATTAAAGGGCTTCGCCGAGTTGACAATGACTAAAAACGGTTTTCCCAGCTGCTTCAGCTGCATGATCGCTTCTTTTTCAGCCTCTAAAAAGCTGCTGCGCGGAAGTTCGCCAAAACTGCCGTCCGTAGTGATCACAATACCGATGGTAGCATGGTCGGTAATGACTTTCTGTGTTCCGATCCGTGCCGCCTCGCCGAATGGAAGCGGTGTTTCCTGCCACGGAGTTTTTACCATCCGGTCTGTCCCGTTCTCCTTTGTCCCCTCCGCCCCGGGCACAAGAAACCCAACACAGTCGATCAGCCGTATCTGCATAGAAGTGCCGTCTCCGACTTCTATTTTTACTGCCTTTCTCGGAATGAATTTCGGCTCTACCGTCGTCACGGTTTTCCCGGATGCACTTGCAGGCATTTCATCCTTCGCTCTATCCCTTTCCTGTTCTTCCAGCTTCGGAAGAACGAACTGCTCCACAAATTTCCTGACAAAAGTTGATTTCCCTGTCCGCACAGGGCCTACGATTCCCACATAGATTTCTCCGCCCGTCCTCATCTGAATGTCTTTGTACAAATTAAATTTTTCCATGAAAAGACCCCCTGCATATACTGGTAACAATATATGCAGAGGGTCGCTCTTTTTATGAATCTTCCGTTTCAGTACCGGACGGAAAATCCGGATTCGCCCTCTTCGGCAGGGATCTGCCTTGCATCGAGGTCTGTGATGGAGATATAGCGGTCACGATTTAGTGACTGTAAAAATTTGTCGATCAAAACCTCGCTGCCCTGTACCTCCATGCGCACAGAACCGTCCCATTCATTTTTTACCCAGCCGGTCAGGCCGAGAGAGCCTGCGAGACTTCTTGCCTTCCAGCGAAATCCTACCCCCTGTACGCGCCCATAAAACTGAATGTATTTTCTGATCACTGCCATTGTCTTTACTCCATCTTCTTTTTCATAGGATCGTTCTGCATCGGTATAAACATCAGCACAAAAACGACCAGCAGCAGGAAGCATCCGGCCAGTACCGATTTTTCCCGGTAAATGACAGTCAGTTTCATTCCGATGATCGCACCGAGAATAAAGACCGCAATGATCCCGTAATACTGAAGGCTCTTTTTCCGTTTGGTCCTGTCCTTATCTACGCCCGAATAAAAGAGATATTCCGTAGCCGAGCGCAGATTGCCCGTACACATCGTAGTGGCAAACCCGTTTCCGTCAAACGTGCGGAAACTTTCGACCTGCATCGAGCAGACGAAGGATACGGCAATATTGACAAGGTCGTCATGGGTGCCGGAAGGTACGAAAGCGATCACAAGCAGCACCAGAAATTCCAGGGCGATGACGATCTGCCGCCAGTGAAAATAATGCGTCCGCCGGTATCTGGTCTTTACAAATTCCGTCACTACGATACCAGCCATAAATGCAAGGATCGGCAGTGCATACATGGCCGCTTTTGACATATCCCCGCGCGCAATATTGATCGCCAGCAGGACAATATTTCCCGTCTGCGCATTTGCAAATACTCCGCCGCGGCTTACGTATGTGTAAACATCCAGATAGCCGCCGACGACTGCCAGAATAATGCCGACAATATATGATTCCGATGCTTTTTTCTGCAGCTGATTCATACCGTCCTCCCTCATGTCAGCCGGAAATCATTTCTGTTTTCTGGATTCCAGATAAGCTTTTCTTCCATCCTCATACAAATTCCTGCCCTCGCTGTCGATGATGACAAAAAGAGGCATTTCCTCGACATAGAGCTTTCTGAGCGCTTCCGCCCCCAGATCTTCATATGCGATCAGCTCAGCCTTTTTAATGCATTTTGCAAGCAGGGCTCCTGCTCCTCCGATCGCTCCGAAGTACACGCCGCGGTATTTTTTCATCGCCTCTACCACCTCCGGAAGGCGCGCGCCTTTTCCGATCATTCCTCTTGCCCCTGCCGCCATCATGGCCGGCGCATAGGCGTCCATCCGTCCGCTCGTCGTCGGGCCTGCGGAACCGATCACTTTTCCCGGCTTTGCCGGAGTCGGCCCTACATAATAAATCGTCGCATCCGTCGGATCAAACGGGAGGCTTTCTCCCCTTGCGAGCGCTTCACACATTCTCTTGTGGCCTGCGTCTCTTGAAGTATAGATCGTACCGGTCAGATAAACGGTATCTCCCGCGTGAAGTGTTTTTGCAAGTTCTTCTGTCAAAGGAAGTGTAATGTGTTTTGCCATCTCAGATCACCTCCGTCTTGTGGCGCGTCACATGACAATTGATGTTGACTGCGCAGGGCATTCCCGCGATATGGGTCGGCAGTGTCTCAATATTCAGTCCGATGGCCGTCGTCTTGCCGCCGAATCCCTGCGGCCCTATGCCCAGCTCATTGATCTTTTCCAGCATCTCCCGCTCCAGATCCGCGTAGAACGGATCCGGGTTTTCCGAATCGACAGGACGCATCAGCGCCTTTTTTGCAAGCAGCGCCGCTTTATCAAACGTGCCCCCTATCCCGACTCCGACCACGATCGGAGGACATGGATTCGGCCCGGCCGCTTCCACCGTCTCGATAATAAAGTCCTTGATCCCCTGCAGTCCCGCCGACGGCTTGAACATGCGGATCGCACTCATATTCTCACTTCCAAATCCCTTCGGCCCTACCGTCACCTTGATCTGTTCGCCGGGAACGATCTCCGTGTACAGCATTGCGGGCGTATTGTCCCCGGTATTCCCGCGGCGTACCGGATCTTTTACTACGGATTTTCTCAGATAACCTTTATCATACCCCCGCCGAACACCTTCGTCAACCGCATCTGTAAGATTTCCGCCCGTGATATGTACGTCCTGCCCGATCTCAAGGAATACACATGCCATTCCCGTATCCTGGCAGATGGGAACATCCTCGCTTTCTGCAAGCTCAAAATTCGTAATAATATTGTCCAGCACTCCCTGCGCAATTTCCCAGTCTTCCTCTGCGCGGCAGTTTCTGATCGCACACTGCACGTCCTCTGGCAGGTACTGGTTTGCCTCAATACATAATCTTTCTACTACATCCGTTATCTGCTGTGCCTGTATCTCACGCATCGGATACCACCTCCATTTTTCTATAAAAATAAGCTTTTACCTCTCATGCCGGGCATACTTCGGAAGAAGGAGCGGGGACTGATCGTGTGTATCGATCCCTGCCTCTTCCAGCATACGGGCATATTCCCCTATATGATCCAGATTCATCTTTCCAAGCTTCGTATCTTTCGCCTTTTTTGCAGCGGCTTTCCCGGCATTTCGGCCGAATACGATAATATCCAGCAGTGAATTTCCCATCAGGCGGTTTCTGCCGTGGATTCCTCCTACTGCTTCTCCTGCTACAAGCAGGTTATGGATCCCTTTCGTAAATCCGTCTCCCCCGATCTCCAGTCCGCCGTTCTGGTAATGCAGCGTCGGGTATACGAGGATCGGGAGCTTTCTCATATCAATGCCATAGTTCAGATACATGCGCAGCATTGCCGGAATCCTTTTTTCGATCGTTCCTTCTCCTCCGATCCGCTCGATCATCGGCGTATCCAGCCATACCCCGCTTCCGATCGGCGTCGTGACGCCCTTGCCCCGCTCGGAGCATTCGCGGATGATGGAAGCAGCCGCCACGTCTCTCGTCTCAAGCGGGTGCATGAATGCTTCCCCGTCCCGGTTTACCAGCATTGCACCGAGAGAACGCACTTTTTCCGTGACAAGCGCGCCAAAGATCTGCGACGGATACGCCACTCCGGTCGGATGATACTGGATCGTATCCTGATACAGAAGCGGAACACCCGCGCGGTATCCGAGAATGAGGCCGTCTGCGGTAGCGCCGTAGTGGTTCGAAGTCGGAAAGCCCTGATAGTGCATTCTGCCGGCGCCGCCGGTCGCGATAATGACCGTCTTTGCCCTTGCTACGAGATAATCATCCGTCTCCATATTTAAGAGGACTGCTCCGGCAATCTGTCCCGTTTCGTCTTTGATCAGTTCCACTGCCGAAGTAAACTCTGCCACAGGAATCTGACGGTTGATCACCTCATCGCGAAGGGTGCGCATAATCTCCGCGCCGGTATAATCCTTGCATGCATGCATCCGCTTTCTGGACGTTCCGCCTCCGTGAGTCGTGATCATCCTGCCGGTTTCGTCTTTATCAAACATGACCCCGAGCTGATTGAGCCACTGGATCGCATCCGGAGCCTCCATCACGAGACGCCGCAGCAGCTCCGGTCTCGCAGCGAAATGGCCTCCGCCGTAAGCGTCCAGATAATGCTGTGCCGGCGAATCATTTTCCTTATCCGCGGCCTGAATGCCGCCTTCCGCCATCATGGTATTGGCATCTCCGATGCGCAGCTTCGTCACGATCATGACATCTGCTCCGGCCTCATGAGCCTCGATCGCCGCAGAAGCGCCTGCTCCTCCTCCGCCGATCACCAGCACATCTACATCGTAATCGATCTTCTGCAAGTCTATCTTTTCTTTCGTCAGGCGGCTGTTGGAATGCAGCAGGTGTACGAGCTCCGCCGGCGCCTTCTGCCCCTTGTTCGGACCGATTTTGATCGTTTCAAATGCTGCGTCTTTATAATCCGGATGGAATGCCTTGAGAAGGGCATCCTTTTCATCGGCCGTCATACGCCTGGGTTCCATTCCCATACGCTTGTCTCTGGTGGCCTCCACCTTTTTCACGGATTCCATCATCTCCGGTGTAAACATGAATACCCCTCCTTATTTTTCAATTTCTCGTGTGTTGTACAGTTCCTTCATCTCTTCAATCGGTTTCTGCATGATCTGCTCGATCAGATCATCGTACCTGCCCTCATGGATCTCTTCCACTCTCTTTTTCAGATGCTCTGATTCCGGAGCGATATATTTCCCGGTGAGACGCCTTGCCAGAAGTCCCACCATCGGATGTGAAATTCCAGCCGGACACCGCACCGAACAGCAGCCGCAGCTCACACAGTCGAATGACTCCTCCGCACATTTTTCAAATTCCCCGCGCTGTGCATACGCGATATACTGCATGACATTTAAATCCTGTGTACACGCCTTCGTGCAGGCATTGCATCCGATACAGCTGTAAATTTCCGGATACAGCTCCATCATCACCCGCTGATCCGGCCTGATCTCATTGATCTCGTATGTCCGCTTATCCGTCGGGAAGAACGGAATACTCGCAACATACATCCCCGCTTCGACCTGCGTCTGACAGGCAAGACACGTCTTCAGTTCATTTTTTCCTTTGATCCGGTAGATCGTGGCGCAGGCGCCGCAGAAACCGTGGCGGCAGCCGCAGCCGCGCTTCAGCGTATAGCCGGCGTACTCCATGGCAGTCATGATCGTCAGGTCCGCAGGCACACGGTATTTTTTACCGAAGAAATATACATTTACCATATTTTCCATACTGGTTATTTCCTTTCGTCAATCATCCTGAACAGATATATTCATCCGTCAATACTCGTCCGGCAGCTCGTCAAGTTCATCACACCGGAAAACGGGTCCGTCTTTACAGACGTACTTGTCTCCGATGTTGCAGCGTCCGCATTTTCCAATTCCGCACTTCATGCGGAGCTCAAGCGTCGTATAGACCTGCCGTTTTGAAAAACCGAGCTCCTGCAATCCTTCCAGCACAAATTTGATCATAACCGGCGGTCCGCAGACCAGCGCTGTCTTTTCCGCGCCAAAACCGAGTTCCTTTACGTAATCGGGTACAAAACCAACATGTCCGTCCCAGCCCTTCTGGCCACGGTCAACCGTAAGATAGACGTTGACGCGATCCGCCTTCATCCATACCTCCCGGATCTCCTTTAACTTTACGAGGTCGTCCGCCGAACGTGATCCGTATACAATATCCACTGTTCCGTAATCCCCGCGGTTATCCAGCACGTAATTGATCACAGACCGCAAAGGCGCCAGTCCGATGCCGCCGGCGATAAACAGAAGATCTTTTCCCTTTAGTTCATCCTCCACAGGAAAATAGTTGCCGTAAGGCCCCCGCACTGCGATCTGCTCTCCCGGTTCAAGGCTGTGCAGATAATCCGTAAGCATCCCGCATTTTTTGATGCTGAATTCCTGATATTCTTTGTTCGTCGGAGAGGATGTGATGGAAAACATACCTTCGCTGACGCCCGGCGCACACAGCATCGCGCACTGTCCGGGCATGTGTTCAAACAGCTTTCCCCCGCCCGGCGCAGTGACACGGAATGTCTTGATGTCCGGCGTTTCCCGGCTGATCTCCGTGATAACGCCGACCTGCGGGATCAGAGTATCCAGCTTGTAATCTTTGCGGCAGGTACATTCACGCATGAGAGTCCACCTCCTTTTGGAACGCTTTTATCACTTTCACAATATTCAAAGACGCAGGACACCGTTCTATGCAGCGTCCGCATCCCGTACAGGAATACATCCCGTCATGATCTGCAGGAAAGTAGACCAGTTTATGCATGAACCGCTGACGGAACCTCTGCATCTGGCTCGTACGGTTGTTTCCATGCGCCATCATGGTGAAATCCGAATACATACAGGAATCCCAGCAGCGGTACCGCTGTACGCCGTGCCCCGTATCATAGTCTTTAATATCATAACATTGGCAGGTCGGACATACAAATGTACACGTACCGCATGCCAGACAGGGCTGATACAGTTCGTCCCACAGCCTGGAGCGGAACCTCTCATTTAAGCAGTCTCCGTTCCATCCATTAAGCGGCAGATTGGAATAGGGCAGCTTTTCCACGATCCTGCGGACCGCGTTTTTCTCTTCCTCTACTTTTTCCTCCGCCCCGTCTGCTTCCGTCAGAAGCTCCCGGACCGCTTCGGTCAGCGCTTCTCCCTTTTCCGTGACAGCTTCCCAGTACAGGATCCCGTCTATGAGCCATGCGGACACATCCGCCTTCGGATCAGTACAGTCGATACCGAATACGCTGCAAAAGCAGGTCTCTTCCGGTTCATGGCAGGCCAGCGCCACGATCGTACCGTGTTCCCTGCGCGCCGCATAAAAGGTATCGGCCGGATCCGCAAGGAACACCTGATCCAGCACATGTATTCCCTGAAGATCACACGCCTTCACGCCAAACAGGACAAATTCCTGCTGCTTCAGCTCCTCCGGCTCGATGTGCAGATTCTTTTCGTCTTTCTCACACGTATACAGTGTCTCACTCTGCGGAAAGAAAGCGTCCTTCGGTGATTTTACTGTCTTTAAAGTGTCCAGTTCCGGTACTGCGTCTTCCGACCACGCGGCGTAATTCACCTGGCCATTTTGCCGCACCGGCAGATACAGCTCATTTTTTGCGGCAATCCTGCGGAATAATGCCGGCAGATTTTCTTTCGCTATTTTGTACATACATTATCCCCTTTCTGCCACAATGCCTGGCTCCGCATCTTCAAGCGTATAGCTTGTCAGCGGCCCTTTTTCTTCCAGATCAGCTCCTGCCTGATATTCTCCGTAAAGCTCATTGATGTCCTTGATAAATTTCCTGTTGAACAGATGAAGCGGTATCCCCTGCGAACACACTCTGCTGCATTCACCGCAGTCTGTACATCTTCCGGCCACATGAAAGGCACGGATGATATGGAACATCTTTTCCTCAAACGGATCCGCATTTGCCTTCTGCGCACTGTCGAATTTTGTGCTGTCGAAAACGCAGGTGCGGCAGCTGCATGCAGGACAGACATTTCTGCACGCATTGCAGCGGATACATTTACTGAGTTCTTTCTGGAAAAACGCAAATCGTTCCTCCGGCTGCATCGCTTCGATCGCCGCTACCTCAGCAAAACGGCCGCGGTCGCACGTCTCTTTCGACTCGCCGATCAGCTCATCATATATCCTGTGCTCTTTGCCCTTGCACACATGACAGCGTTCCAGCATGCAGTCCGTATACCGGCATGTCTTTTCGCCGTACAGCGTGGCGACAGTCAGATCCTCCGACTCTGATCCGTGCTCTGCTCCCCTGATGCCTACAATCCCTTTGATCCCCTGTGCTTTTATCTTTTCGATATCGAGTTTTCCTCTGCACCCGACCCCGATGAGATACGCTTTATCCCGGTCAATCCGGTGCTCTTTTAAAAGCTGGACAAAGCTGTATGTATCACAAGGCTTCAAAAAGACGAGTGTTCTTCCTTCTATTCTGGAAGCCGCGATCATATATTTGCTTAAATTTGCCCCGCAGAATCCGTCATAAACGAACTCCCTCAGGTCTTCTTCTTTTTCAAAGTAAGCCGGCTGCGGATCATACGGCAGGTCGCCGGCTTTCCATCCGAGCACCCGCGACACGGTTCCGTCTGCCAGAAGCTCTTTTGCACGGCTTATCAATCGTTCCTGCATCTTAAATCCTCCAATCTTACATTTTTTCCAAGAGAACGGATCTTTTCCGTAAATTCTTCCATTGTCGCTGAAAATTTCACTCCCTCGGCAGCCGATACCCATTCCACACGCGTACGGCCGCTCTCCACGCCGAGAAAATCAAGCATGGAAAACAGCAGCGTCATACGGCGTCTGGCATAATAATTGCCGGTCGTATAATGGCAGTCTCCCGGATGGCATCCGCAGATGATCACGCCGTCCGCCCCCTTTTCAAATGCTCTCAGGATAAACATCGGATTGACGCGGCAGGAACACGGCACACGGATAATCTTTACGTCTGCCGGATATGAGAGACGGCTGCTCCCGGCCAGGTCTGCTCCCGCATAGCTGCACCAGTTGCAGCAAAATGCAACAATCTTTGGTCTGAATTCTTCTTTTGCTCCTATCGACATATCGCATCTACCTCCGCCAGAATCTGTCTGTTTGAAAACCCCTGCAGGTCCATAGCCCCGGACGGGCACGTAACGGTGCAGGCGCCGCAGCCCTGACACAGTGCGTTGTTCACGACGGCAATGCGCCGTACTTCCCGGATACCGTGGTCATTGATCTCCCTGTCTTCGTACGAAATCGCACCGTACGGGCAGACCTGTGCGCACTGCGAACATCCGTTGCACAAAAGCTCATCGGACTGTGCCGTACAGGGGTTCGTCATCAGTTTCTCCTTTGCCAGAAGTCCGATCGCCTTGACTGCAGCCGCCCCTGCCTGTGATACAGTCTCAGGAATATCTTTCGGTCCCTGACACACTCCGGAAAGGAAAATACCAGCGGTCGGCGATTCGACAGGGCGGAGTTTTGCATGTGCTTCTGTCAGGAAATGATTCGTATCTATGCTTGCCGTCAGCATCGTCGCGATCTTTCTCACATCGGAGTCCGGCTCGATCGCTGCCGCCAGCACCACCATGTCGGCTTCTTTTAAAATCTGTTTCTGATCCAGAAGGTCAACCCCCTGTACCAGAAGCTTTCCGTCCGGCTGCGGGAAAACCTTGCCGACCTGTCCTTTTATATAGTTTACGCCGTACTCCTCAACCGCACGGCGGTAAAATTCGTCAAAATTTTTTCCGGGTGTACGGACGTCAATGTAAAATACCGTCACATTCACATCGGGATATTTATCACGGATCAGCATCGCATGCTTTGCCGTGTACATACAGCAGATCTTGGAACAGTAGCTCTTGCCTCTTCCGTCTGCGCACCTGCTTCCGACACACTGGATAAACACGATCTCCTTCGGCGCTTTTCCGTCTGACAATCGCTCCAGATGGCCTTTCGTCGGTCCGGCCGCATTCATGATCCGTTCAAGCTCCAGTGAAGTAATGACGTCTTTGCTCTGACTGTACGCATACTCATCATAGTCATCCAATTTTATCATATCAAAACCGGTGGCAACAACGATGGCTCCGTATTTTCTCGTAATAATCTCATCTTTCTGGTCGTAATCGATCGCCCCCGCCTGACAGACCTTCGCACATACGCCGCATTTTCCGGTCCTGAATTTGATGCAGCTTTCCCGGTCAATGACCGGAACGTTCGGTATCGCCTGAGCGAATGGAGTATAGATTGCCGTCCGGTTATTCAGACCTCTGTTAAATTCACTCGGCGTCTTCCTGCTCGGACATTTTTCCTGGCAGACTCCGCATCCCGTGCACTTATCCATGTCAACGCTTCTCGCCTTTTTGCGGATATCCACGGTAAAATCTCCGACAAATCCGGTTACTTTTTCGACCTCGCTGTAGGTATAGATCGTAATCTTTTCATGGGCGGCCGCTTCCACCATTTTCGGTGTCAGGATACAGGCAGAGCAGTCCAGTGTCGGAAATGTCTTGTCAAGCTGGGACATTCTCCCGCCGATGCTCGGCGTCTTCTCCACAATATCGACCTCATATCCCGCATCTGCAATATCAAGCGCCGTCTGGATCCCGGCAATCCCTCCGCCGATCACGAGAGCGCGTTTCGTCACACGGCTCTCTCCCGGAAACAGCGGCGTATTCAGATTGACTTTCGCCACAGCAGCGCGCATCAGGATCACCGCTTTTTTTGTAGCTTCCTCCTGATCCTTGTGGATCCAGGAACAGTGCTCGCGGATATTCGCGATCTCGACCATATACGGATTCAGGCCCGCGCGCTTTGCAGCAGTGCGGAAAGTAGTCTCATGCATACGCGGTGAGCAGGAGCACACAACGATCCCGGTCAGTTTCTTTTCATGGATGGCCTCCTGGATCTTCGCCTGTCCTGCCTCAGAACACATATACTGATAGTCCTCCGCATGGACAACGCCCGGCTCCTTAAGCGCCATCTCCGCTACCTTACTTACGTCTACCGTTGCCGCAATGTTGCTGCCGCAATGACAGACAAATACACCTATTCTCTGCACCTTGCTACCTCCTGTATCTTCTGAATGCGCTTACAAGCAGCTGCTGGGGAACGTCCGGATCCAGAAGCTCCGGCACTTCATCCGGTGAAAGGTATTCCTGCCCTCTCTGCCGGATCACAAGCTGCCTTGCCGCGTCGATCAGTTTACCCGGTTTTACGTCCCTCGGACACCGTTCTACGCATGCAAAACAGGAAAGGCATTTCCAGAGGGACTTTGAATTTACCAGAGATCCGATGTCTTCATTGACGACGTAAGAGACAAACTGATGAGGTTTGATATCCATCTCCTGATAAGACGGACAGGATGCGGAGCACTTTCCGCATTTCATACATTTCAGAGGATTCACGCCGCTGATCTCTTTTATCAGCTCCGCCTGTTTTTTCTGTGATGTCACCGTCCATCCACCTCCTCTTTTACGCCCAGCGCCGCGGCCAGCAGTTCTGTGAAATAAGAAACAGGAATCGATGTCCCTGTACTTTTTTTCAGGTTATACATACAGAGCGGACAGGCTGTGATCAGCAGATCCGCACCAAATCCGGCGGCACTGCATAAGATTTTATCGCACATGCCTTTTGCCAGTTCTTTTTCCTTCAACGATATGTAACCGCCGCAGCATTCATTGCGGTAAGGATAAATGACCGGTTCCGCTCCGATCGCACGGATGAAATCTTCCATGATCGTCGGATTTTCCGGGTCATCGAATCCGAGGATCTTTCCCGGTCTTAACAGAAGACATCCATAATAGGCTCCGATCCTTTTTCCTGTCAATGGCGCCGTCACCTTTTCCCGCAGGTTGTCAAATCCGATACGGTCCCGCAGAACCTCAAGAAAATGCAGCACCGTCGTCTCACCGGCATACGGTTCTTTCAGCTCCATGTAATTGTTTGCCCTGTCTCTGATATCCTCTGCATGTTTCATATCGTCATTCACGCGCTTTATTACGTGATGACAGGCAGAACACAGCGTCACCAGATCCTGGCCCTTCTCTTTTGCGTCATTCAGCGCGCGCACGGATGAAAGCTTCGTCGCGATCTCGTCGCTGCCAAGCGGATATACGCCGCCGCAGCACTGCCAGTCCTGGATCTCTGCCAGTTCAAATCCCAGTGCAAGTGCCGAAGCCCTGGCATAATCATCCAATGCTTTCGCCTTGTTTCTCAGAGTACACCCCGGATAATAACTATACTTCATTGCGTCTTCATCCTTTCCTGTTACTGGATCCGCCTGTCCGCCGCCTTTCATCTGCCTCCGGTTTTCTGAAACCACTTTATTTCGGCAGAATTTTTTGTTATTTTTTTAACAATTTAAATGAAAAAATAAAAAGGAGGCTCCTTCCAGCATCATATCTCAGAGTATATCACATTGATAAATATTTAACAACTCTTTTTTTCTTTTGTATAACAAAAACACGGCCCTGCCTG
>DVHT01000033.1 GCA_018711885.1 Candidatus Choladousia intestinipullorum | reverse complement strand
CCTCATTACTACCTTCAGATAATCATCAAGAAAACCGATGATCCCGAACCCGAGCACGAGAAACAGCACCGGGATGATACGCGGAAACCTGCCGATGTAAAACAACGATGTGACGGCAATACTGATCAGGATGATCAGCCCTCCCATCGTCGGCGTCCCCGCCTTTTTCAGGTGGGACTTTACTCCCTCCTCGCGCTCTGTCTGTCCGATCTTCAGTCTCTGCAGAAACGGAATCACAAACGGGCTCAGCGCTACACTGATAATGAATGCCACAAATAATGGAATCAATACATCCGCATCAATAATCATCATACACCTCATTTTCTCTCTCTTACGTTTTTATCACTTTATTTTTATCACATGCCATGCCATCTGTCAAATAATGCCCTTACTGTCCCGCAATTTGCTGTGTCTCCTCTGAAACGGCCATTTTTTCAATCCCCAGATACGGGAGGATATTTTCAAACAGCTCACGGATGACGGGTGCCGCGATCGTCCCGCCGTAATAGACGCCCTGCGGATTATTGATGATACAGATCCCAAGCACTTTGGGATCATCCGCAGGAGCAAATCCTAAAAAGGAGGATATATATTTATTTGCGCTTCTCGGAAGCGTCTCGGACGTTGCAGTCTTTCCGCCGATGCGGTAGCCTTCTATGTAGGCGTTCTTGCCGGAGCCCCCGTCCACAACCTGTTCCAGTACGTACTGCATCGTTTCCGATGTCTCTTCTGAAAGAATCCGGCCGCCCTGCTCATACTGGAACACCTGAAGCAGCGCCCCGTCGTTTCCCCGGACGCTCAAGCCAAAATGCGGCGTAACGCGCGTTCCTCCGTTAATAATGGAGCTGACTGTCGCAGCCAGCTGGATCGGGGTAATCTGAAAAGACTGTCCGAACGCGATCGTTGCAAGTTCCACCTGACCTACATTTTCTTTCTGGTGCATGATGGTAGCCGCCTCCCCCGGCAGATCGATCCCGGTCTTATCCTGCAACCCGAACTGCTCAAAGTAGGAAAAATACTGATCTACTCCGAGCCGGAGCCCGACTTCGATAAACACGGGATTGCAGGAGTTCTGCGCCGCCTGCAGAAATGTCTCGGCTCCATGACCGCTCGTCTTGTGGCAGCGTATCCTGCGGTCTTCAACAATCTTGAACCCCGGGCAGGAAAACTGGTCATCCAGCGATACCACGCCTGCTTCCAGACCCGCTGCCGCCGTAATGATCTTAAATGTGGAGCCAGGTTCATACGTATCGTTGATACATCCGTTCCGCCACATCTGATTGAGCGCCTCCTGCGCTTCTTCGCTGTCCATCTGCATTTCCGCCCCGGAAATCAGCGTATACGGTTCGTTCAGATCAAATTCCGGCATGTTCGTCATCGCATAAATCTCTCCATTGGAAGGATTCATGAGCAGAATAGAAACGCTGTCCGCCTGTTTCTGCTCCATCACTTTTTTTGCCGCCTGCTCGGCATACTGCTGAATATTATAATCCAGACTGATGACAAGGTCATTTCCCGCCACAGGCTCCAGTCTGCTCTCCCCGGTATCCTCCAGTTCCACGCCGCGCGCATCGGTAAGCGTCAGAATCTTGCCCGGAATTCCCGCCAGCACGTCGTCGTACTCGACCTCCAGTCCGATAATCCCCTGGTTGTCTCCGCCCGTAAATCCCAGCACCTTCGAGGCCATACTGCCGTAAGGGTAATATCTGCGGTAGTCCTCATCGACCTTTACCCCGTCCAGGTTATAGTTCCTGATCCGGTCGCCTATTTCTTTATCGACATTTTTGCCGACGCGTTCAATCGAGCTGACCTTTTCCACTCTTTTCCGGACAGTCTCCTCATCGAGCGACAATTCTTTCGAAAGCACTTCTATGACGCGCTCCGGCTCTGTGATCTGGCTGTGGATGACCGAGACGGTGCAGACCGTGCGGTTATCTGCGAGAACCGTTCCATTCCTGTCCAGGATTCTCCCCCGCGCCGCCTTGATCTCTCTTTCCCGCTCGTGCAGGTCCTGTGCAAGGTCCGCGTAATACTCTGATCTTACGATCATCAGATAAGCCAGCCTTGCGCCCAGCAAAACCACAGCTGCGGCGCAGGCGCAAAAGATCACAACCACCTTTCTCCGGTGAAAAGGCTTTGTTTTCTGCATAGTAACCCCGCATGCGTTTTGATACAGTATATTACCGTTTGCCTGCGTTATTCCTGTTCCGGATCTGTGGTTTCGATTTTTCCTTTTTATTTACAAAACATAGGGGCTGCCGCAATGCGTTTGACTGCTGTCATCCACATCTTGCGATAGCCCCTTCTCTGCTGCTGCCGTTTTATTCGGAAACCGTGTCTTCTGCTGCCGTACCGTCATCGGTCGCTGTGCCGTCCCACACCGTTCCCGCTTCTGACTCTTCGCTGTTTTCCGCCGGCGGAAGGGCAATTCCCGGATTTTCGACTTTCGGGTCGATCACTTCTTCCACTTCCACGGAAGATACGGGATTCGCGTATCCGTCGTAAACGGTTCCGTCCGAATCAATATACGCGCCCTCGATCACCGTTCCGGATCCGTCCACGACCTGTCCGTTTTCCACGCGCGCATCCTGATAAAGATTTCCATAAGAATCGTATGCCTGGAACGTCTGAACAGTCTCTTCTCCCAGATCCTCCGGCTCCAGTCCGAGTGATGCAAGCAGCTCCGGCGTCACGTCTTCCGTCGGATAAATGCCCATATACGGAAGGACTTCCTGCGCAATCTTCTGGTAGAGTTCCTGTGCAAACGTACTGTCTGCCTGATTCTCAACGTTCGGTTCATCTACTACGACATAAATGATAACCTCCGGATCATTGATCGGCGCTGCACCGATAAACGATACCAGGTATTTCCCCGGAGCTCTCTGGCCGGTCTCCGGATCGATCTTTTCGGCCGTACCGGTCTTTCCGCCGATGCGGTAGCCCGGAACCTGTGCGCGGCGGCCGGTTCCTTCCTTCACAGCCGTCTCCAGATACCCGCGGAGTGTTTCTGACACGCCGCTCGAAATTGTCTGTTTCAGGAGAAGGTTTGAAGAATCTTTTACGACCATTCCGTCTTCATTTATGATCTTGTCTACGATATGCGGCTGATAATAGTATCCGCCGTTTATAACTGCAGCAAATGCAGCGATCTGCTGGACCATCGTACAGGTCAGTCCCTGTCCAAATGTACACGTGGCAAGCTCTACCTCATTCATCGTCTCCTGTGTATACACAGACCCCGCCGCCTCATTTGGGAGATCGATTCCTGTAATTGTTCCGAAATTAAAGATGTTCTGGTACTTAATAAAGTTGGATACGCCCATCGCCCGTCCGATCGCCATCAGACCGTCGTTGCAGGAGTTTTTGAGAACATCCCCCAGGCTCTCATCCCCGTGTGCGTTCGGCCATGCGTCGCACCGGATATACGTATCTGTAACCTGTTCTCCCGCATCGCAGTAAAAGAAATCATTTTCTGTCACTGCCCCGCATTCCAGAGCCGCTGCCACCGTCACCGGCTTAAAAGTAGAACCAGGCTCAATCCCGTCCGAAATACAGAAATTCCGCCACATGGTATTCAATGCGTCCACATACTCTTCTTCCGTCATCGACTTGACCTCAGACTCTGTATACCACGCGCTCAAATCCTGCGGATCATTCAGATCAAATCCTGAGTTTGTCGCCATCGACAGTATGCTCCCCGTGTTCGGATCCATGATGATGACGCCGATATTCTTTGCGCCGTGCTTTGCCGTGCCGTCATCATGGTCTTCCCCGTATGTCTCATCAAACTCAGCAATATACTTTTCGACAATCTCCTGGATATTGATATCAAGCGTCGTCTGAAGCGTATAACCATTCTCCGGTGCAATCGTCTTTTTTTCGTACTCCTGATTCTCGTTCAGGTATCCGAAGACACGTCCGTTCGTCCCTTTGAGCTGCGTATCATAATATGCCTCCAGCCCTACGATGCCGTCTCCGGCATCATTCGAAAACCCGATCACATTGCTTGCAAGACTGTTCAGCGGGTACCGGCGTACAAACTCTTCTTCAAACCAAACGCCCGTTACCCTCTGCAGTGCCTGACGCTGCTCATCGGAAATCTCCCGGTCTTCATCGAGAGAAACGTACTCTTCATACGCATCCTTCTGCTCTTCCGTGACGTTCTCCAAAAGCACCTGATACTGGCTGTCCCGGGTCTTCTCATTGACGATCCGGTCACGCACCTCCGCTGCGTCCAGCTCTTCGAACACGGCAGTCAGCGCCTGGATCGTCGGCTCGATATAGACCTGCTCGCCGTTCAGCTCTTCATTGACCGCCTTGCAGTCGAGCACGACATTGTACGTTTTTTCGCTGTATGCCAGGGGCCGTCCGTTTTTATCCTGGATTTCTCCTCTTCTGCTGTACAGCGTCTGGCTGTCGTAATTTTCCTGAGACAGCACCTGCTTTGCGTACTGCTCTCCGCTGTGGATATTAATATAGACAATGCGGAGCAATACGATGATCAGAAACAATAAAATGAATGCAAATACAGCCAGAAGCTTTATTTGCATTTTTCTCGTAAATCTTCGTTCTTTTTTTGTGCGGTTTATTCCTGCCAACTACTACTTCACCTACTCTTCCGGCACATCGGAATACTGTCTGACGTAATCATTGTCATCAATCTCATACGTCACGATCTGTGATTTCTTGGCATAAACCATCCCCAGCTGGTTCATAGCCACATCTTTTACGTGTTCCATGTCCACACTTGTCATAATTCTGTTGTACTCAGAATTATTCTCTAAAATATCAGCGTCCAGCTGCGCTTCCAGCGCCGTCACTTCTTTCTGCAGTTTCGTCCCCTGTGCTCTCAGCTGCAGAAAATTAACGCACATAAATACTGTGATAACTGCCGCTGCGGTAAGAAAGGCAACGTACCCGAGGTTCATCTGAAGGGCGCGTTCTCTGTTTTTTCTTGTGGCAAGACTCGTGGAGTGCTTCTGCTGCTGTCTGGTCTTTTTCTGCGGAACGCTCTGCAGCTTGCGTACTGCAGTCCCGTCCACGTACACATAGGTTCTTCCGCCCTGTTCTCTCCTGCGCTGTCCGCGGCCTGTGCCGCGCATATTTTCTACTCTTGCCATCGCCTGTCTCCTGCCCCTTAAAGTATTTTACGCTCAAAAACCCGGAGTTTTGAGCTTTTTGCCCTGCTGTTCTCTCTCAATTCCTGTTCCGATGGTACGATCGGTTTTTTTGTGATCACTTTTCCTTTTGATTTCCGCCCGCACACGCAGACCGGAAATTCTTTCGGGCAGATACACGGATTTTCACAAGTCCGGAATTGATTCTTTACAATCCTGTCTTCCAGAGAATGAAACGTGATCACACAAATGCGTCCGCCGTCGTTCAATAAATCAATCATATCTTCAAGAGAATTTTCCAACACTTCCAATTCTCTGTTCAGTTCGATCCGTATCGCCTGAAATGTCTTTTTGGCCGGGTGTCCTCCCACTGCTCTCGCTTTCATGGGTACCGCCGCCTTTATAACATGAATTAACTCCCCAGTCGTTTCCAATGTTTTTTCTTTTCTGGCATTTACGATATGTCGGGCAATGTTTTTTGCGAATTTATCCTCCCCATAGTCGCGTATCATACGGTAAAGCTCAGCTTCACTGTATTCATTCACAATATCCTTTGCCGTCCTGGGCTGCCGCTGATCCATTCTCATATCAAGCGGCACATCCTCTCTGTACGTAAAGCCGCGGCTCGCCTCATCGAGCTGATAGGAGGAGACCCCCAGATCCAAAATGACTCCATCTACGGATGTGATCCCTAATTTCCCGAGCTCGCTCCTCATATTGCAGTAATTGCTGCGCACGATCGTGACCCGGTCTTTAAACTCCCCTAAGCGCCTCGTGGCCGCTTCTATTGCAGCCGCATCCTGATCTATGCCGATCAGCCTGCCTTTTTCTGACAGTCTTTTGCATATCTCGTAGGAATGGCCGCCTCCCCCAAGCGTTCCATCTACATAAATTCCATCCGGTTTTATGCAAAGTGATTCAATGCTCTCTTCCAAAAGTACAGATTTATGTCTGAATTCCATACAAGCCTCCCAAGGTTATATGCTTAAACCAAAATCCGTCATTTGTTCTGCGATATCGTCCATATCATCGTAAGCATTGTTTTCTATCCAGTTTGCTTTACTCCAGATCTCAATGCGATTCAGGTTTCCGGCCAGCACCACTTCTTTTTCCAGACCAGCAAAATCCCTCAGCACCTGCGGCAAAAGGATCCTCCCCTGCTTGTCCAGTTCGCAGAGCGTTGCCCCGGCCACCAGAAAACGCGTGAATTTTCTGGCGCTCTTATTGTTCAGCGGCAGTGTCCGCAGCTTTTCTTCGATGATCTGCCATTCGTTTTTGGGAAACACAAACAGGCATCCATCCAATCCCTTCGTAACTATGAATTCGTCGCCCAGAAGGTCTCGGAATCTCGATGGGATGATCAGTCTGCCTTTGGTGTCAATCGTATGATTATATTCTCCCATGAACATAATGCCACACCCTCTTCCGGCTGCCTCTGGTGTCCCTTTCGCTGTGATCCCGTGGGACTCTCCCTCCATCGCATCCCCATTTAGCACCACAACGCACCACTCTCTACCACTTCTCCCCTATCATATCGTAATTTTTCCTAAAATACAAGCCTAATTTTCCAGAAAAACTTATCGTTTTTGCACAGTCCAAATATGGTAGAATTTAAAAAAAGCTGCCACAAAATCTTGTGACAGCCTTTTTCACCGCTTTACTTGACGTCTTCATACTGCTCGATCAGCGCATCGACAACCCGGCTCTGCGCGTATATTTCTTCCACGTTCGCCCCGCCGGCAAGCAGTCTGTTTAATATCGTCCGTTCCTTTTCTATATGATTTCTCAACTGTTCTTTTCTGTTCATGTTCCTTTGTTCCTTTCTCTTGCCGCGCCGACCGCAAGCAGGATCAGCGCTGTAACAACCAGTATCAATGACAAAACCTGGGAAACTGCCGTATCGCTTCCCGGCAGAAGAAGCTGGTCGGTCCGCAGTCCTTCGATCCAGAAACGTCCCGTCCCGTAAAGCAGCAGGTAGAGCAGAAACACCATTCCCTGAAACCGCTTTCTGATCCGGAATGTGACAAACAGCAGGATCAGCAGCACGCCGAGATTCCAGAACGATTCATACAGAAAAGTGGGATGAACCTGAATATATTCGATCCCGTCGATCACCTGGATATGCTCCCTCATTTTTTCTGTGATCTCATGCGCCCGCACATCGCTCACCGGAAGCTGCATCGCCAGAAGACCGTCCGTGTAATCTCCAAACGCCTCTCTGTTAAAGAAATTCCCCCACCTGCCTGCCATCTGCCCCCACACAAGGCCCAGAACCGCCGTGTCAAGCGCCGTCTGAAAGGGCAGTTTTCTCACTTTGCAGAATATGAGGACCGTAGCCACTCCGCCGATCACACCGCCGTAAATCGCCAGACCGCCCTGGCGGATGTTAAATATCTCCGACAGGTTCTTGCTGTAGTAATCCCACGAAAAGATGACATAGTAGATGCGCGCACAGATCACAGACACAATGATCGCAATGATCCCGAGATCAAAATAATCGTCTGACTTCTGTCCGGTCACATCAGCCACCTTCATCACGAGCAGAAGCCCGGTCACCATCGCCGCTGCCAGAACGACTCCATAGCACGCGATCTCCAGCCCTCCGATCTGAAATGATTTGATCACATGCTCAAGAGTGATCCCCAGATGCGGAAAACGTATCGTACCTACCATGTGACGCCTCCCTGTAAAGTCTGAATGTCATTTCTCACACGTTAAACCGGAAGAGGATCACGTCGCCGTCTTTGACGACGTAATCTTTCCCTTCCAGTCCGACTAGTCCCTTCTCTTTTGCCGCCGCATAAGAGCCGCAGTCCAGCAGATCCTGGTAATTGACTACTTCTGCGCGGATAAATCCGCGTTCAAAATCAGAATGGATCTTGCCTGCCGCCTGCGGAGCTTTCGTACCTTTTTTGATGGTCCATGCACGCGTCTCTGTCTCTCCCGCTGTCAGATAACTGAGAAGCCCCAGCAGGGAGTAGCTTGCTTTTATCAGTTTTTCCAGACCGGACTCTTTCAGTCCGAGATCTTCCAGAAACATCTGCTTTTCATCATCATCCAGTTCTGCTATCTCTTGTTCAATCTGCGCACAGATCACAAATACTTCGCTTCCGGTCTTCTGCGCATACGCGCGGACCTGTGCGACGTACTCATTCGATGCGCCGTCATCTGCCAGATCGTCTTCTGCTACGTTGGCCGCAAAAATTACCGGTTTTGCAGTCAGAAGATTGTACTCTGCGAGCCAGGACTGCTCGTCTTCATCTTCCGTTTCGAATGAAATTGCGAGTTTTTCTTCCTCCAGATGTGCTTTCAGCCTCTCAAGAAGCTGTAATTCTTTCGCCTGGGTCTTGTCGTTTCTGGCTGCGCGGGCCGTTTTCGCGATGCGGCGTTCCAGGATCTCCAGATCAGAGAAGATCAGTTCCAGATTGATCGTCTCGATGTCCCGCACCGGATTCACGGAGCCGTCCACATGTACCACATTTGCGTCTTCAAAACAGCGCACCACATGGACGATCGCGTCAACCTCACGGATGTTTGCCAAAAACTGGTTTCCGAGTCCTTCTCCTTTTGACGCGCCTTTTACAAGGCCTGCAATATCCACAAACTCGATCACAGCCGGCGTCGTCTTTGCAGAATGGTACATTTCTGTCAAAAGTTTCAGCCGCTCGTCCGGAACCGCTACGACTCCGACATTCGGGTCGATCGTACAGAACGGATAGTTTGCCGACTCTGCGCCCGCCTTCGTCAAAGAATTAAATAACGTACTCTTTCCTACATTTGGCAACCCTACAATACCAAGCTTCATGTTCTTCTCTCCATTTCCTCTCTATACAGTTTTTCAGTAATCCGGCAAAATATACCGCCGCAGGTCATGCAGCAGCCGCTCCGGATCATTCTCCTGTGTATTTTTCTTCGCGTTTTATCTTTTGCAAGTCACAGTTTAGCACAGAAAGCGACAAGAAACAATAGCTTCTGCCAGAAACCGCTCGACACGATTCTCCTTTTCGGAGGCTTCTTTCTTTGCTGAACGCCTTCTTTCGACGGTTTTACCACGGTTTCCCGGCCTCCCGGCCAGCCATGCCACAACGAAAAATGTCGAAATTTTCTCGTTTCCATTCATAAGAAATGCAGCCGCATATGATCCGAACAGCAGCTGCATCGTTTTATCTTCCGTATTTTTTCCTGTTTTTCAGTTCTTCCGCCAGCAATGCGTAATTGTCATACCGTGAAGACGATATTTTCCCTTCTTCTACCGCTTTTTTGACTGCGCAGTCCGGCTCGCTCAAATGCATACAGCCCTGAAACCGGCAGTATGGCTCAAACTCGCGGAATTCATAAAAGAAATCCCGCAGTTCCTCATATCCGATCCCCTGCAAATACAGCGAGCTGAATCCCGGAGTATCCAGAAAATACGTGTTCTCCCGGAGCACGATCAGTTCTGTATGGCGGGTCGTATGCCTGCCGCGGTCGATCTTGCGGCTGACTTCCCCGACTTCCATCTGCACTTCAGGCTGCAGGATATTGGTCAGAGAGGATTTCCCGACTCCCGACGGGCCTGCCACGATCGTCGTCTTTCCCTCCAGCAGCGCCTGGATCTCTTCGATCCCTTTTTTCTGTGCAACGCTGATAAAACGCACGGTACAGCCGCATCCACTGTAAATGGACGCAAGCTCATCTTCAAACCCGGAACCGGCCAAATCCATCTTATTAAAGCAGATAATGACCGGAATCTCCTGCTGGTGCATCGAGATCAGAAAACGGTCCAGAAGATTCAGATTCGGCTTTGGACTGGCCGCCGCAAAAACGACGAGCGCCTGGTCCACATTCGCCGCCGCGGGGCGGACCAGAGTATTCCGTCTCGGATAAAGAGCATCGACGTTTCCGCTTTTTTTCTCCGCATCCAGAACGGACATCTCCACGTCATCTCCTACCAGCGGTTTGATTTTCTCTTTGCGGAAAATTCCCTTCGCCCTGCACTCATACGTATTCCCGTCTGAGGCATGAACGTAGTAGAATCCTCCGATCCCTTTTATGATCTTTCCCTGCATTAACCCACCTGACTAAATGTGATACCCGGATATTCGATCGTACTCGTCACTCTGCCCGATCCATCCAGCAGATAGACGTACGCCGTTCCTTCGCTGACACCGGCAGCGCCCTCGACCTGCAGATGGTACGGGAACGTAGTCGTTCCTTCAAATACTGTACTCTCAGTTCCATTCTGGGTCAGCGTAATGCGCACACGCTGTCCGTTGTATCCGGACGGTTCTGCCAGGCTCGCATCGCACATCCAGGAACCGCTCCCTTCATTCTGTACCGTTATCGTTCCGTCTGTATCGGAGGACGGCCCTGTACTGATGACCAGCGTCACAGTCGATCCTCTTGCTATTTCCTGATTTGCCGGGGCGCTCTGGCTGATGACCAGCCCTTCCCCGACTTCATTGCTCGGCTCATATTCGTATTCCACTTCCAGGCCAAGCATCGTAAGCGCTTCTGTCGCGCGTTCTTCCGTATAGCAGTAAAGATCCCACGGAACCACGTATCCGGCTGACCCGTCTGCCTCCTGTGCGTCCGTTTCCGGAGCCTGGCTCACATATAAAGTAACCGTATCACCGGCCTTTACGGTACTGCCTGCGGCGGGATCCGTCGCGATCACGTGTCCCGGCTCGACCGTATCGCTCTGTCTCGACGCATCGATCTCACATTTCAGTCCCTGCGTCAGAAGGAATGCCTGTGCCGTGCTCTGGTCCTCATTCGTAAGATCAGACAGTACAATCTCATCTCCGCCTTCGACGACCTTGTATTCTACTGCTGCTCCGACCTGGACAACCTCTCCTTTTTCCGGAGACTGGCTGCCGATCTCTCCCGCTGCATATTCATCCGACTTTATGGATCCCGTATTTTCTCCGGTAAGCCCATAGCTCTCCAAAATCTTCTGTGCTTCTTCTTCCGTCCGGCCAAGGATCTGCGGTACAGATACCGACCTGACGGCTTCCGTCTCCTGTTCTGTCGTCTTCTCTGTTGCCGGTTCGTCCTTTCCGGAACCGCCGATAAAGTCAAACAGCCCGACGGCGTTTGCCAGCAGCGCAAGAAATACGCAGCCGATGATGACAGCCACGATAACGCCTCCGACCGTCACAGCCTTTTCCAGCTTCGGATTCAGCCCTACTTCTTCATCCCCGTCCTTTTTTCTCTTTTTCTTCGGTGCAAATCCTTCTTCCAGACGGTAATTTCCGTCATGGATCGCATAATCGTCCGGATTATCGTAGGCGTCAAAATACGGATCGTATTCTTTCGCCCCGTACGACGTATTGTTCTCGTAGCCTTCCTCCCATGCGCCCATATCCTGGTTTTCCGCACGGTTTGACGGAACTTCCTGGAGCGTGCTCTTCTGGTAATAGCTTCCCGGCTGGTAAGCCCTGCTCTGCTTCGGCTCATTTTCCTGCGCATGAAGCCCTGCCGCCGCTCCCACATCCAGAGACTCATCATAGGACGGCATCGTACGCTGTTCCGCATTGATCTTTTCAAGGTCCTCTTTTGACATGATCCGCGTGCGCGCCGCATCATTCAGCTCTTTTCTCGTCACAAAATCACCGTCAGGATTCACCAGCGATTCCCTGAGGTCGCGGATCAGCTCTGTCATATTGGAATAACGTCTGTCCGGGCTTTTCTGCGTACACTTTAAGACAATCTGGTTCGTACTGTACGGGATGTCAGGCACCAGCTCTCTCGGACCGTGTACTTCCTCCTGAAGATGACGGATCGCCACGGCGACCGCAGTGTCTCCGTCGAATGGAAGCTGTCCGGTCAGCATCTCGTACATCGTGATCCCAAGCGAGTAAATATCGCTCTTCTCATCGCTGTACCCGCCGCGCGACTGCTCCGGGGAACTGTAGTGCACAGACCCCATCACGCCGGAATTGATCGTATTCGTCGTCGCTGCGCGGGCAATTCCGAAATCCGCCACTTTCACCTTGCCGTCCGTAGAGATGATAATATTCTGCGGCTTGACGTCACGGTGGATAATGCCGTTGTTATGGGCTGCTTCCAGACCTGCCGATATCTGCAGCGCAATACTCGTCGCTTCTCTTACCGGCAGCCTTCCTTTGTTCTTGATATACTCCTTCAGCGTGATGCCTTCCACAAGCTCCATCACAATATAATAAATGCCGGCCTCTTCTCCGACGTCGTAGACATTGATGATATTCGCATGCGCCAGACCCGCCGCAGACTGCGCCTCCACACGGAATTTGGATATAAAGACCTTATCATCGCCGAATTCTTTTTTCAGCACCTTCACAGCGACAAACCGGTTCAGCTTATGGTCCTTCGCCTTGTATACATCGGCCATGCCACCTGAACCGATTCTGGCGATAATTTCATATCTGTTTTGTATAAACATTCCAACCTTTAGCATATATCTACCCCTGTCAACTAAAATTCAGCAAGGACCACTGAAATGTTGTCTTTTCCCCCACTCTTATTCGCCTCAGTAACCAGCCGCTGCGCCGCTTCTTTCGGCGAACTGCACTTTTTTACAATACGAAGGATCTCGTCATCATCGATCATATTGGTAAGTCCGTCGGAACAGAGCAGTATTCTGTCCCCTTTTTCAAGCTTCATATCAAAAAAATCTATTTTTACAGGTGAATGTACCCCGATTGCTCTCGTGATCACATTCCGGTCCGGATGGCTCCTTGCATCCTGTCTCTGCAGTTCCCCCATCCGGATCATTTCTTCTACCAGAGAATGATCCCTTGTGATCTGCTCGATCTCCTGATCGATCAGATAGAGTCTGCTGTCTCCCACATTTGCCACATACAGGTACTCATCCTGGATCGTGGCCGCTACTACCGTCGTCCCCATTCCTTCAAGTGCCCGGTCTGTCCTGGATTTTTCCATAACCAGATCGTTCGCGTGATGGATCGCCATACTGAGCAGAGGAATCGGACGCTTCTCTTCGGCTTTTTCTATGTAGTCAACCATTGATTCCACGGTATAGCGAGAAGCAAGGTCACCCGCGTTATGTCCGCCCATACCATCCGCAACGATCAAAAGATTCGGAAGATTGCCTACCGGCTGTTCCGATGCGTAGACGAAATCCTGATTCGAAGACCGCCTTTTCCCGATATCGGTAATGCTATACGCTTTCATACCATCTGTTTCCTTTCTTCTGCATCCATATAACTTTTTCTGAGCTGGCCGCACGCTCCGTTGATATCGCGGCCCATCTCTCTTCTAATAGTAACATTTATCCGGTATTTTTCAAGTTTATTTTTAAATGCTGTGATAGCAGATTTGTCCGACTGGACGTAATCCCGCTCCTTGATCGGATTGACCGGGATCAGATTGACATGGCAGTTGATATCCCCCAAAAGCTCTGCAAGCGCTTTCGCATCCTCCACCGTATCGTTCACACCGCCTACCAGACTGTACTCAAACGTGATCCTGCGCCCCGTCTTCGCAAAGTAATACCGGCAGGCTTCCAGCACATCGGAAAGCCCGTATTTATTCGCAATGGGCATCAGCTCCCTGCGTTTTTCCTGGCTGGACGCATGCAGGGAGAGCGCCAGCGTAATCTGCAGCCCTTCCTGCGCGAGGCGGCGGATATTCTCCACAAGTCCGCACGTTGAGACGGTGATATTTCTCTGACTGATATTCAGCCCCTTTTCGTCTGTTAAAATTCGCAAAAACCGGATCAGGTTATCGTAGTTGTCGAGCGGCTCTCCCGTGCCCATCACAACGAGATTCGATACGCGCTGTCCGGATATCTGCTGGATCCGGTAAACCTGGTCGAGCATTTCAGAAGGTTTCAGGTTCCGGGTAAGACCGCCGAGCGTAGACGCACAGAACCGGCAGCCCATCCTGCAGCCGGCCTGAGAAGAAATACAGACAGAATTTCCGTGGTGATAGCGCATCAGCACACTTTCTATCACATTTCCGTCTTCCAGACGAAACAGGTATTTTTCTGTCTGATCGATCCCGGAGATCATCCGGTCCACCATTTCCAGATGAGTGTACGCATACTGTTCTTTCAGCCTCTGTCTGAAGCCCTGCGAGAGGTTTGTCATCTCATCAAACCCGCCGGCCAGTTTTTGGTGCATCCACTGATAGAGCTGGCCCGCACGGAACGCTTTCTCCCCCATTGCCGCTACTTCCTGCTGAAGCTGCTCAAATGTAAAAGATTTAATGTCTTTCTTTTCCATCTCCACGTATCTCTTCCTTATCTACTCCTCGTCAAAATAAAACTCTCCGTCTTCCGGTCCGTCAATCCTGCGCAGTCTCGCGATAAAAAACCCGTCCGAACGGTGTATGCCCGGCAGAAGCTGGATGTATCCGCCCTTCGTCGTCCTGCTTTTTAACTCATCGCAGAGGTAGGGATCCAGGCTTTCCAGCCGGAACGGATAATTCTCCAGAAACCATTTGATATTATACTGGTTCTCATCCGCGCCGATCGTGCATGTGCTGAAAATCAGCACCCCGTCCGGTTTGACGTATTCCTGTACGACCGACAGGATCTTCCGCTGCAGTTTTATGATATCCTGCTGCTGTTTTTCTGACATTTTATATTTAATATCCTGCTTTTTCCCGATCACGCCGAGTCCGGAACACGGTACGTCGGCCAGTACAATATCCGCCTTTTTCACGGAAGCCGCATCCGGTATCGTCGCATCCTTCAGCACCGCGCGTATATTGATCAGGTTCGACCGGTCAATATTCTCCTGCATCATACGCACTTTAGTCTCTGATACGTCTCTTGCTTCCACACATCCGCTTCCCATCAGCTTGTCTGCGATATGGAGGCTCTTTCCGCCCGGTGCGGCACACACATCAAAACACGTATCGCCCCAGTTCGGTGCAGCTACCTCCGCTACCAGCATGGAGCTGATATCCTGCACCTGTATCCAGCCTTTCCGGAAAGCAGCGATCCCCTTGATGTAGTTATAATTGGAGATCTCCAGCGCGTAGTCAAGATATGGATGCTGTTTTACCGTAATTCCCTGTGATTCCAGTTCTTCGATGATCTCTTCTTTTGATGCCCTTGTCAGGTTGCAGCGCACCGTCGTCGGCCGTTCCATGTGGGAATCCCGGCAAATCCGCTCGGTTTTCTCATACCCGAACTGAGCGACCCATTTGCTCAGCATCCAGATAGGAAATGAGTATTTGACAGACAGATAGTGAAGCGGCTCCAATTTTGGATCCGGATATTTGACGTGATTTAATCTGCGCGCACAGTTGCGCAAAACTCCGTTCACAAATCCCTTCAGATTATAGAATCCTTTTCGCTGCGCCAGCTTGACGGCCTCGTTGCATACGGCCGCATCCGGAACGCTGTCCATGTATTTCATCTGATAGATGGACATCCGGAGCAGATTGCGGATCAGCGGCTTCATATTGTATACCGGCACGTTGGAAAACTGCTCGATGATATAATCCATCTGGATCATATGTTCCAGCGTGCCTTCCACGACTCTCGTGATAAACGCCCTGTCCCGCTTTTCCAGATACTGGTATTTCTCCAGTACCTGGCGCAGAACAATATGGCTGAAAGCCTCTTCTTCTGTGATCTCCATCAGGATTTCCAGCGCAATCTCTCGTATATTTACAGGTTTAGTCATTGTCCCGTCCTCTCGCAAGAATCAGAAGTCTCAAAAGCTGCAGCACAGACGCTACCAGGCTCGCCACATACGTCATCGCGGCCGCACTGAGTACTTTCTTTCCGCTTTCCAGTTCCGTAGTTCCAAGAATATGGCCGTCTTCCAGTATCCGCAGCGCCCTTGAAGAAGCGTTAAACTCCACAGGAAGCGTCACAAGCTGAAATATGACGGCAAGAGAAAACAGAACAATGCCGATCGTCAGCAGCGGCTGCATGGAAAAAATCAGGCCGATCAAAAAGACAGGCCATGCCAGTGTCGAACCGAAATTTGCTGCGGGAACCAGCGTGCTTCTCAGCACCAACGGTTTATAGCTGAGCTGATGCTGTACCGCATGGCCGCACTCGTGAGCCGCCACGCATACTGCAGCGACGGAATTTGAAGAATACGTGCTGTCCGACAGACGCAGGACTTTCGACCTCGGATCGTAATGATCCGTCAGGTTTCCGGAAACATGCTCGATCCTGACATCATAGATACCGGAAAGCTCAAGCACCTTTCTGGCCGCTTCCGCTCCGGTCAGGCCGCACATGCTGCGCACCCGCGAATATTTTGCAAACGTGCTTTTTACTTTTGCGGACGCCGCCAGTGAGATGATCAGCCCCGCGATCACCAGAAGATACGTCCAGTCAAACATATAGTGATAGCCGTATCCTCCGTAACCGTAAAATGCATTTGTCCCTGATATCAACAGATTCATAAAATCAGCTCCTTTCGCCAAACAGCTCTCCGCACCCGACCGGATAGCCGCGCAGGAAAGCATCGACTGTCATTCGTTTTTTCCCCTCCGGCTGCAGCTCTTTTACAGAGAGCAGGCCGTTTCCTGTCCGGATTTTCAGCGCATCTTTCGATACGACCGCCGCCCTCCCGGCGCAGTCTTCTCCCTGTGCGCCAAGCGCACCGTCGTCCGGTTCGGCCAGGGCAGCCCACAGTTTCAGCGTTTTTCCGCGGTACTTCGTATAGGCGCTCGGCCACGGGTTCAGTCCGCGGATCAGACATTCGATCTGCTCAGCGCTTTTGTTCCAGTCGATCAGGCCGTCTTTTTTCGTCAGCATCCCGGCGTACGGAGTCGGACTCTCTTTCGGCTGCTTCTCGTACTGTGCATTGCCGGCGCTTATGGCATCCAGCGTCCTGATCAGAAGCTCTGCTCCGGTCACGCTTAATTTATCAAACAGGCTTCCGCCTGTCTCATCTTCTGCGAGCACCACTGTTTCTTTCATTATCATATCACCGGTGTCAAGACCGGTATCCATCCGCATCGTCGTGACGCCGGACTCTTTCTCACCGTTCAGCACCGCCCACTGGATCGGCGCAGCTCCGCGGTATTTCGGGAGCAGCGACGCGTGTACATTGATGCATCCGTATCTGGGAAGTTCCAGGATCGTTTTCGGAATGATCTGTCCGAAAGCCACTACTACGATCACATCCGGGCTGAGCTCCCTTAAAACCTCCAGCCACTGTTCCTCTCTTATTTTGACCGGCTGATAGACCGGGATCCCCGCTTCCGCCGCCACTTTTTTTACCGGCGTCATCTGCAGAGCCTTTCCGCGGCCCTTCGGTTTGTCCGGCTGCGAAAATACGGCCTGGACATGGTACTGTTCCGCCGCAATGAGCGCCTGAAGGGTCCCGACCGCAAAATCGGGCGTCCCCATAAATACTACGTTTTTAATCATGTTTCCTCCAGTTTTTCCGATCATTCTTCTGCGTCTGCCTCTTCGTCCTCCGGCATGCCGTCATCGTTTACGTCGAACAGATCGCCCTCTACATGTCTTACGTACATGATCCCGTCCAGGTGATCACACTCATGGCAGATCGCACGGGCCAGAAGCTCCTCGCCTTCGATCTCGATTTC
The DNA here is from genome assembly GCA_018711885.1 of Candidatus Choladousia intestinipullorum. Classification (GTDB taxonomy): domain Bacteria; phylum Bacillota; class Clostridia; order Lachnospirales; family Lachnospiraceae; genus Choladousia; species Choladousia intestinipullorum. The sequence continues at coordinate 7,376 of DVHT01000033.1, read as the reverse complement.
TTCCATCTCTTCATTCAGCGCCTTTACTTTCACGTAATTCGGGCGCGTGACAATCCCCGCCTGACCCGGCAGGCTCAGGCAGCCTTCCTGTCCCGTCTGCTCCCCGGATGTCTCCAGGATCTCCGGATTGACAAGCACCAGCGGGCCGTCTCCCACATCGATCACCACGATCCGCTTTAATATGCCCACCTGCGGAGCTGCAAGTCCGACTCCGTTTGCGTCATACATCGTATCCAGCATATCTGCGATCAGCTCTTTCGTCCGGGCTGTCATCTCCGTCACCGGCCTGCATACCTTCTCCAGTTTTTCATCTCCCATAATTCTGATCTGTCTTAAAGCCATTTCTTTTTCCTCCTGTTTATTTTATCATAATTCTCTCGTATCCATTCATCATTTCCGTTCGAACTGGATCCGGATATCCTGAAATCCCGTATTGATCTCGATATACTGTTCCACAACATTTTTGACCGCTGTCAGGATCCGTCCGTCTGCATGTTTGATATACAGCGCCTTGCGGTAAACATCGTTGATCTTCGCCACCGGCTCATCCGCCGGTCCGATCACTGACGCTTTGCAGCGCCCGGCCGCCTGCCTGATAAATTTTGCCAGATATCCGGCCGCCACTTCCAGCTTCTGCCGGTCTTCTGAACTGCAGTGGACCGCCATCATAGCGCCGGCCGGCGGATAACCGGACAGCTGCCGGAACCTCATCTCCTGTTCATAAAAGGACAGATAGTCCTGCTTTGCCGCACAGAGCAGCGCATAGTGATCCGGCGTATACGTCTGGATGACGACCTCGCCCTCTCTGCTCCCGCGTCCTGCTCTTCCCGCCGCCTGCACAAGCAGCTGGAACGTCCGCTCGGACGCCTGAAAATCACTGACATTCAGCGACAAGTCCGCAGCCAGGATCCCGACCAGCGTCACCTGCGGAAAATCATGCCCTTTCACGATCATCTGCGTTCCGACTAAAATGTCAGCCTCCTGTTTTCCGAATGCACGCAGGATCTCGGCATGGCCGTCCTTTCCCCTCGTCGTATCTGCATCCATCCGCAGTACGCCCGCGCCCGGAAATTCCCGTTTGATCAGCTCCTCAATCTGCTGTGTTCCCACCTTGAAGCCGCTTATGTAGGGAGAGCCGCATTCCGGACATTTTGTAACGGCATCCTGTTCATAGCCGCAGTAATGGCAGATCAGTCTGCCGTTTTTATGAAGCGAGAGCGACACATCGCAGTGCGGACACTTCATCACATGGCCGCAGGAGCGGCAGGAAACGAAACCGGAGTAACCTCTGCGGTTTAAAAACAGGATGACCTGCTCCTTTCTCTCCAGCCGTTCTGCGATCTTATCATACAGCTCCCTGCTCAAAATAGAGCGGTTGCCCTCCCGCAGCTCTTCTCTCATATCTGTCAGGAACACCTGCGGCATCTTTCCCCCGGACGGCCGCTGCGTCATAGTAAATAAGGTGCTTCCCCCCGTCTTGGCCCTGTAAAATGTCTCGAGCGAAGGGGTCGCAGATCCCAGCACCAGCCTTGCATGTTCCAGCTGTATGCGCTTCCGCGCCGTCTCGCGCGCATCGTAACGGGGCGCCGTCTCACTTTGATAGGAACTTTCATGCTCCTCATCTATAATGATGATCCCGAGATTCGAAAAAGGCGTAAAAAGCGCCGACCTCGGCCCGATCATGACATCGACCTCCCCCGCTTTTGCACGTTCGAACTGGTCATACCTCTCCGACGGCGACAGCTTGGAGTGGAGTACTGAGATCCGTTCTCCGAATCTGCGGTAAAACCGGAGCACGTTCTGATAAGTCAGCGCGATCTCCGGTATCAGTAAAATGGCCTGCTGCCCTTTTTTTAATGCTTCCGCGATCAGTTCCATGTAGACCGCTGTTTTTCCGCTTCCGGTAATCCCGTAGATCAGATACTCTTTTCCGTCCGCAAAATCCCATTCTTCGCGGATAACCCTGATGATCCGCTGCTGTTCCTCCGTCAGGATAAACGACGGAGGGTCCATCTCCTGCCTCTGCAGCCTGGCAAGAAGCGCCGGAGTCCTGTATACCTGCTCCGTCTCGCAGGCCAGCACCCCCTGCTCTTCCATAGCGCGCAGCGTCGGCAGTGTGATCTTCAGGCTTCCCGTCACGATCTCCTGCGGAAGCACCGCTTCCTCCAGCAGCGCTTCCAGAAGCCGCGCCCTCGCTTTCTGATGTTTTTCCCTGTACCACGCCAGCTTCTTTTTTGCTTCTTCTTTCGGAAGCTTCAGCGTGACCGTCTTCTTTTGCTTCTCCGGCGCCTTCTGGCGGAAAGGAAGCACGGTGCGCAGTGCCTGTACCGTCGTGGAGCCGTAATAATCCCGCATCCAGAGAGCCAGAGCGGTAAGGCGTGACTGTGCGCCGGCGAGCGTCGTCTCCACACGGCTGATGCTCTTTAACTTTTCCTCCGGGCAGGAAGCATGGTCCGTGATGCGCAGCACATAACCCTTTGTCGTTTTGTCGCCGCGGCCGAACGGAACTTCAACTACATTTCCCGGCTCAAGCGTCTCCTGCAGCTGTACGGGAATGCGGTACTGATACGTCCGGTCCAGTCTGCTGTGTGAGATATCAATGATCACATCCGCATATAATCCCATCTGCTCTTTTTATCTTCCTTCCAATATCTCCTGGATCAGAACCCGCTCATCCATCGGGTAATGCTTTCCTTCGATTTCCTGATAATCTTCGTGGCCTTTTCCGGCAAGGACGATGATATCGCCCGGCTGGCCATTGTGGATCGCATATGCGATCGCTTCTTTCCGGTCCGGGATCGTCACATACTCGCCCTCGGTCCGTTTGATCCCTGTGACAATATCGGCAATGATATCCTCCGGCTTTTCATACCGCGGGTTATCCGAAGTGATGATCGTCAGATCCGCGAGCTTTCCGGAGGTCTCTCCCATCTCATAACGGCGCAGCTTCGAACGGTTGCCTCCGCATCCGAACAGGCACACCAGGCGTTTCGGCCGGTACTGTTTCAGCGTAGTCAGCAGGCTCTCCAGAGCCATTGCATTGTGCGCATAGTCGATCAGAAGGGTAAACTCATCTGATACTTTGACCATCTCGACGCGGCCCTTTACCTTCGCCGTCTTCAGCGACTTTTTAATATTGTCGGCAGAAACACGGAAATGACGGCAGACCGCGATCGCCGTCAAAGAATTATACACACTGAATTTTCCCGGTATGTCAATCTCCACATCCAGTTTTTCACCGTCCGCACCGCCGCACACCGCCGTATACGATATTCCCAGATAGCCTGGCCGTGAGATCAGCTCCATGTTTTCGGCGCGGATTCCCGCCTCTGCGGAAAAACCGAATGTCTCGACCTCGCACGTGTGATCCTTCAGGATCAGCGGAAGACGCGGGTCATCGGCGTTAAAGATTCCCAGCCTGCACTGGCGGAACAGACGGCTTTTGCACTCAATATAGTCCTCAAAGCTCTCATGCTCTGCCGGTCCGATGTGGTCCGGCTCGATGTTGGTAAAGATCCCGATCTCAAACGGAATCCCTGCCGTCCGGTGCAGCATCAGACCCTGTGAGGACACTTCCATCACGACGATCTGGCATCCTGCATCTGCCATGCGCCTTAAATACTTCTGTATCGTACACGATTCCGGCGTCGTATTCTGCGCCGGGATCTTCTCCTCCCCGATGATCACCTCGATCGTGCCGATCAGGCCGACCTTATAACCGGCCGCTTCGAGGATCGACTTCACCATGTATGTCGTCGTCGTTTTTCCCTTCGTTCCGGTGATCCCGATCAGCTTCATCTCATTTGCCGGATATCCGTACCATGCCGCCGAAATCTGGGCCATCGCATAACGGGTATCCTCCACCTGGATCACCGTCACATCCGCCGGAGCTTCGACCGCATCCTGCACGATCAGCACCTTCGCGCCTCGTTCGATGACCTCCGGCACATACCTGTGTCCGTCTGTCACAGCTCCTTTGATACAGAAAAACAGCGATCCTTCTTCTACTTTTCTGGAATCATTTATAATACTTTTTACGTCTGTGCCGACGCTCCCCTGAAGGCAGCGCCACGAAACGTTTTCCAACAGTTTTTCTAACTTCATACCGGATTTTCCCTCCGTACATCTTTTTTTATCATATGCTTTACCGCTTATTTTACCATGCAAACCAGAACACCACAAGAAAAATTGCATAAAGCTTCTATTAAACTGTCCGGGGTTTGCTTTACAGTTTGATCACCATAGCCGGAACCGGCGGGTGATTCGGTCTGTTGTAATACTGTGTGACGAGCGCCAGATAGTTCCGGCTGTCGAGATTTTTCAGAAAATCAAGCACTGCATCACGCTCTGCGAACCCGCTGTCTCCCCCGCTGTAAATGCAGACGCTCATCATGCCGCCTTTTTTCAGCAGCACAAGCCCCTGGGAGAGCGCGTCAACCGTCGTCTCCGGCTGTGTCGCGACAGTATGGTCCCCTCCCGGAAGATACCCCAGATTAAATACGATGCAGTCCGCCGATTCCGGAGCCGCATATTTTTTCATATTGCTGTGACTGTCGCAGCAAAGCTTATAATTGCAGTAATCAAGAGACGCTTTCAGCCGTTTTTCCGTTGCCGCGAGCGCCGCTTCCTGAATGTCAAACGCCAGTACGTGACCGGTCCGCCCCGCGAGCCTGCACAGATATTCGGTGTCATTTCCATTTCCCATCGTCGCATCAATGCAGAACGCGCCTTCCTCTACGTGATCTTTCATCATTCTCCTGCACCATGACGTAACCTGATAATCCTGTCTTTTCATCGTTTCCTCCCGGAACTGTCATCAAATATCTGTGACAGCTCCCTGCCTGTTCTTCCTCCCGGTATTATACAGCCGCTGTTCCGATCCTACAACGGTTATTTCCGACACAAAAAGAACGGAGCGGCCGCCAGCTCTTTTTGTGAACTGTCCGGTCCTCCGTCTAAAATGTCTTACAGATTTGTATAGCCCATCAGGTATTCATCCACTTCCTTTGCTGCCTCCCGGCCTTCCCGGATGGCCCACACGACAAGAGACTGCCCTCTGTGCATATCGCCGGCCGTAAATACCTTCGGCACGCTCGTTTGATAGCCGTCCGGCTTTGTCGCCACATTGGTCCGCGGATTTCGCTCCACCTTAAATGCATCTGTCACATACTTCTGTGAGCCGAGGAAGCCGGCTGCGATCAGTACGAGATCTGCCTTCACCGTCCATTCGCTTCCCTCTATGGGAACCATGGCCATCCGTCCTGTCTTCTCGTCTTTTTTGCTCTCCAGCTTTACAAGAACTGCCTTTGTGACTTCTCCTCTTTTATTGGTGATAAATTCTTTTACCGTAGTCGTGTAAATGCGCGGATCCTGACCATAGAGCGCAATCGCTTCCTGATGGCCGTAATCCGTTTTTAGGACTTTCGGCCACTGCGGCCACGGATTATTCTCAGCGCGTTTTACCGGCGGCTTCGGCATCATCTCCAGCATCGTCACCGATGCTGCGCCGAGACGGATGGAAGTACCGCAGCAGTCGTTTCCCGTATCGCCGCCGCCGATAATGATCACATGCTTTCCTTTTGCCGAAATGTACTTCTTATCTTTAAACCCGGAATCCAGCAGGCTTTTCGTCGCCGCTTTCAGAAAGTCCACCGCAAAATGGATCCCCTTCGCTTCTCTGCCCGGGACGGAAATATCTCTCGGGTTGGATGCGCCGCAGCACAGGAGAACAGCATCGTAATTCTTCAGAAGTTTCTCTGCCGGAAGGGTCACTCCGATGTCGGTATCCGTAACAAACGAGATTCCCTCTTCCTCCATAAGCGCGATCCTGCGGTCGATGATTTTTTTATCAATCTTCATATTCGGAATGCCGTAGCGCAGCAGACCGCCGATCCGGTCGTTCCGCTCATATACTGTCACCAGATGGCCGCGTTTGTTCAGCTGCATCGCTGCCGCCAGACCGGATGGGCCGCTGCCGACTACAGCCACCTTTTTCCCGGTACGGACTTTGGGCGGATGCGGTTTTACAAGGCCGCTCTCAAATGCATATTCTATGATCGCGCGCTCGTTCGCTTTTGTCGCCACCGGTTCGCTGTCAAGATTGCACGTGCAGGCCGCCTCGCACAAAGCAGGGCAGACGCGCGACGTAAATTCCGGAAAACAGTTCGTCTTCGTAAGCCTTTTGTATGCTTCCTCCCATCTGCCGAGATAGACGAGGTCATTCCATTCCGGAACGAGATTATGCAGCGGGCAGCCGGAAGCCATTCCGGCGATCATGGTGCCCGCCTGGCAGAACGGCACGCCGCACGCCATGCATCTCGCCCCCTGAAAGCGCTGCTTTTCCAGCGAAAGAGGCGTATGGAATTCATTAAAATTCTGAATCCTGTCTTTTGGTTCTGTTTCCTGCGCATTTTCACGCCGGTATTCCAAAAATCCTGTCGGTTTTCCCATATTTCCCGCCTCCTCCTATTCTTCCTGTGCTGCCGTATTGGCATAAAATGCCTCGATCTGGGCCTGCTCGCTGCTAAGCCCCTTTTCTTCCATCTGAACAATCGTCATCAGCATGTTATTGTACTCATGCGGTATGATCTTCTTGAATTTCGGCAGGAATTCACCGAAATGCTCCAGGATCGTCCTGCCCTTATTGGAGCCCGTACACTGTACATGCTCTTCGATCAGTTCTTTCAACTCCTGGACATCGTATTTGGACGTGATCTTTTCAATGGACACCATATTTTTGTTGACCTTTGTATAGAGGTCGCTGTCCTCATCGAGGACGTATGCAATTCCGCCGCTCATACCGGCCGCAAAATTTTTGCCGACCTTTCCGAGGATCACTGCCCTTCCGCCAGTCATATATTCGCATCCGTGGTCTCCGACGCCTTCCACGACCGTGACCGCGCCGGAATTTCTCACGCAGAAACGTTCCCCAGCTACTCCGCAGATAAATGCCTTTCCGCTCGTCGCGCCGTAGAGCGCCACGTTTCCGATAATAATATTCTCATCCGGCTTAAATGCAGCAGATGACGGCGGATAGACGATGAGCTTTCCTCCTGAGAGCCCTTTCCCGAAATAATCGTTCGAATCGCCGATCAGTTCAAGCGTCAGCCCGGCCGGGATAAAAGCTCCGAAGCTCTGCCCGCCTGCGCCGCGGCATTTGACCGTATACGTATCCTCCTCCAGTCCTTCCGGATATTTTCTCGTGATCTCAGAACCGAAGATTGTTCCGAATGCCCGGTCCGTATTTGTCACATTCACCTCAATCTGGTGTTTCCTGCCGCGCTCCGGCTCCGTGCCGAACTGCTGCATCAGGATTTTCATATCTTTCGTCCTTTCCAACCCGAAATCATACACCTGTGACGCATCGAAGGTCACTT